>JBHHXL010000016.1:0-30344 GCA_046757065.1 Anaerolineae bacterium
CGGCCTTTCCAGGGACACTGATGCTTCAAGCGCCAATGGGCGAAGAGATGGACGAACCGGGAACCCGCACCTTGCTAAAAAAGGGCTACACCGGCGATTACGCCCTTGTGCTGGAACCCACCGACTTGCGCATCGGACCGGCCAGCCGGGGGGTGACCTGGCACAAAATCACTCTGGCCGGCCCGTCGGTGCATTGCGGCCTGGCTGCCCCTGATGCGCCCGACGTGATGGTTCATTTTGCGCGAGTGGCCGCGGCGTTGGCCGACTATCACCGCCAAATCTCGGTCCGAACGCACCCCCTCTCGCCCGGTCCAAGCTGCCGGATTACCCAGGTGCAAGCCGGTGAGGCCCATAACAGTACAGTTGGCCATTGCGAATTTGTCGTTGACCGACGGATGCTGCCCGGCGAGACTTACGAGCAGGTCAGCGCAGAGTTACAAGAAATCCTGGCAAAGCTCAGGGCCGAAGCCCCGATTTTTGACTATCGGCTGGAATTTATCGAGTGGAACGAACCGGTCGAAACTCCGCTCGACTCCCCTCTCATCGAAGTTCTGAAGCACAATATCAAAGAAGTGGGCGGGAGGGAGCCGGAAATCTGGGCGGTGCCCTATGGGAGCGATGTCCGCAACTTCATTTATGATGCCGGTATCCCAACGGTGAACTTCGGCGCGGGCGATTACCGCGTCTGCCACCAAGCGGATGAGTTTGTCGAGGCCGATGCGCTGCTAACCTGCGCCCGGATCGTCTTGGGCGCGGTGATTGACTTATTGCAATTCAACAACAGTTGACTTTGGGAGAGGCTTAATCTACAATGATTCGCGATGAGTAAATCAAGAAAGGTGCCGCCCAACTTTTCTCTAACCAATAAACAACTCACCGAATTCTGTCAGAAGTGGCAGATTACCGAAGTTGCGCTTTTTGGTTCGGTTTTACGCGATGATTTCACTCCCAACAGTGATGTCGATGTTTTGATCACTTTTGCCCCCCAGGCCAAGCGCAGTTTATTTGACCTGGTACATAGTGGGCAGATTTAGGGCAAATCATTCTGGAAAACTCGGTTTTTTGGCTTTTTCCCCACTACAATCCTTGAACGATACGAGCCGATTTGTGAGATCAAATGTCGCTACCAAGTATCACCTTACAGGACATTCTTCAAGCCCGAAAAACTGTTGCCCCCATCGCCAGAAAAACGCCCTTAATTCAATCGACATCCCTAACCGAGCGGCTTGGGACTCCGGTCTATCTTAAACTGGAGACTCTCCAGGAAACCGGCACCTTTAAGGTGCGAGGGGCCGCGAACAAACTCCTCAAACTCACCCCGGCGGAGCGAGGGCGGGGCGTGGTGACCGTCTCCACCGGCAACCACGGCAGGGCGGTGGCTTACGTAGCCGACCAGTTGGGTCTCCGCGCCGCCGTTTGCCTCTCTGAGCGAGTCCCACGGAACAAGATTGACGCCCTCCAACGCCTCAACGCTGAAATAGTCATCCACGGCCAAAGCCAGGACGAGGCCGAAATCCGTGCCCGTCAAATCCAGGCAGAGCGCGGAGCCACGCTGGTCCCCCCCTTTGACGATCCGTTCATCATTGCCGGGCAGGGCACCATTGGCCTGGAGCTATTGGCAGAATTGCCCGAGATTGACACCGCGCTGGTCCCATTGTCGGGCGGCGGGCTAATCGCCGGGATTGCCCTGGCCTTGAAATCGGCCAACCCTAAGATTCGGGTGGTGGGTATTTCAATGGAACGGGCAGCGGTGATGTATCACAGCCTGCAAGCCGGTCAGCCCGTCCAGATGCCGGAGGAACCCACCCTGGCCGATAGTTTGCAGGGCGGCGTGGGCCTGGATAATCAGTACACGTTTCGGCTGGTGCAGGGGTACATTGATGAGGTTGTTTTGCTCTCGGAGGCTGAAATTGCCTCGGGCATGGCCTTTGCCTTTTTTGAGCATCACCTGGTCTTAGAGGGGGCCGGGGCGGTCGGCATAGCCGCGTTGCTGCATAGCAAGGTGTCCAATCTTGGCCGCAACGTGGCGGTGGTGTGCAGCGGGGGTAATGTGGATATAAGGTCGTTTTTGGAGGTTATCGAGGAGATTGGAGACTGACAGGTTTAATCTCCTGATCTGCCCACGTCCCCTCCTCAAGTCTTGGAGCCGGCACGTTGGAAATCGATAAAACTTCACCCACTTTTACCGCAGCGATACGAGATTTTCACCGGGCGCGCCAGCACG
The DNA here is from genome assembly GCA_046757065.1 of Anaerolineae bacterium. Classification (GTDB taxonomy): domain Bacteria; phylum Chloroflexota; class Anaerolineae; order 4572-78; family JBHHXL01; genus JBHHXL01. The sequence continues at coordinate 2,225 of JBHHXL010000016.1, forward strand.
CGGTCTTGGAAATGTTTATGGCTCACCTGACCCGCAAATCGGCCAGCCTCCTTGCCTACGATGACATCCGTCAGCAGTTGAAGGCTGGTGAGCCGGTACACCGGGGATTGGCGGAAATCCCGCTGGACGCAATTGTCGGCAGCGTGGGCCGCTACACAGATTTTACCCGCAGCTTTCTGCCCCGCTCAAAAACCCGGTCCCAACGTTGGGCCGAAGTGAAAGCCGCGATAGACAAACTCGGCCAGATGCCACCCATCATTGTCTACCAAATTGGCCAGGCATATTTTGTCCTGGACGGCAACCACCGGGTCTCAATCGCCCGACAGCGCGGCGACACCCATATTCCGGCCTACGTCACCGAGATTCAAATCGACGTGCCCCTTTCGCCGGAGGTTCAACCCAACGAACTCATTTGCCAGGCCAGATATGCCGACTTTCTGGAGCGCACGCGCTTGAACAAACTTCGGCCAGAAGCCGACTTGAGTGTGACCGTCCCCGGTCAGTATCGGATTCTCGAGGAGCAGATTGAAATCCACCGCCGCTGGCTAGGCGAGCAGCAAGGCCAGGACATCCCTGATCGAGAAGCGGTTGAACACTGGTATGATACGCTTTACCTGCCAGGTATTCAGCTTATTCGGGACCGGGGTCTCTTGCGCCATTTTCCCCAGCGCACCGAAACCGACCTTTATGCCTGGTTAGTCACACATCGAACTGAATTGCAGGAGATGTTGGGCAGGGAGGTTGATCCCGAAATCGTAGCCGACGACCTGGTAACCCAATTCAGCCCTAAACCGGAGCGCGTTGTGGCCCGGGTTAAGGCCAGGTTGCTGGACGCCTTAACGCCCGATCCCCTGGAAGCCGGCCCGCCGCCGGGGAGGTGGCGGCGAGAACAGCGAACCCCCCCTCACGCTAAAGGGTTGTTTCGCGACATCTTGATCCCCGTCAGTGGCGGGGATACGGGCTGGCAAGCTTTTCGGCAAGCCCTGGTCGTCGCTCAACGCGAAGGGGGCCGGCTGCATGGTCTGCACGTCTTGTCATCAACCGGCCAAAAGGATACAGAGTCGGCTCACGCGATCAAGGCCGAATTTGAAGAGCGCTGTCAAATGGCCCACATTGCGGGGGATTTGACCGTTAAAAGCGGGAAAGTGACCCGCGAGATATGCGAACAGGCCCGGTGGACCGATTTAGTTGTGGTTGGTCTCTCCCATCTCCCCCGCCCTCAACCGGGTGATCGCTTGATTTCGGGCTTTGGAACCTTGATCCGGCGCTGCCCCAGGCCGGTGCTGGCCGTGCCGGGGGGGTGGTCTCCCCTGGACCGGGCCTTGTTGGCTTATGATGGCAGCCCCAAGGCCAACGAAGCCCTCTTTGTCGCTGCCTATTTATCGAACGCCCCCCAGTTCATCTCGCAAGATACGCAAAACTTCGGAGGAAGGGGATTGGGTTGTTTCAAGAGCGGGAGAAATCTTTAGCTCCCAACCAACTTCAGCCTGAACTTCTTCCAGGGTGACGCCGGGATGAAGCGAAGCCAGGGTCATCTCTTTGGTAGATTGGTCGAAGTGGAAGATACACTTGTTGGTGATCACGGTGGTGGGGCCCTGTCCGTGGCTGCCCAACCTGGCGCGGGCATCGCCGCCGGTCAGGTGGCCGGGGCTGGTCACAAAATCTATCTTGTCCACAAAGGCCCGCCGGCTGAGGGGCATAATAATCAGGATTTCCCGGGCCATCAGGGCGATTTCGCAGGCCCCGCCGCTGCCGGGCAGGCGCACTTTTGGCCGTTGGTAATCGCCGATGACGGTGGTATTGAGGTTGCCAAAGCGATCGATTTGAGCCGCGCCTAAAAAGGCCGCTTCAATTCGTCCTCCCTGCAGGTAGTTCATAAACAGGTCTACCATAGAACAGACGGAGGTTGCGCCGCTAACCAGCGTCGGGTCCCCAATGGACAGAGGTTGCCGGGCCGGACGGGCCCCAAAAACGCCGGACTCGTACACCAGTTCCAGGTCGGGGGCGACGGTTCGGCGGGCCAGGTTGCAGGCGATATTAGGCAATCCGACGCCTACAAAAACAATCCTCTTGCCGGCCAACGCCCGCGCCGAAGCGACGACCATAAGTTCAGTAGGGGTGTAGTCAGTCATTGTTGCCTCATTCATAAATACCGTAATTAACCGGCTCTGAGAGGGCCGCGCCCGGAGCCAGGCGAGTCCAAATTTCAGGGTCTTGCGCATCCAGCTTTTTCAGATAATCGCTGTGATCATCAACGCCGTAAACCCATTCATCCAGCCAGGCTTGAACAGCGGCTTCACCGCGGGAGATACGATCCCAGTTCAGATAAAAATCGTTGTCCCGGTCATAGTAGCCTTGCACGTAAGAGGGGTGCGCCCCGTAGAGCTGGTGTACAACCGCCGTCACAACCGGGTGGGGAATGAGCGTGCGATTGGGGTCGCTGCGAATGACAGCCTCATCTACAATCTCTTCAACCACAACGATAACCCGTCTGGCGGCAAAGGCCACCTCCTTTTGCATACCCAACAGTCCCCACAGTTGGGTATTGCCCTCGGCGTCGGCGCGTTGGGCGTGGATGAGGGCCACATCGGGGTTGAGGGGCGGCACAACGGCGATCTGGCTGCCGCCGTAGGGGTCGTCAATGTATTTGATAAGCGGGTTAACCTGAGGCTGGTCGGCGCCAAGGTAACTGCGCAGGGGAAAGAAGGGCAGCCGGGCGGCCCCGGCCGCATAGCGCCCGACCATACCAAAATGAGAATATTCCTCCAATTCCAGCGGGCGGGGAATACCTTTTTCCACGGCCCGCCGGATGCAATGCAAAGAGCCAACGCCGGGGTTGCCCAGGTAGCTAAAGACCAATTTGCGGGCGCAGCCGGCGGCGATCATCTGGTCGTAGATCAGATCAGGCGTCATACGGCACAGCGTCAGGTCGCGCCGCCCCTGCCGGATGATCTCGTGGCCCGCGGCAAAACAGATAAAGGCGGTAAAGCCTTCAATAGCAATCGTATCGCCATCACGGACGTGTTCGGCGATGGCGTCACGCATCGTGGTTACTTTCATAGCCTGGTTAACCTTGGGAAGTGCAGGGGATTGGGAGATTGGAGATTAAGCAGCAATCCTTAATCGCCAATCTCTAATCTCTAATCTCTAATCTCTAATCTCTAATGCCTACTCAATCCCAACTCCCGCAATTTTGCCTCGGTGGGGACGCCGTCTTTGTCCCACCCGCGCAGTTGGTAAAATTCGGGCAGCATTTTATCCAGATCGGCCACGTGGCCTTTGGCCGGGCCGTCGGGCATCGGTTCCTCCAGCATCCGTCTGGGCAGCGTATCGTCGGCTTTGCTGAAGCCGGCCTTTAACAAGAAGAGACGCTCCAGGTTGTAAACGCGCTCGCCGGCCTCCAGCAGCGATTCCGGGGTGTAGCCGGCGCCGGTAGTCAAATTCATCAATTGGGCCAGGCGGGTGGGCAGCAAGTTGACTTCTCCGTTGAACATGTAACGAACACTGACAAAAACACACACGCCGGTCGCGTCTATCACCACAAAGGCGTCTGTGTAAAGGGCCACCAGCGCCGCCTTGCCTGCGGTGGCTAAAGAATCAATTTTCCTGGGAACTCCAAAGACTTCCGGATAGGCCACGTCACCGGCCATATGAGAAGCGCCAATGTTGGAGGTGGCGTATAGTAAGCCCATGCCCTTGGCGCCGCGAGGGTCGTAGCCCGGAAATTCCAGTTTTTTGGCCGTAATAGAGTATTCGGGATGCCCGTATTTAGAGGCCAGCCGGTAGCTGCCTTCGGCCAGCGCGTCGCCAAACCCGTCGCGGTAGGCTGTCTTTCTGACCATTTCAACCAGGGTCTTGTCATCACCAAAACGAAGCGGCTGCCCCACATCGCTTTCGGGGATGACGCCATCCTCAACCATTTCCATAGCGCAAGAAATGGTCATCCCCAATGAAATGGTGTCCATGCCCAACTCATTGCACAGGTAGTTGGCTTTGGTGACAGCGCCCAGGTTATCCACACCGCAGGAGCTGCCAAGCGTGGCAATAGTTTCATATTCAGGCCCTTCGCCCTTTCCTTCAAAGCCCGGGTCTTTCACCTCGGTTAGCCGCCCGCAAGAAAGGGTGCAGCGGTAGCAAGGAACTGGACGGATAAGGTATTTTTCGTTGAGGGTGGGGCCGTTGATATTTTCCGCGCCTTCAAATACGCCGGTGCGGGCGTTATAGGTGGGCAAAATACCCAATTCATTGGTGACATCGGGCACGTAGGATGTGCCGTATACCCGCATCGTGGCCCCTTTTTGCGCATCCCCACCAACCTCGAGACTCATTGTGCGGCTCAAGGATTTCATTCCATCGGGGTCGGCCATAGCGGGGTCTTGTTTGCCCTGCACGACCACCGCTTTTAGATTTTTGCTGCCCATCACCGCACCCACGCCTGAGCGTCCGGCAGCGCGGTGCTTATCATTAATAATGGCGGCCATTTTGACCAGGTTTTCTCCGGCCGGGCCAATAGCGGCCACTTTGGCCTTGGGATCGGTCTCGGCCAAAAGAATATCCTCCGTTTCATGGACGTTCTTGCCCCACAGGTGTTCGGCAGAGCGGATTTCTGCCTGCTCCTCGTTGACCCACAGGTAGACCGGCTGCTCGGCCCGCCCCTCGAAGATGAACAGGTCGAAGCCGGTCCGTTTCATCCAGGTGGGAAAGTCGCCCCCGGAATTGGAATTGGAGAGGGCGCCGGTCAGGGGGGATTTGGTGACCACCATATAGCGGTTGCCGGTGGGGGCCGGGGTAGCGGTCAAAGGCCCCGTGGCAAAGATCAATTTGTTTTCCGGGGCCAGGGGACCAACCCTGGGGTCAACCTCATCGTAGAGGTATTTAATGGCCCATCCCCGGCCCCCGATGAAATCTTTGGCCATCTGGGGGTCTACCGTTTCCACTGATACCTTTTCATTTGTCAGATCTACTCTCAGGATTTTACCATGCCAACCATTCATGATTTTAAATCCTTTCATTTGGTAAAGCGTGCCCTACCTGCAAATCACTGGCCGCCTCCCACCGCCGGAAAGGCGCAAACAACATCGTCTTCTTCCAGCGTGTAATTTGGGTCTGGCGTGCGGCCGTTGACCAGGACGACACTGGCTACGCCGAGTGGGATGTCGAATTCAGCCAACAACTCCCTGGCTGTGGTCCCGGCCGGAACTTCCGTTTCGTAAACGTTGCCGTTAGCGCCGGGGGGTAGATATTGGCGGTAGGTAGCTATAAGTTTTAGCGATACTTTCATAATATCCAATCCCCTGTACGCCCAGTATATCACTCCTCCAACCGGAAAACAATCCGGTCATCGAAAACGGTCAGCCAGACCTTTGTGTGGGGGATATCCTGCGGGGGGATGGCGAAGATGTCCCGGTCCAGTACAATCAGGTCGGCCAGCTTGCCGGGCGTCAGGCTGCCCTGGTGAGCGACCTGGCCGCTGGCGTGGGCCGCTCCCAGCGTGTAGCCCCGCACTGCTTCGGCCACGGTCAATCGCTGGGCCGGGTGCCAGCCGCCGGCGGGAGTCCCGTCCCGGCGCCGGCGGGTGACGGCGGCGTGAATACCCCAGAAGGGATTGGGGGCAGCGACCGGGCAATCAGAGCCGAGGGCCAGCGTTGTACCGGCGTCCAGCAAATCCCGGAAGGCGTAAGCCCATTGCGCCCGCTCGTCGCAGGCCCGGTCGACCATGGCCATATCGTCGGTCGCGTGGACCGGCTGCACCGAGGCCACCAGGCCCAGGGGGGCCAGGCGTCTCAAATCGGCGGGATGGCTGTGCTGCACGTGCTCGATGCGGTGGGGGGCCAACGGCCGGATGCGATTTGCCTGTTGAGGCAGAACCTCGGCGAAAACGTCGAGCAATTCGCGGATGGCCCGGTCGCCAATGGCGTGGGTGGTTGTGGCCAGGCCCGCTCGATGGGCGCGTGAAACTATCCGGGCAATTTCCGGCATCGGCCTGAGGGGCAGGCCGGCCCCGGCGTCGGCAAAGGGTTCCAGCATCCAGGCCGTGCGAGGCCCGGTGGCGCCGTCGGCAAACAGCTTGATGCCGCCAATCCGCAGACAGTCATCGCCAAAGCCGGTGCGCAGGCCCAGGGCAATGGTTTCATCCAACTGTTCGCCGGGCAGCATCATCCACACCCGCAAATCGAGCCCTTCCGCCGCCCGCAGCCGCTGCCAGGCGCTGAAAGCGGGCGGGCCGTCTTCGCCGCCCATAATCCGCATATCGTGGACACCGGTCAGACCCAGCCGGTGGGCAGCAGCGATGGCCTGGCGCAACGCCTCGTCGGTTTCGGCGACTGATGGGGGGGGAACGGCCCGGCGAACCGGGTTGATGGCCAGTTCGCGCAGAATCCCGGTTGGCCGGCTGGTCTCATCCCGGTCGATGATGCCCATCTTTGGGTCGGGCGTGCCGGCCGTAATCCCGGCGGCACGCAACGCCTGTGAGTTGGCCCAGGCCAGGTGCAAATCGGTGCGCCAGAGGAGGACCGGATTGTCCGGGGTCAAGTCATCCAGGTCGGCCCGGCTGGGTAGTTGCGGCCGGGGCCAGGCGTCCTGGTTCCAGCCCTGCCCCAGAATCCATTGGCCGGGGCCGGCCCGCTGGACCGCCTGTTGTACCCGCTGGCGCACTTCGGCCAGCGAGGTGGTTCCGGCCAGGGCGACGCCTCGCCGGAGTATGGCCCAGTCGTAAAAATGAAAGTGGGCGTCGGTCAGGCCCGGCAGGACGCGCCGGCCGTCCAGGTTGATCTGTTGGCTGTGGGGCCGGGCCAGGGCTCGAATTTCGGGATCGCTGCCAACGGCCTGGATGCGCCCCTCGCACAGGGCCAGGGCAGTAGCGCGAGGAAAGTCGGGGTCCTGGGTGGTCAACTTACCGTTGTAAAGGATGAGAGTGGGCATTATTATGCTCCTGTGTCAGTGACCGGTTATCAGTGACCAGTATTCAGTGATCAGTATTCTGCCACTGATAACTGATTACTGACTATAGCAAAAACCCCTCCGGCAGGGGGTCTTCCGGGGCCAGCGCAAAATGATGCAGGCCGGTGATATAAGCCGCGCCCCTGACTTCGGGGATGACGGCCGGCAGGTGTTCTACGGTTGTCTCGCGCACGATTTGGGCCTCGAAAGTGGTGCCCAGCAGTCCTTCATTGACAAACGGCTGCCCGACGGCCAGCTCACCCCGCCGGTGAAGCAGGGCCATTTTGGCGCAGGTACCGGTGCCACACGGCGAGCGGTCCACGTGGCCTTCACCCAGGACGACAAAATTCTTGCCCCGTCCCTCGGCGTGTCCTCGCGGGTCGAAAAATTCAACCACATCGATGGTGTTGACGTAGGGCCGCCGGGGATGCTGTACGTTCAACCGGGCATTACCGGCCTCGATGATGGCCATCCCCAGTCGAGCCAGTCGAGGCGTGTTTTCTACCGTCAACTCCAGGCCCACCTGGTCGGCGGAAACCATCACAAAGAAGCCACCGGTGAAGGAAACGTCCACCTGGATGCGCCCCAGGCCAGGCACATCGAGCCAGCGGTCGAGTTGATAAGCGAAGGCCACTTCGGGCCGGATAGCCACAGAGTCTACCACCAAACGATGTCCGTCCCCCCCCAACGTTGGGGGGGGAGTAAGGGGGGATCGGCGCACGTGGGCCGTGGTCTGCCAGGGGCCGGAGGGGGTATCGACGATCACCTGAGTTTCCGGCAGGTGGGCCTCGATAAGCCCCAGTTCGATCAGGGCGCTCACGGCGGCCATAGTAGCATGGCCGCACAGGTAGGGATAACGCCGGGCGTCCATATAAACGAGACCAAACGCTGCTTCTTCGCTTTCCGGTTCGGTCAGGATGGAGACGAACATATCGCGATGACCCCGGGGTTCGCGGCTGAGGCGCAGGCGAAGGTCATCCAGATTTTCAGAAAAAAACAGACGTTTGTCGTTGATAGTTTGGCCGGGAATGGGGGGCGTTCCTCCCACCACCAGCCGGGCCGGTTCGCCTCCCACGTGGGAGTCGACAGTTAAGATTGAATTTTTGAAGCGTTGGTGAAACGCGAGTTCAATTTTGCCGGTGAACATAATCTTAATCTCAATCCCACAGGGCCTTTTTCAAGTCGGTGAATTCTGCGGCGGGACCGTCTACCCGGTTTCGCCCCAGCTCCAGCACGTAGACGTAATCGGCAATCTTGAGCGCCTGCCGAATTTCCTGATCGACCAGGATGATGGTCAGGCCTTCCCGGTCACGCAAATCGGTCAACATTCTGTAAACGTCGGCCGACAGCATTTTGGCCAGACCGGCGGTAGGTTCATCCACCAGGATGAGTTGGGGGTCGGTCATCAGGGTGCGGCCCACTTCGACCATACGCTGCATCCCGCCCGACAGGAGGCCGGCGTTATCGTTGCGCCGCTCGCGCAGATCGGGAAATCGCTCGTAGTTCTCTTCCAGCTTGCGCTGGATGCGCGCCCTGTCGCCCCGGAAGGTCCAGGCCCCCAGCCTCAGATTGTCTTCTACCGACATAAAGGGGAAGACGCTGGAATGTTGAGGGATATAGGAAACGCCCAATTCAATTAAGTGATGGGAAGCTGTGCCGGCGATATCCTGGCCTTGCAACAGTATTTGCCCGGCGCGCGGTTTCAGAAAACCGTAGATGGCCTTGAGCAAAGTGGATTTACCCACACCGTTAGCGCCGAGAACGGTGGTGATTTTGGCTTCCTCAGCCCGCAGCGAAACGCCGCGTAAAATATCGAGGTCTTTATAGTAACCCACGTGCACATCTTTTATCTCAATCATCTTCGTCTTCTCCCAGGTAGGCTTCAATGACGTTGGGGTCTTCTTTGACCACCTCGGGTGGGCCATCGGCAATAATGCTTCCGTAATGAAGCACAACCAGGCGTTGGCTGAGGGTAAAGATGGAAGACATATCGTGGCTGATGATAATGAAGGACTTCCCCTGGGCGTGGACCATATTAATGTACTCAAAGATGGTTTCCATCAATTTGGGATGAACACCGGCAAAGGGTTCGTCTAACAGGAGCAGGTCCGGGTCGGTCATCAACAATTGCCCCAATTCCAGGAGTTTTTGTTGTCCACCCGACAGGCTGCGGGCGTAGTCGTGGCGTAGATGATCGAGGGTCAGGAAATTGAGTATCTCCCGCGCTCGTTCTTTCATTTCCCGGTGGCCCTTAGCAGTGAAGACAGCCAGGGCAGGAACCAGCATGTTTTCCATAACCGTCATCCGGCGAAAGGCGCGCGTCACCTGAAAGGTGCGACCGATGCCGAGTCCTGTTACCCTGTCCGGTTTGAGACGGCCGATCTTTTTTCCATTGAAAAAAATCTCTCCTTTGTCGGGGGTGTAGATGCCACTGATGTTGTTGACTAATGTGGTTTTGCCCGAGCCGTTAGGTCCAATCAGGCCGACCAATTCACCGCCCGACAGGCGCAACGACACGTCTTTTAAGGCCTGGATGCCGCCAAAAGATTTGTATACGCCCTGAATTTCAAGTTTCATCCGGCTTCGACCTCCTCTCTTGACTCTGTCTGGAAGGCTGTGTCTCGCGCTTCGGCCCGGGGCGCGGCGCCGGACAGCCGTTGCAGCAATGGGGCCAGCAGCCCGTTGCGAGCAAAGCGCAGGGTGATGATCAATAAAGCCCCAAAGATAACCAGCCGCCAGGCCCCAAACTCCCGCAGCCACTCCAGGCTAACCTGCAGGAGGATGCCGCCAATGGCCGCGGCCAGCAGACTCTCCACGCCGCCGATGATGGCCATAGCGATGACCAACCCCATTTGGGGGATGACCATAATATTCGGGGTCAGGATGGTCACATAGTGAGCAAAGAAAGTCCCGGCCAGGCCGGCCATCAGGCTGGTGATGACAAAGGCCAGCACTTTGTAGCGCACCACATCCACCCCCCGCGAGGCAGCGGCCTCTTCGTCTTCTCGAATAGCTCGCAGGAACAGGCCAATGCGAGAATTTGCCAGCCAATACAGCACAAGCAAGCAGATGACCAGCACGGCCAGCATAATATAGTAATACGGCACGCGGGAGATAATGTCCTCGCCTAGCAGAGGGGCAACGCGCAGCCCGTGGTCCCCGCGCGTAAAATCGGCCTCGCCCTTGATGATCAACCGCAAAATCTCTGAAAACGCAATGGTAAACAGGGCCAGGTAGGCCGCCTTGAACCGTAAGACCAGCGTGCCGATAGCCAGGCCGGCTAAACCGGCTGCCAGGACACCCAGAACGATACCGACCAGCGGCGGCGTTCCCAGGTACTTGCCGAGCAAGCCGGTGGTATAGCCACCGATGGCCATAAAGGCCATATGTCCAAATGAAAACTGACCGGCGTAACCCGCCAGGAGCGACCAACTGGCGGCTAACAGGCCGTAGAAATAGGCGATGATGACCACGTGCAGCCAGTAAGTTGGCAAGAAGAGGGGGGCCAGTACAGCTCCTGCCAGTGCTACGAAGCTCAACACCCATTGCAGGCGAAACAGGAAACGACGCTCTGCGCTTTTCGTATTGGTCGTCATCTCTCTTTCCTCCCAAAGAAGCCGGTTGGCCTGAAAAGTAAGACCAGCGCGAAAATGACAAGCCCAAACGCCGTTTTATAAGTCAACCCCCGGCTGGGATCGGGAAAATAACCGGCCCCCAGGCTTTCCACCAGGCCGATCAAAAGCCCGCCGAGGATGCTGCCCCGGATCGAGCCCATGCCACCCAGCACAATGATAATGTAGGAGCGAATAGAAGGTACCCCCCCCACGTTGGGCACCACCGAAAAACTCGGCGCCAACAGCGCGCCGGCCACTGCGGCCAGGCCCACGCCCAGAGCAAAGGCCAGGGTATTCATACGCAGCGAATTGATGCCCACAATCGCCGCCGCATCTTTGTTCTGGCTCACCGCCTGCAGGGCCTTGCCCACCCAGGTCTTATGGATGATGAGTAGCATCAGGGCCAGTAAAATTAGCGACAGAACGCTGGCCGTTACCCGGTCGGTGCTGACGTTGACAAAACCCAAATTGACCGTTCTCCAGCCGGGAAAAAACGAGGGTGGGCGATGGGGATAGGGGCCAAAAACGGCCAGGGCCAGGTTTTGCAGAAAAAAGGATAGGCCAAACGTGATGAGAATAACGTACTCGGCCGGGCGTTCGATGCGGCCCAGGTGCATCGGGCGCAGGAAGGGCAGTTCAAAGGCCAGCCCCAGCAGTGTAGCCAGCAGACCACTGACGAACACGGCCAGAAATGGGTTGAACCCGACGAATGTCGTTAGAATAAAGTATGAAGCATAGCCGCCCAACATATAGAACTCGCCGTGGGCGAAGTTGATAACATTGAGAATCGAAAAAATCAGGGTCAACCCCAACGCCATCAAGCCATAGATCACGCCGATGATCAGCCCGGTCGTGGCCAGGGACAGGAAATATTGCACGGGTTCTCCTCCAGAATCAGGTAAGGTAAAGACCCTATTCACTACCCGACACGGACAGAGAAACCGGGTTTTTTGTCGTCTGAACAGACCAAAATGGTTGTTTTTCGAGCATTCCAGGCCAATTCAAGCGCCTTTGCCAGTGAAAAACCCGGTTTCTGATTGACAATGTCGGGTAATGAGAAGACCCTAAAGGTTTTTTTGTACTTTGACTAAATAATGCGGGTTATTCGAGCCCCAACTGGAAGCCCCACCCTGCTTCAGCAGGGTTCAGATAGCAGGCCCCGAATTCATTCGGGACGACGAAGCATGCCGCCACCGGTCGCCATCGAATGAATTCGACGGCTGGTATGGCAAACCGGTTAGAAACCGGTTCGGTTGCACGATCGCCATAACTCGAATTAATTTTGTTAAAATTCTATAAAACCTTTAGGGTCTTGATCAACTACGGTGAGGTGTATGTTTCACCGGTCGCACGCTCACGAGGGAAGACAATCGGGGCGTCGCCGGCCGCCTGGTTGACCTCCGTATACTGGATGATGTAGGTGTTGGGTGTCGGCCACTGGTGCCACATCCAGGCGGGTACATCATCCGGCACCGGATTGTCAGAGGTATACTCGAACCAGAAATCCCCCATGACGCCGGTGTACTGGATACTCTCCAGAGCCTCGATAATAGCCTGGGGATCCGTGGAGCCGGCCTCCTCGATCCCTTTCAGCAGCAGATAGGTGGCGTCGTAAGCGGCCATAGCCGACCCACCGGGCCGTTGCTTGTAGCGCTCTTCGTAGTTCGCCATAAAATCCGGTGTTTTCTCGTTCCAGAGCGATTCAGGCAGGCCGACGTAGGTAAAGAAGGTGTACTGTCCACACTCACCGACGTTCTCCCAGTATTCCGGGTATTGGGCGTCAACGCTGGCATAGTAGGCGGTTTGGGCGGTGGGGGCCAGGCCCAGATCACAGGCCTGTCGCAGCAAGCGGCTGTTGCCGATGCCGGTCACAACGCCGGCCAGCATATCGGGCGGGTCTTGCTGAATGCGCTGCAAGATGGGGGTATAGTCTTCTGTTTCGATGTCGGCAAAGAAAATTTCGACGTCGGTAACGCCCAGGTCCGCCAATTGATTTTTCCACTCCTCGGCCTGCAAGCGGCCGTAATCGGTGTCTTCGACGATGAAGACGATTTTCTGCCAGCCCACCTCGGCGATGTAGTTGGTGGAGATGCTGCTGTAGAACTCGATGGACGGCGCAATGCGGAAAATCTCCTCATAGCCGCTGGCCGTGATCTCGTCGGCCCAGGTTTCGGCCTGCACAAAGGGGATGCCGTATTTGTGGGCCACTTCAATCTCGGTCAGGCCGACGCCGCTGTGATACTCGCCGGTCAGGCCGACCACGCGATTCTGCGTAATCAAACGCTCGACCACGGCTGTACCGCGCTCCGGCAGGCCCTCGGTGTCGCCGAAGATTACTTCGACTTGCTTACCGAGTATCCCCCCGGCTTCGTTGATCTCATCCACGGCCATCTCGGTGGCATTTCGCATTTCCGTGCCGGCCTGGAAAGAACCGGGGGCTGACAGCGGGCCGACCGCGCCGATGAGAAGGGTGTCCCCTTCAGGTATCTCCGGCGTCACCTCGACGATGACCTCTTTTTCCACCTCCACTTCCTTGGTCACAATGACCTCTTTTTCCACCTCCACTTCCTTGGTCACAACGACTTCGACCTCTTTTTCCACTTCCTTTTCGACGACCACTGTTTCCACGACGGTGACGGTTTCAGGGGTAGGCGCCGCACCGCATTGAGCCGCTACCGAGGCCAGCAGGGCCAGCACAAGAAGTAGTCCAAACAGTCTCTTCCGGCTGAACATTCAAATCCTCCTTTTTGATCTTAATTCTGATTTTGGCTGAATTGGCTTGCCATGAGCTTCCTTTTTCAAAACGCTTTGCTTGTGATTAATTGGTCATTGACACCTCCTCATTCTACCGCATCTTCGGTCTCAACAGCAGATGAATCGATGACAGAGACCAGGTTGCGCCAGGCTTCATCTACGTATTCAGCCACTACCTGACGCGCCCGCGGGCCATCCCCGGCTTCCAGCGCCTCCAGGAGGCGGGTGTGTTGGAACCTATCTCTGGCCCCCCACCGCTGGCGGATTTCTGCCCCTTTATCTGTTTCTAATGTGCGCCCGTAGACCATCAGGGGGTCAATCCAGCCCCAAATCTGCCGGAGCATCTGGATCAGGAACTGGCGACCGCTGGCTCGAATGGCTATCTCATGAAACTGGCGGTTGGCCACCCGCGCCCGTTCCACGCTTTCCGGGTTGACGTCTACGATGGTGGCCGGCAAAAGTTCTCGCATTTGGGCCAGCTCTTCCGGCGTAATACGATTGGCGGCCAGTTCAGTCGCCAATCCCTCCAGCAAGCCGCGCATCGCGTAAATATCTTCCAGGTCGTCAATAGACAGGGCCACCACCCGCACCCCCTTATAGGGGACACGGATGCACAGCCCTGCGCTAACCAGCCTGTTCAACGCCTCGCGCACCGTAATCTGGCTGACGCCCAACTCCCTGGCCAAAGGTTCCTGGCGCAGCCACTCGCCAGGCGCTAACTTTCCGTTGAGAATAGCCTTATGCAGAGCCTCGAAAACGGCATCGGACAGTCTTTGCGGCTCATGTTCGATACGAATAGGTTCACGTGTTTGCATTTTGTATGTATTGCGCTTTCAATTAAGGCTAAGGATTTAATAACTTACCCATTTGGCGTCAAAATCGTATCTTCTCAAAAAGTAGGGGGATGTGGCCTGTGGGATAGGCTTTCTAGCCTGTCCAAGCGGCAGACTGGAAAGTCTGCCCCACAATACTGAGAAGATACTCAAAATCCCTCAGAAATTTGGCTTTGTTTGGGTAAGTTATTTAACTTGACGTTGTCATATTAGACAAATGTTCTATAAATTCACGGGGTTTTGCCGGATTTTGAGTATTCGATGAGCATATTTGGTAAACAATTTTGCGCCTCGATACCCAAAAACGGGCGCGTTCGTAGAACAAATGTGCAATGTGACAATGTCAAGTTAATTGTCAATCTTTAGCAATTATATATTATATATTAAATATAATCAGCCATTATATAGCATACATCAGATTCTGACAAAATTCAGCTTTTGCTCCAGCGGATGATGTAGGGCGGCCCTGGCAACGGTGTAAATGAAACACACCCAATACTACTCTTGACAAAATTGCTTCTTTTTATTAGAATACACAAGCGATGAAATGATAATCACAACGTTCATACCTGTTAATTCGAATTGCCCTGTGAGAACGTGAAGCGTCTTTTTTCATCTGGGTTTATTCCAAAACCCGCTTGATCATCCCTGGACAGGAGAGAGAAGGCGTGTCCCGGTGAAAGCCGGGCCGGAAGACCATACGTATAACCATTAACTACAATATTGTTCTGTTTTGTAGTTCCGCTCAGGCCCGGTTCTTGCCCCTTGCAAGGTAAAGAGACCGGGCTTTTGTGTTGAAAAAATGATGAGGGAAATATGGAATGTCATTAAAGCGAGTCATTGAGGGATGGCTGACCGAGCCATACGATTACGAACGTCCCTATCGCGGACAAATCCGGACCGGCGTGATCCTTAAGGTTGAAGAGCGTAGTCTGACGTTAGACATCGGCCTCAAGCGGGATGGCTTCGTGCCCCGGTCAGACATCGAGCGCCTGGACGATGCAGCCTCGTCCCAGTTAGAACCCGGCCAGGAGGTTGAGGCTCGCATTGTGAAATTGGCTGATGAGGATGGTCAGTTCATCCTCTCGCTGTCCCAAGTTTGGTTGGAGCGGGACTGGACGAAAGCCCAGGCGATGTTGGAGAGCGGCGAAATCTGCCATCAAGAAGTGATCGGATACAATAAGGGGGGGCTCCTGGTGAGATTCGGCCAACTGCGCGGCTTTGTCCCGGCCTCGCATCTCTTGACCTCTGAGGGACGACAGCTATCCTTTGCCCCCAGGCAACGCCAGGCCGTGTTGAACAAATATGTCGGGCAGACGTTGCCGTTCAAAGTTATCGAAGTGAACCGGGACAGACATCGCCTGATACTGTCCGAGCGGCTGGCCAGAGAACAGATGCGCGAAGAGACGATGGAACGCCTGCTAAACGAACTGGTGGAAGGCCAGGTATGCTGGGGCGTCGTCCGTCGGCTGTGTGTTTTCGGGGCTTTCGTTGACCTGGGCGGCGCTGATGGCCTGATTCACATCTCGGAATTGTCCTGGCGACGGGTTCGCCACCCCAGGGAAGTCTTGCAGGAGGGTGACGAAATTGAGGTCTATATCCTGCGCCTGGATCACAAACGCCGGCGTATCAGCTTGAGCTTAAAGCGGCTGCAGCCCAGCCCCTGGCAGTTAGTAGACGCAACTTACACGGTCGATCAACTGGTGGCCGGTACCGTGACCAATGTCGTAGACTTTGGGGCCTTCGTCGCCCTCGACCTTGGGGTAGAGGGCCTGGTTCACGTCAGTGAGCTGGCCGATCCGCCGCCAACACAGCCCTCCGAGGTCGTACAGCGGGGCGACGGGCTTGTGCTGCGCATTCTGCGCATTGACTCCTTAAGTCGTCGCCTTGGCTTAAGTCTCAAGAGAGTGTCTGCCCAGGAGCGCGATGCGTGGCTGGCTCAACGGGCGCGGGAGCAACTCGTCGAGGCAGGCGAGATTGGCGCGGCTTCATTGGTCGAGGAAAAACACCGGGATCTGTCGGAGCAAGAGAGGAGGCCACGCCTGGTATATCCAAACAGGACGTGAAGGAAAGCCCACGCGACGCATAACTGCCCGCTTTTACCCGGTAGGCCGCGAGTAAAAAGTTCAGGGGCAGCCTGTTGTAGGACGAGTGTGCACAGAAAGAGACGCAATGATCATTTGAAGCAGGAGGAGACGATGGCTTTCTCGGTTGGCGATAGGGTAGTTCATCCTAAACACGGTGCCGGGCAAATTACCGATATAGAGCATCAGGAGTTGGTAGAAGGATTCGATCGTTACTACGTGATCAAGATACCTGATCAGAATACCATTGTGTGTGTCCCGGTATCCCAAATCGATAAGTTAGGCGTGCGACCGGTGATGTCGCCATCCAAAGTGCCCCAGGTACTGGATGTATTGCGTAGTAGACCACGCAGGCTGTCGACGAATCCCAAAAAGCGAGAGGATCAAATTAGAAACAAGCTTAAGGCGAGCCAGCCATCCCAGGTCGCAGAAGCGGTGCGTGATTTAACTTGGCATAGACAGCAAGCTCACCTCACCAAAATCGACGCAGACTTGCTCGACTGGGGCCGAGGATTGTTGGCCAGCGAGATGGCTTTGGTGACCGGCATTGATATCGCTGAGGCTCACCAGACGATCGAGGCCGCGTTGAGGATCGCTATGGCAAAGGAACCTGACTCAAAAGAGGCTGAGTAGAGAGGTCGCCATTTCAGCCTGGCCGCCCGATGCTCAGGAGAAGCGACCTGGACTGCAGGAGTTTCAGAGACGCGAATCACTGGCTCGGGGCAATCCTGCTTTAATGTCGAGTTGATACCGCTGCCCCACGTACGCCGCGAGACCATCAGAAAAAGCCCTGAATACGACTTGCGGCCGGCGGATCCCAGCGATGCCGACTGATTACGACGCCTTTGTGGTGGGTCGCCTCTTCATTGTCAGGAACGCAAAAAAGACATCGCGTTTTGCGATGTCTTTTTTGATTGCAACTCAACGTCCCCTGCCAACTCAAGACTCAATTTGCATCCCCAGCCCGGCTTCTTGCGCTTTGCGGTAAGCCAGCAGGGCAATGGCCGTATCCTGCACCCCGGTACCGGTCAGGTCGCAGATGGTGATTTGCTCATCGTTCTGGCGGCCGGGGTGGCGGCTTGACGTGATTTCGCCTAACTCAACAATGTTATGATCATCTTCAGAAATAATCCCGGCTTCCAGACCGTGATGGAGCTCCCCCAGCCGGAAGGATTGCGAGCGCCGGTCGCAGACCAACAGATCGGCTCGGCCTAAAGTTTCGGGATGTAGCTCTTGCTTGCCTTCTGCATCGGCCCCCATAGCGGTTATATGCAAGCCAGGGTGCAGCCATTCGGCTCGCAGGTGGGGCGATTTGGCCGGGGTAGTCGTGACCACTACCTGGCTCTGCCGCACCAATTCGCCAGGGTCTTCCATAGCAACCACTTCAATATCGAACTCTGCTGACATATCGGCCACGTACTGTTCCATCCCTTCCAGGCTAAACACCAGCAATCGCTTGAAGTCGCGTACCAGCCTTAAGCCGCGCATCTGGGCGCGGGCTTGCGCTCCGGCCCCAATTACACCCGCCGTTTCGATAGTCTGCGGAGCCAGACATTTGGCGGCCAATGCCCCGGCCAGGCCGGTGCGGATTTCGGTTAAATAGCCGTTGTCGAGCAGCAGGGCCTCGGGGAAGCCGGTGATTGTGCTCAACAGAATCATCATCCCACTCAAGCTGGGCAGGCCCAGCTTGTTGTTGTTGAAAAAGCCGGACGATAGCTTTACGGCAAAGCTGTCTAGCCCCTGTAAATAAGCGGTTTTGACATCAAGTTCGCCGTTGTTTTCCGGAATATCCACCCGCAGAACAGGCGGCATCGTGGCTTTGCCGGCCGAAAGCCGGGTAAAGGCATCTTCAATCACCTTCAAGCCGGCTCCATCTATACCGGCGCTCTGACGAAGCTCTGTTTCAGTTAAGATGGTTATTTTCATATCTGCTTTGCTTCCTCGTATCGTTTCTTGGCTCTAACAGCGCACACTTACCCCTTCACCCCGGTGGTGGCCACACTTTGCACGAACCACTTCTGGAAGAGGAGAAAGACGACCAACACCGGAATGGTGATCATAGCCGCAAAGGCCATAATGTCGCCCCACAACTTGGGGTCCTGGCTGAAGAACTGTTGCATCGCCACCGGCAGCGGGCGAAACTCCACCCCCCGGGTGACCATCAGCGGCCACAGGAAGTCGCCCCAACGGAATAGAAACTGGAGGATGGCCACTGTGGCAAAGACCGGCCGTGATAGGGGCAAGACAATGCTCCAGTAAATGCGCAGGCGACTGGCCCCATCGACCAAAGCCGCTTCTTCCAGGTCTTTGGGCAGGTTGATGAAGAACTGGTAGAAGAGAAAGATGGACAGGGCATCGGCGATGAAGGGGATGATCTGCACGTGGTAACTGTCGAGCCAGCCAAAGCGGTTGACCAGGAGCAATAAGGGCACCACCACCGCCTCGATGGGAATGATAATCAAGGCAATGATGACGGCCAATAGCAAACTACGCCCTCGGAAGCGCAGGCGAGCCAGGGCATAAGCAACGAGACTATTGATGATCAAGCCGGCGATAACGATGGAGCCCACGATAAAGACGGAGTTAAACATGAACCGGCCAAAGGGCATCGCCGCAAAGACATCCCTGTAGTTTTGCCCACCGACCTCTCCCCGGGGGACGAAGGCATAGAGCGTGCTCATATCGCTTAACACCTGGGTTTCGTTGTTCTTGAGCGAGGAGACCAACATGAAGACGATTGGGAACAGGAAAAAAAGGCCCAGTAACGTCAGAACCAGGTAGTTGAGGCCCAGATTGAGGCCCTTGCGAAACCGGTAGCCCAGGCTATAAGGAGACTGGACACCCTTTAAGGACGGTGTTTGTGGGGTGACACTCATTTAGTCTACCGCCCTTTCTTCACGCAGGAATACCCGTTGTCCCAGCGAGACCGCCAGCACGATCAGGAAGAAGACCACCGTAATGGCCGACGCATAACCGATTTTGCCCTGTCGAAAACCCTGATTGACGGCATAGACGATCATGGTTATGGTCGTGCCTTGGGGATGGCCGCTTGGTCCCTGCATCACCCAGACTTGGGTGAACAATCTGAAAGCCAGAATGGTGGTCGTCACTACCACAAAGATGGTGGTGTTGCGCAACTGGGGCAGGGTCACGTAGAAAAATTGCTGGAGCTTACTGGCCCCATCGATCTGGGCGGCCTCGTAAAGAAAGTCGGGGATGTCTTGCAGCCCGGCCAGGTAAACGACCATCTGAAAGCCGACTCCTTGCCAGATGGAGAGGGCCATAATAGCCGGGAAGGCCAGCCGCGGGTTGTTGAGCCAATCGTAGGGCCCCAGCCGGCCAAAGGTGACCGTTTGGATAAACTCATTGATCAGCCCCTCGCCTGGATTGTAAAGAAAGGTCCAGATCACAGACACCACGACCATGGTGACCACGACCGGGCTGAAATAGATCGTGCGAAAGAAGTTGATCGCTTTGAGCTTCTGGTTGATCAACGTCGCCAGGACCAGGGCCAGCGCCGTTTGGACCGGCACGACGACGGCCGCGAACAGAAAGTTGTTCAAGATGGCTCGATAAAAAGTATCGTCCTGGAACATACGCGAAAAATTGCGCAGGCCCACCAACCGGGTGGGCAAATTGGGATTGGGCACCAGCCGTTGGTCGGTAAAAGCCAGGCCAAAGGCCATTACGAAAGGAATGAACAAGAAAATGAAGAGCAAAATAAGCGCCGGCGCGGAAAAGAGCCAGGCCAGGATGACCTCACCGGCCCTTTGAGACAAGCCCCTGACTGTTTCAGCCTGGGGCTTGGATGGAGCTATCGTTGACATGAAGAGCTCCTTTCATTGGCCGGGGAACGCAGGCCAGCGCGTTCCCCGGTGTTATTCTGCGTTTACGACTCTGGGACCGGATAACCCTGGTTGTCCTCAATATCCTGGTCAATTGTCTGCACTGCTTTGTCAAGCTCCGCTTTCACGTCAGCCCCGGTCACGATGTTCTGGATCGCCTCGGCATAGGCGGTGGTGATGACCGGGTAGGCCGGCGTCACCGGGCGAGGCACAGCCACCCCCCCTTCTAACTGCTGCACGAACAGATTCAGCGGGCCGCCTTCTCCGTACAGTTCGGATTGGGCGATGGCGCTCTTGCGGGCCGGCACGGCGCCGTTGGCGTTCGTCATGCGCAGAATCTCTTCCGGCGAAAGGATAAACTCCAGGAACGTCCAGGCCGCGTCAGGGTTGACACAATTGGAGGTGATGCCCCAGTTCCAGGAGCCCATGCCGGTCACAGCCTCGTCGCCGAACTTGGGCATCGGGATCAGCACCAGGTCGTCGCCCAGGTTCTCGCTGTGTGGGGTCCACATCCAGTGGCCCACCCACGACAGGGCGGTGATCTTCTGGACGTAAAAATCGTCGTCGCCGGCCGGTTCGGGGTTGGCATAGCCCTGCTCAAACAGGCTTTGGAAAAACTCCAGCGCCTCCACGGCCTCAGGGCTGTTGAGCACGCCGTCGGCGCTCTGGTAGCTACTGCGATCAATCAGGTCGCCGCCAAAGGATTGCATCAGGGGCGCAAAGCCATAGGTGTACCACTCGCCCTGGCCGTAGTTCATTTTGAAATCAATGGCGTATTCGACCTCGTCCAGCGCCTGTAACTTTTCCAGGGCGTCCATAAACTCTTCCTGGGTCCAGGCGTCGTCAAGGCCGGTGGGGATACGCACCCCGGCCTTGTCCAGGTATTCCTGGTTGCCCCAGATGGCCAGGCCGGAGTCAAACTGGCCTAAACTGTACAGGTTGCCGGCGTAAGAGCCCTGGTCGATGATCGAGGGCAAAAAGTCGTTGCGCAGCTCGGTTGAGACGTATTGGTCAATGGGGATCAAAAAAGCCGACCAGGCGTAGTTGTAAAGGAAGGGACCGTCGAAGTCGAGCGCGCAGGGCAAATCACCGGCTAAGGCCGCGGCGTTGACCTGGTCATTGTAACTGCCTTCGGGTAACTGGACCGCATTGACCTGGACGTCGGTATGGGTGGTGTTGAATTCTTCGATGCTAGCCTCAAGCGCGTCGCGTTCCTCGCCCTTACCAGAGTGGAACCAGACTTCCACGGTCACCGGCTCGGCGGCCGGTTCCTCGGCGACTTCCTCTACGACTTCCTGAGCCTCTTCGGCGACCTGTTCGACCGCCTCCTGGGCTTCCTCCACGGGTGCAGCGCCGCCACATTGGGCCGCCCCTAGAGATAGGGCCAGAAGTGTGAGCAGGACGAGCCACAAATCCTTCTTCATTTTGTGTTCCTCCTTAAATTAGTCTCAGTAGATCCAGATTTTGTAATTGAGCTGATCTTGGGTCTAAGTGATCGGGTTACAAAACGGGTTCCATCACCCCCTCTCTCGAGTTTGCTCGTCTGCCATATGGGGATAACGCCAATTATGAGGGGGGACCATCGTCTCCTTGATGGTCCGCACGGTCAGCCAGCGTAGCAGGTTCATCGCGCTGCCGGCCTTATCGTTGGTGCCGGAGGCGCGACCCCCACCAAAAGGCTGTTGGCCGACCACCGCCGCCGTTGGTTTATCGTTGATATAAAAATTGCCGGCCGCATTACGCAATTTGTCAGACATCCTGGCCAGCATTTGCCGATCCTGCGCCCAGACGCAGCCAGTCAAGCCATAAGGCGAGGTTGTATTACAAAGTTCTAAGGTTTCGTCAAAGCGGTCATCATCATAAACGTAAATCGTCAGCACCGGGCCAAAGATTTCCTCTTGCATTGTTTTGAATTTGGGGTTGGTGGTGACAATGGTGGTCGGTTCGATGAAATAGCCGATGGAGTCATCGTAGTGGCCGCCGGTCAGAATCTCCGCCTCATCTGAGGCTCTGGCATACTCGATGTAGCCTTTGATTTTGTCGAAAGCAGCCTGGTTGATGACCGCCGCGACAAAATTGGTGAAATCGGCCGGATCGCCCATCTTGATTTTACCGACTTCGGCTACATATTTACCTTTGAACTCAGGCCAGATGGAGGCGGGGATGTACATCCGCGAGGCGGCCGAGCATTTCTGGCCCTGATATTCAAACGCACCTCTAATGGCGGCCACGATCAATTCATCAATCCTGGCCGAGTTGTGCGCAAAAATGAAATCTTTGCCGCCGGTCTCTCCCACCAGGCGGGGGTAATACTTCCTGGCCGTCATCGTGTCTCCAACGGTCTTCCAGATATTCTTGAAGACGGCCGTGGAGCCGGTGAAGTGAACCCCGGCCAAGTCCGGGCTGGCCAGGAGTTGGGCCGCTATCTCCGGGGCGGGGCCGGGAATGAAGTTGATGACGCCATCGGGTAGCCCGGCTTCTTTCCATAGCCGGATCAGGTAGTAGGCCGAGTACACGGCGCTGGGCGATGGCTTCCACAGCACGACATTGCCGACCATAGCCGGCGCCGTGGGCAGGTTGCCCGCAATCGCGGTGAAATTGAAGGGTGTAATGGCAAAGACAAAGCCCTCCAGGGGACGATATTCAACCCGATTCCACATCCCCGGCGGCGAATAGGGTTGGTCGGCCATTAACTGGGCCATATAATAAACGTTAAAACGCCAGAAATCGATCAACTCACAGGCGGAGTCAATTTCAGCCTGGTGAACGGTCTTTGACTGGCCCAACATCGTGGCCGCGTTGAGGGTAGACCGCCAGGGCCCGGCCAGCAGATCGGCCGCTTTCAGGAAAATAGAGGCCCGGTCTTCCCAGGGCATTTCGGCCCACGTTTTACGCGCTGCTAAAGCAGCCTCTATGGCCATTGCCACTTCTTTTTCACCGGCCTGGTGATAAACGCCCATTTTATGGCTATGATTATGCGGCAAACCCATCTCGGCGGTATGGCCGGTTTTAATTTCCCGGCCACCAATGATGAGCGGCACCTCAATCTGCCGGGACCCCATTTCAACCAGTTTGGCTTTTAAGGCCTCTCTTTCCGCACTACCTGGCTTATAAGATAAGACCGGCTCGTTGTACGGTTCGGGCACTTGAAAATATGCATTAGACATCGCTAAACCTCCATGGTCAATATACTACGAACGGGTATAGACAAACATTTTAATTCGGAGATTGGAGATTAGCAATTAGAGTCTAACAGCCGGTTGCCTACGGAGCAGGCTAATGGCGCAGTACCGCGCTGAAAAACGCCTTGGTTCGTTCGTTTTGGGGATTATCAAAAATGTCGGCGGGCGGGCCTTGTTCCACGACCTGTCCATGGTCAAAAAAGACCAGCCGGTCCGATACCTCGCGGGCAAAGCCCATCTCGTGCGTGACGATGAGCATGGCCATCTCCCCCTCTTCGGCCAACTGGCGGATGACGTTCAGCACTTCACCCACCAACTCAGGATCCAGGGCCGACGTCACTTCGTCGAACAGCATCACTTGGGGGCGCATAGCCAGGGCGCGAGCAATGGCCACCCGCTGCTTTTGCCCACCGGAGAGCTGCGAGGGGTACTGGTCGAACTTGTCGCCCAAGCCGACCTGGTTGAGCAACTCTTTGGCCCGCTCTTCGGCGTCGCCTTTGGGCATCTTCAGCACGTGAATGGGAGCTTCGGTCACATTGCGCAGAGCAGTCATATGGGGGAACAAGTTGAAGTGTTGAAAAACCATGCCAATTTTACCCCGCATCCGACGCAGATGCTTATCTGAGGCTTTAACCAGTTTCCCCCCTTTTTCTTCGTGCCATAGCGGTTCGCCCTCCACATAGACGACACCCCCATTTGGCTCTTCCAGGGTCATCAACACCCTGAGAATGGTGGTTTTGCCGGACCCACTGGGCCCAACGATGGTTATTTTCTCCTGAGGGCCAACCTCAAAATCCAACTCTCGCAGAACGGTCAATTCGCCAAAAATTTTGGTCACTTTTTCAAAACGAACAATAGGCTCTGCAGTAGACCCTTGACTATGATTTGCGTGCATAACGTGCCTCCAATCTTTGTACAATCAGTGCTGACGGATAGCTAAGTAAGAAATATAAAAGTCCGGCCATAGTAATTGGCTCCAAAAAGCGAAAGGTTTCGGTGCCGATGACTCTGGCCGTTAACATCAACTCAGTGACAGTGATGGCCAAAAGCTGGGCCGATTCCTTAAACATGCCAATCAAATAGTTGCCCAGGGCCGGAAACATGGGCGGAAT
The DNA here is from genome assembly GCA_046757065.1 of Anaerolineae bacterium. GTDB lineage: Bacteria > Chloroflexota > Anaerolineae > 4572-78 > JBHHXL01 > JBHHXL01. Next base: position 26,588 of record JBHHXL010000016.1, read on the forward strand.
GGCCTGGGGCAAGATGATGCCGGTCCAAACGCGGAGGGGCGAGAAGTTGAGGGCCGTGGCCGCCTCCCATTGGCCGCGTTCAATGGCATCAATCCCGGCCCGATAGACCTCTGAGGTGTACGTGCCGTAGTGCAGCCCCAGGGCAACGGTCCCGACGACAAACGCCGGCAGCCGGAGGCCGTACCTGGGCAACACGAAGAAGAAGAAGAAAAGCTGGACCAGCAACGGCGTGCTGCGGATAAATTCGACCAACCCGCCGAGGGGCTGTGATATCCACGGATTCTGACTGCGGCGTCCCAGGGCCAGCAACAACCCCAGAATAACAGCGATGATAAAACCGACGAAGGTGGCTTCAATGGTTACAAGCAGCCCCTCTAACATCCTGGGCAGAATTTCAAGCGCAAATTGCCAATCAAAAAGTCCCATTTATTCCCTCCTTTAGGCCCAACGACGGCGACCTTCTATCCAACGCACCCCCAGGGTCAATGGATAGGCCAATAGGAAATATAACACCAGTAACAAGCTAAAAACCTCCGGGATGCGCCCCACAGTTTGCCGTAAGGTAGCGGCCTGAAAGGTTATATCAGATAGGGTGATCAGAGAAGCCAGCGAAGTGGCTTTGAGCAGCTCAATCAGCAGATTGCCAAAGGGGGGCAATATTCGCACCATGGCCTGGGGGATAATAACCCGTCGCATCATCAGGCCCGGTGACATATTGAGGGCGATGGAGGCTTCAATCTGCCCGCGCTCGATGGCCTGAACCGCGCCGCGCACCACCTCGGCCCCGTAAGCCCCCACATTCAAGCCCAGGGCCAGGATGCCGGCCTGCAGCGCTGTCAATTTAATTTCAAAGGGCGGCAGGGGCAGCACAAAAAATATCCAGAACATCTGCACCAGAACAGATGAGCCGCGAAATACCTCCACGTACACCCCGGTGATGCCCCGGACCAGGGCGTTATTCGAGGCCCGGGCAATCCCGGCAATCAGGGCCACCACCAGCGCCAGCGCTGCCCCCCCTATCGTGAGTTGTAACGTAACCCTCAGTCCTCGGAGCAGGGGCGGCAGCAAATCAAAGGGGGCCGTTTCTGGCGGATTTATAATCAGGGCCACCCCGATGGCAATCCCGACCATCAGGATGCCGATGGCGAAGAAGATATAGTTTCTCGTTTTGGTCCAACTGTTTTGATTTTGCATCAGCTCTCCTCTGCATCCCATGGAAACTGCCCCAGGGCCTCGTGCAAATGTTGGGAAACGCCGGTGGTCAATCTTTCACAACCGTTCTCGGTCAGTAGGGCTGTGTCCGACACAAAGTACTCCCCCCGGCCGGTGCCCATCAGCCACGACATCAAATGAAAGACCATCCCCGAGCGGAGTATCATGGTATTGTCGTGGCGCAGGCCGACCACCGCGTTGCCGCCAACCCAGCTTGGGGGGAAGGCGATCCCCACGGTGTATCCGCAGTGATGGCGCCGGTAGTGGGCAAGTCCGGCCTGATCAACACAGTTCTGCCAGGCCTGGTACACCTCGCTCGCTTTCGCCCCCGGCCGGACCGCAGCGACGATGTGGTCGAAGGCTTCCAGACAGATTTGCTCGGTTTCTCTGGTTCCGGGCGGCGCTTTGCCGATGAAGATCAGGCGGCCCATCGGGGCGTGATAACGCCGCACGCAGCCGGATAACTCAAGAAAGAGGGCGTCGCCCGGAGAAAGGACGCGGTCGCTCCACGTTTCGTGTTCCCGTCCCAATTTGGGCGTTGAACGGATAAAAGGACCGAAACCCGGGTATTCGCCCCCTTGTAAAACCATCGTCCGGTAAACTTCGGCGGCTACCTCCCGTTCGTTGACCCCCGGCCTGGCCGTTTCGATGGCCGCCCGCATCATGGCATCGCTCACCGCAGCAGCTTGCCGGGTGTAGGCCTGTTCGAGCGGGGACTTGATGACCCGCAGTCCGTCAACCAGGTCCGATACATCGGTCCACTCTGCCTCCGGCAAGCTGGCCACGATCCCGCCTGGGATACGGGGCGAAAGGTGAAACAGATTATTCTTTTCAACGCCCAAGCGGCCCGCCCCAAGCCCCATCTCAGTCAGCACCTCGCAGGTAATATGCACCGGGTCGTCGCCGTCGTCAAACCCGGTAAAACGGGCGTTGGTCACCTGGGCTTCAACCGTGGGCCGTTCCATGGCCCGGGCGATAAGACACGATTCACCCTCCAGGGGGACGATGAGTAGGTGAAAAGCGAAGAACCCCTGGTGACTTAAGCCGCTCAGGTAGTAAATATTCTCCGGGGCTGAGATCAGGCAGGCGTCCAGATTTTGCTGGGTCATTAGCTGCCTGAGATTTCGGAGGCGGGCCTCATACTCCTCGTCGGGAAAGAACGGCACTTCACTTGTTTCGTTGGAAAAGAGTGCCATTTCGTCCATTTTGTCCGTGCTCCCCAGGTCTATCCCCGAACGCTGAAACTGCTATCCTGATTGATCTCCCGCAGGCGTGAAAAGGCGCCGGCGTTGAGCGTCAATCCGGTATACCGCCCCTGGACCTGGACCGGATCGTGGTCGTGATCGTGGCCCCCTTCACAAGCGTCGATCAACTCGGCCATCAGATGGCCGGCCACCCCGGCATTTTTGAATTGATTGCCGCTGGTGCCGATAGCCATATAGAAGCCCTGTAAGTCCGACTTGTCGTAAATTGGAATCCAGTCGTCGGACACGTCGTACAGATCGACCACTCCCTGCCGCCGGGTGGGGATCCCCAGGCTCGGGATGCGCTTGGCCAGGCGGTAGACCTGGCTCTTCCAGTGGACGTCGGTCAACTCCCGCTTGAAGTAGTCCGGGTCATCAACCCACTCTCGCGGGTCACAGTCCGGGTCCTCGGTGCCGACGGCGATCTTATTGCCGGCCTCCGGGCGGAAGTAAGTGCCGGCGTCGCCGTCGGAGGTGGGATGGCCGTACTTTTCAAAATCAAAGCCGGGCGGGGCGGGCACGTGCGGCACTTCGTGGCGCAGGGCGCGGGTTTTGATCTTCATCCCCGCTTCAACGCCGGCCATCCGATTGACGACAAACGAATGAGGCCCGGCCACGTTCACTACCACCGGCGCGTCAATTTGTTGACCATCCTTGAGAGTTACGCCCAAAGCTCGACCCGCAGCCTGCCGGATTTCGGTCACTTCGCGGTTGAACAAAAACTGAGCGCCCTGGGCTTCGGCGGCCCGCCGCAGGTTGTGGGTGGCCAGTTGCGGGTCGGTCACGTAGCCCGATTGAGGGGTGAACACTGCGCCGCTTAGTTCCCCCTCCGGTTCGTCCCAGAAGCCGGGGTCTTCCAGCGGCTTTGGCGGCCAAAAGGCGCCGGTATCGTAGATAGGCGCTCTGGCCTTTAACGTTTCCAGGTCCCAATCTTCATATTCGACGCCGACCTGATCGTAAAGCCGCATCACTTTTTCGTGATCGTGCCCCGGGGTTTTGAGCATAATCGTGCCCCGTTGCACGTACCTGGCATAACCCCGTTCGTCTTTTAGGCCCAGGTAATTTGCCCAATCCGGCCAATAGTGGTAGCCCTCGTAAGACAGAGCCACGCCGTCCCAGGTGGAGTAGAAAAAGCGGATCAGGCCGCAGGAATTACTGGTGGAGCCATAACCAGCCTCCGGCAGCTTGTCGATATTCAGGGTCTGGTAGCCCTTCTTGGCCAGCTCGAAGGCAGTTGCGCAGCCGATGATGCCGGCCCCGATGATGATGGCGTCGAATTTTGTTGTCACCTTACATCCCCC
>JBHHXL010000017.1:0-27939 GCA_046757065.1 Anaerolineae bacterium
GCGTTTGCTGGTGGGACTCAAAATTGAGTTGAAGCTGGCCCTGCGCGTGGTCAATAATCTCAAAGGTTTTGCGGTCAACATTTAGCCCGACTAAAATCCGTATCTTTTCAATTTGCTCAAATGATTCATAGAGCAAATGAAAACCACTGGTGCGGAAATAACCCACCAGTACATCAAAATATTGAATGTGGTTTAGCGTAGCTTTAAACCTGTCAAGCAATGCTTCATCAGGTTCATTTGTAAAAAAAGTGAGGTCGCTGCTCATAGTGGGTGTTTCCCAAATGTAGAATACGGTTTAAGTATAGCACTTATTGGGAAAACATAAAAGGAACAAATTTATAATATGTAAAGTAGCGAAATGAGAAACGAGAGAAACCTAACATGCGTTTATCAAGCACTTGACACTTGACATTTGACACGGACCACGCACCACGTTTCACGAATGCTCAATCGAAATCGTCGTCCAAATCGGCCAGCAATCCCTGGTACTCGGCCCAGGCGTCGAGGATGAAGCGGTTGTAAGGCAGGTTGGTGAAGAACGAGGCGCGCAGCACTTCATCGCGGATTTTGGCGGCGCGGTTTTGAATGATGGTGTGGGCGTAGGACAGGATGGAGCGGGCCTTTTCGGGGTGGCCGACGGCGGTGAAAACCTGATGGCAGGTCACGTAAACCTGAAGCGGGTCTTCCAGGCCGACGGGGCCTTGCACGGTCAGCCAGGTGGCGCAATTGTCGGCGCGATCGTAGGCCGCCTCCAGGTCTTCCTGCGCCAGCGCGCAGCGGGCCAGGCCGGCCTGATTGGTCACGCTGACGGCTAACTGCTTGGTTTCGAGGCGCAGGTGGAGGGCCTGCAGGTACAGCTCGCGGGCCGGTTCGATCTGCCCCCGCTCCTCCAGAATGAAGGCAATCAAGGTCATGGCCCGGCCCTCGACCTGCGGGTCGCCGATGTCTCTGGCGATAACCTGCGCCTGGCGGCAGTAATCCTCGGCGGTGATCGAGTCGCCGGTGAGGTGGTAGATCAGCCCCAGGTCGTTCAGGTTCATCGCCTCGCCCCGGCGGTTCTTTAACGAGCGCTCAATCGACAGGGCCCGCTCGTAATAGAAGATGGCGTCGGCGTAATTGCCCAGGTCGCGGTGAATGGCCCCCAGGTTGTTCAGGCTCTGGGCCTCGCCGGAGAGATAGCCGATTTCCGTTTTGATATCCAACGATTCGTGCTGGTGTTTCAAGGCGTTGGCGTAGTCACCCTGGTCGGTGTAGACCCGGCCCAGGTTGTTCAGGGTGCGCGACTCACCCAATCGATCCCCCATTCCGCGCCACAAGGCCAAGGCCGCGTCGTAGCTTTGCTCCGCCGCCGGATAATCGCCTAGCTGGTGGTCGATGTTGCCCAGGTTGTGCAAAGTGGTGGCCCGTTCGTGCGGAAAATCGCGGTCGTCGCCCGGAGGGAGGGCGTTCAGAGCCCGCTTGAACTGCTCGCGCGCGCCCAGGAAGTCACCCTGCATTCCCAGCGACGTCCCCCACTGGTTGAGGCTGGTCACCTCGGCCAGCTTATCGCCCGTCTCGCGAGCCAGGGCAAGGGCCGAGTGGGCCATCGCGATGGCCGCCGGATAGTTGCTCAGGGCTTCGTTGTAGGCGGCCACCCTGATGAACACCTGAGTGCGGCACTCGTCATCTTTAAGCAATTCGGCCAGGGTCGTCATTTCGGCCAGGTCATCGCCTTGCTTTTCGCGGTCGCCCAGCAAATCGTAGACTTTTTCACGTTGGGCGTAGAGGTGATATTCAAACTCGGGATCGTCCGCGCTTAATTCCAGGGCGCGGTTGAAATAGGCCAACGCTTCCGTATTGGCGAAACGCTCGGCGGCCTGCCTGCCGGCCAGATGGCAATAGTAGCGTTCTTTATCCCGGTCTTCTGCCTGGCGCCAATGGTAAACCAGGAGCGAATAATGGGGCCTCAACTCCGGGCCAGCGCCGTAGGTGTTTTCGTACCAGGAGGCCACGGTGCGGTGCAGATCGCGGCGTTGGGCGAAAAGCAGCAGGTCATAGGCCACCTCGCGGGTGATGATGTGTTTGAAGAAGTAGCTCAGCTCCGGGTTTTGGCTTTCCAGGGGGGTCAGGTCCAACTGCACCAATTCATCCATACGGGCCTTGAGCAGGTGGTCGGTGATGTCCGTATGGGTCGATATGACGTTGTACAGGGTTCGATAGGTGAAGGTGCGGCCGATCACCGCTGCTACTTTCAGGGCCAGTTGGGCATCCGGTTGCAGGCGGTCGATGCGAGAGACGATGACCCCCTGGAGCGTATCCGGCAGGACCAGGTCCTCCAGATTCCCGACAACTTTGCAATGGCGCGAGGCGGTGCCGTTCTCTGAGCCGGATGCCGCCGTCTCGATCTCGTGGCCTGGCCGGCGTCCATCTGCGGCTTCAGCCTCCACAACCCGGATGACGCCGCTGTCGCGCAGGGCATAGACCAACTCCTCGGCGAAGAAGGGGTTGCCATCGGCCCGCTGCTTGATCAATGTCACCACTTCGGGCGGGAGATTCGCGGCGGTCACGCCCAGCCGGCTGGCAGCCAGGGCCACAACTTCCTGCGCCGAAAGGTTTTGCAAGTGCATCGAGGCCGCGTTGGGCATTTCGGCCAGCATCTTTAGCTCCAGGGGCTTGAATTCCCCCTCGAAGGGGCGCATAACGACGATCAAAAATAGAGGGTAAGGGGAGAGATACTGGGCTACAGCCAAAACCAATTCCCAGGAAAGCGTGTCAAGCCAATGGGCGTCTTCCAGGATTAAAATCAACGGTGTTTCCCCGGCTCGATGGCGCAGCAAGTCAACCAGCAAGGCGGTTAAACTCTCGTGGCGCAGGGAAGCGTCCATGAAGCGGGTCAGGTGCGTATCGGGCAGCGTTAAGCCAACCAGGTCGTTGAGCAGGGGCGCGCGCTCGACAAGGCCGGGATCAAGCTCTTCCAGGCAGCTTAACAGCCGGGCGCGTTTTCCGGCCTGGCCCTCCACCGGCAAATTCTCCAGGTCGAAGTAGGCGGTAAAGATGTCTCGCCAGGCCCGCAGCGGCGTTTGCTGTTCGAGGCTCTGCCCCTCCCCGAAAAGGACGCAAACATCTTTCTGATGGAAATGCTCGATCATTTCCTGAACCAGCCGAGATTTGCCGATACCGGCTTCACCTTCCAGCAGGAGGACGCGGCTTTTGCCCTGTTCGACCTCGGCCAGCAACTCAATGAAGGTTTGCCGCTCGGCGGTGCGGCCAACAAACTGGCTGTCCTGAACCTCCAGCGGGGCCAGGGGGGACAGATGGCCCCGCGGGCGATGCACCGGGATATGCCCGGTTTTGCCCTTGACCTGGATCGGGAGCAGCGTTTCAAAGGTCAGGTGGGCGCTGGCGGCGCGAAAGGTGTCATCATCGCACAGAATGGCCTTCTGGTTGCCCCCGGCGGTCGCCAGGCTATCTTCCTGGGCAGCGCTCATCAGCCGGGCGGCCAGATTGACCTTATCGCCCATCACCGTGTATTCGCGACGCGAGGCCCCGCCGAAGGGGCCCACGAAAACGCGCCCGGTGCTGACGCCCACGGCCAGGGACAGGTCGGGGCCGGTAGCCAACTGCAAATCGAGGGCGCAGCGCGTGGCCCGTTCCGGGTCGTCCTCGTGGGCGTAGGGTGGCGCGCCGAACAGGGCCAGCAGCACCGTGCCCTTGTCATCGACGGCGAGCTTGTTAATTGTGCCTTCGTAATGGTTAATGATCCCCTGGGCCGTTTGAACGAAGGTATGCAAGCGCTCGACGATACCGGCCTCGCCGTAATCCAACCTGCCAATGTTGACGAAGACGATCGACATACGGCGCAGTTCGGCCAGAAAGTCGGCCTGGCCGGCCGACAGGCGGTAGGTGATAGAAGCGGGCACGTAGGCTTCCAGGGCAACCTTCGCCTCGCGAGGGGCGGCAACGGTAGACCAGGTCGGGATATCGAGGGAACGTGGGGTCAGAGTCTGATCGGCGACAATGGACTGGGCTTCGGGGCTGAGCAGAATCTCGTTCACCGGGGCCGCGACCCCGGCGGCGGCGGCTTGTTGAACCGCATCGCCGGCGATGACATACTCCCAGTGGCCCTGCACGCCACCGACGGAGGCAGCCAGCACCGGCCCGGCGCCGATGCTGATCCTCATCGCCAGCGAAGTTTTGCCCGCCCTGGTTTCAACGCCGCTAAAGTGGTATGAGGAAACCAGTTGCATTTGCCGGGCGGCCTGATAGGCCCGGCGCGTGGCCAGCGGCAACGTCTCGTCCCGCGCCGGAAAAACGACCGTCAGCCCGTCCCCGGAGAATTTCACCACTTCCCCGCCCTCGGCCTCGGCCAGCAGGATCATCCGCCCGAAGTATTTGTTGAGCAGGCCGGTGATCTCTTCGCTGCCGGCCGGGCCCTGGTTGGCTAATGTTTCGGTCAGCGCCGTGAACCCCGAAACGTCCGCAAACAGAACCGCCGCCTCAAACCGTTCGGCCTGCGGTATCTCGGGCGCCTTTGGATTGTGATAGACGTACCTGGCGACAGCCGGTGGAACGTAACTGGCCAGAATTGCAAGATAGTCCAGCATAGGAACAAGACGTTATTTTGGGGGATTTCTTAACCTTTATTATAGTTTAAAAACCTTAATATGAGAATAGGTAAATGGTAGCCGCAAAAGCGGCAGGCCGCCGGAATCGTACCACCCTTCCACCCGGCAATCAAATGTTTCCAGGGAAGGTTCCATATAGTTTGCCCCGCTTTTCTAATGTTGTATAATTAAGCTATTGAAGCAATTTGACAGTCTCCCCTGCGGAGGCTGCCATCACTAGTGAGGAGGGTAATCAATTATGGAAGGCGTTCTCGGCAGTCTGTTTTGCCTGGTCGGCGCAGTAGTGATCATTGGCCTGGTGGTGCTGTTTTCAGCCGTGCGGGTGGTGCAGGAATACGAACGCGGCGTTATCTTCCGCCTGGGCCGGTTGGTGGGCCCTAAAGGGCCGGGCCTCTTTTTCATCATTCCTTTTCTGGACCGGATGATAAAGGTAGACCTGCGCGTGGTGACCCTGGATGTGCCCTCCCAGGAAGCGATCAGCCGCGATAACGTCACGCTCAAAGTTAATGCCGTCGTCTATTTCCGGGTGCTCAAGCCCGAAGATGCTATCGTCCAGGTTGAAGACTATCGCCGGGCCACCTGGCAAATCGCCCAGACGACTCTGCGTAACGTCATCGGCCAGAGCGAGTTGGACGAATTGCTGGCCCACCGCGAGCAGGTGAACGAGCAGCTCCAGCAGATCATCGATGAGCAAACAGAGCCCTGGGGAATCAAGGTGACGCTGGTCGAGGTTAAGGATGTCGAGCTGCCGCAGACGATGCAGCGCGCGATGGCCAAGCAGGCCGAAGCGGAGCGCGAGAAGCGGGCCAAGATCATCCACGCCTCCGGCGAGTTCGAAGCCTCCAAGCAACTGGCCGAGGCGGCCAATGTCATTGCCGACGCACCGGCTTCGATCCAGCTGCGCTACCTGCAAACGCTAACGGAAATTGCGGTGGAAAAGAATTCGACCATCGTCTTCCCGGTGCCGCTGGAATTTATGAAAGGCTTTGAAACGGGATTTAAAACCGCCGATCAGGACGGGGCAGGCGGCGGGTAGTAGACAGCAGATTACAGACTTCAGAGTGCAGACGCCAGATTGCCATCTCCGAATTCTGTAATCTGAATTCCGTTGTCTGGATTCTGTTGTCTGTACTCTGTATTCTGTACTCTGACGGCGAGCGATTGTGAACCGGACGTTTCACCCACTGTTCGGGGTGATCCTGGCGGCATACCTGGCCATCGGCGGGCTGTACGCGGCCCTGACCCCGGCCTGGCAAGCGCCCGATGAACCGGCGCACTACAACTACATCAAGGCGCTGGTTGAAACCGGGCGCTTCCCCGTTTTGGTCCAGGGTTGCTACGACCAGGCTTATCTGGCCGAAATTATCTCCAGCCGCTTTCCACCGCATCTATCCGTAGCCGGCATCTGCTACGAGTACCACCAGCCCCCCCTTTACTACCTGCTGGCCGCCCCGATTTTCGCCGTAAGCTATGGCTCGTTGCTGGCCGCGCGGCTGGTATCGGTGTTGTGGGGAGGTGTGTTGCTGTGGCTTACCTATCGCCTGGCGCAAACGATTTTCCCGGACCGGCCGTTCCTTAGCCTGGGCGCCACGGCTTTCGTCGCTTTCGTGCCGATGCACACGGCTATGCTGGCCTCCGCCAACAACGATGCCCTGGCCGAAGTTCTGCTGACGGCGCTGCTGCTCTTGTTGGCCCGCCATCTGCTTCGCGCCGAAGCCCCCGCCCGGCGCGATCTCGCTTTTGCCGGCCTGATCCTGGGCCTGGGCCTGGTCACGAAAACCACGGTTTACATCGGCCTGCCGTTGGTAGCGGTCGCGCTGTGGTTGCGGGAGCGGAATCCGGTCGCCTGGCTTAAGCAGGCCGGGCTGGTTTACGCTCCGGCCCTGGCTGTGGCCCTGCCCTGGTACCTGCGCAACGCGCTGGTCTACGGCGGCCTCGACGTTTTGGGGCTGGCCCGCCACGATGCTGTGGTCGAAGGGCAGTTGCGCACGGCGGAGCACATCGCTCAGATCGGGCTGTGGCCGTATCTCGATAGCTTCGTTCGGGTCACGTTTCGTAGCTTCTGGGGCCAGTTTGGTTGGATGGCCGTCCCCATCGACCCCCGGCTGTACCTGGCGTTGACCCTCGTTTTTCTGCTGGCCCTGGCCGGACTGGGGGCCTGGACCTGGCGCGCCCGCCGCGAACCCGGTTTGATCTCAACCCGGCAGCAACAAGCCCTCGGCCTGGCCGGCCTGACCATCGCCTTCATCGCGGCAGGTTACCTCTGGTATAACAGCCAGTTTGTCCAGTTTCAGGGACGGTACTTCTTTACGGCCATCGCCCCGTTGGGGCTGTTTTTCACGCTGGGGCTGGGGGAGGCGCTTCGGCGACGCCGGGCGGCCTGGGCAATGATCGGCCTGGTGGCATTGACGCTTTGGATCGCGGGGTCGTCGCTGCTGGCGGGCGATATAAACGGCTGGGGGGTACTCATCGCCGGGGCCTTCGGGGCCCTGCTGGCCATCCAACGCTGGCTGCCGGGCCGGGCCGATGGCTGGCTGGCGGTCGCCTTTTACCTGGGGTTGGTCGGACTGTCGGCGGCCAGCCCGTTTCTGTTCGTGGTGCCGAATTTATCCCCGTGATCCGCCACGTAGAGAATATGGAAGTGCGTTGCACCTGATCCGCCTCACACCCTTATTGCTCCCGGCCCCGGCGGCTGAGGGCTTTCAGCAGGACTTCGTTGAAGGTATTCAAGCGGGCCACGTATTGGTCCAGGTAATCGCGGACGGCCAACCGGGCCAGCTCTAGCTGCCCGACGGCGGCCAGGCGGGTCACATGAGGCCGGAAATCGCGCAGGGTGATGACCAGCCGCTGCCGGTCATCGGTCATAATGCCCCAGACCAGGGTTTTGGTTTCGCCATCGTCCTTGGCGCTGGCAAAGCGGGTCAGGCTGGAGCCGGGGGCCACCCGGCCAACGTTGGAAAACACCTCCTCCCCTTTGATCACCTCGTTCAGGCTGGAGATGTGCTGCGGGATGCGATCCATCGCCCGCTGAATCGACTGCGGCATGTGGGCCAGCAATTTGATGGTGGCTACATTGAAATTTTCGCCCTGGAGGGTGATGGCCTTGACGTCCGCCAGCAGCTCTGAAAAAGCTTGCAGGCGGCTGAGGAATTGGTTCCGAGCCTGGCCGAAAGCCCGCCACTCAGGGTTGGCCCGAGTCTTGCGGTAGGCGCGCTGGGTCTTGACGATTTCCTTGTAGAAATCGATCAGGTCAGGAAACGGGTTGCGGAAGGTGGTCGGATAGACTCGCAGGCGTGGGTCCACATAGGTGGCATCCATCGGGATCAGCAGCGAGGGGTTCACGACTCGCGCTTTTCGCAGCGACTCTTTCAATTCTAAGGCCGCTGCTTTGGTAGGGGCGTGACGCGAGGCGTACAACGGTTTGAGATGGCTCATCACCTCGCGCCCCGTTCGATAAAAGCCGGGGAACATCGTGCGATAGAGCAAAAGAACATCGTTAACGGTCAGGTACACCCGGCGGCCCCGCAACCAGGCCCGTAGCCGGTTTAGCAGCGCCAGGTCAACCCCATCGTTCTCAGCGGTGACCTCGCGGGGCAGGGGGCGCTCGGTGGTCCGGCCAAAGTGAGGGCTGCTGTTGAGGACAAGGCTCTGGACCTTGACCGCGGCCCCTTTCCCCCGCTCCCTCTCCAGGCGGTGATACTGGGCGATGGCCTCGTTGGTGATGATTTCGGCCAGGGCCGTCCCCCAGGCCCCGTCGAAGAAGATGTGTGATTGGTCAAAGACCATGCTGGTTGGGGTGCGGATCAGGGTTAGGGCGTGATCGCCGGCCCCCCGGTGGGTGCGGCGCAACTCGGCCAGAGGCAGGTCCGAGGCGCGGGGCGTCCAATGCAGCAAGAAGGGGGCCTGCCCCAGAGCCTCCAGGTTCTCCTGAGTTTCCGGCGGCAGTAAGGCCCGCGCCGCCAATTGTTTACTTCGCGGAATCTCAACCAGGTGCAGGTCGAGTTTATTGACGGCCGTCCGCTGGCGCTGGGCCTGCTCCAGCAACTGGCGGACCGTGGCCTGCAGGGTGGGCAGGGACAGCGGGTCTCGACCGTTGCGCGTTACGGGCAGCAGGTAGTAATGGCCCTTGACGTTCAGGCCGATTCTGGCCTGGCCTAACGGGATCGACGTTCGCGCTTCCAGGTAACGCTCCGGCTTGAGCGTGTACAGCACCGACATCTGCTCCTGGAAGGCAGGCAGGCGCTTCTGGCGCAAGTGATCGAACTCGCGGTTCAGACGGTTCCGCTGGCGGGCGCTCAAATCCGCGATCCTGGCCGCGAAGAAGTCGTCAAAGACCCCCCGCCGGTATTCCACGAACCTGCGATAGGGTCCGTCCGGCAGCTTAAAGGGCCGGGCGCGCAACCAGGCCTGGCGCATGGTAGCGATGGAGGGGGGCGGCTCCCGCCCGGCGACTTTCAGGGCCAGGCCGATCAGGACCGGTTCGCGCCACAGCATTTCCAGGTAGTCGTCGTAGGCGCACAGCAGCGTGTTCAAGGCGGCCACCCAGGCCGTGGCTTGCAAATGTTCTTCCCTTTCCAGGGGAAAAGCGTCCTGGAAGCCGCGCGTTTCGCAGGTGTGGCGGGCCGTATCCTCGCGCAGGCCGAAATTGACGTAAAATTGCCAGGTGCCGTGGGGAAAGGCGGCATCCACATCTTTGCCGGCCAGCTCCAGCAGCTTTTGATAGCCGTGTAAGATCGCCGCCGGGCCGCCGATGAACGAGCCGTAAACGCCGGTGATGCTGACGCTACGAAAGAGGGCCAGGACGTCGGTTTGTACCCGCTCGGTGGGCAGCCTGCGCCCTTTCAGTTGGGTTAGCCCGTGCAACAGGTAGGCCGGCAGGTTATTGGCCGGAAAGATGGCGGCGATTTCCTGGCGCAGGGCTTCGATTTCGGGCAGGGTTAGCTTCGTCAGCCTGGCCAGCGTTTGCGTATCCACCGACGACAGGGCTTCAATGGTGGAGGCAACCGATTCGTCAAATTTTCTTCGCTGCCGCTTGCTCTTGAATTGAAAGATGTTGTTGAAAATCTTCATAGTGGATTCCGGGTGCTTTCGGGTGATGGTTTGATTGTAACACGTCCCCATCAAAAAGTTAAGGGGCTCGATCAGGTGCGACGCACTTCTGAGGTGCGTTTCAACCTGCACGGTATGGGTCTGAAACACGGTTTTCGGGCGAACGGCTGGCCGGAAGCGCGTCGCGCCTGTGCAGGTGGCGGACCAACCGCCTATTTGCCATCTCCCGGCTTGGCTGTTATCCTTTTTATAGGTTTAAGGTAGCAGCGTCACTCGAAAAGTTTTGATTGTCCTGCATCGAGGAACTTTATGGCCGAAAGTGGCTCTCTGGTTGGCAAGCAGATCAAACGCTACAAGATCATCGAGCGCGTGGGCAAAGGGGGCATGGCCCACGTCTACAAAGCCCGGCAGGTGAAAACCGGGCAAATCGTCGCCTTGAAGGCGGTCAGCCTGGAGAAGAGCGACGATCCGTCCATCCGCAAGCGTTTTCGGCGCGAGGTGCAGGCCCTGAAGCGGCTCAAACACCCGCACATCGTCAAGTACTACGATTTCCTGGAGGCCCGCGCGGGGAATTTCCTGGTGATGGAGTTCATCGCCGGGACGACCTTGCAGGAACGCCTGCTCAACGCCCGGCGGCGCGGGCGCAAGCTGCCGACGCAAACCGTCGTCAAGATCGTGCAACAGGTGGCCCAGGCCCTCGATTACGCCCACCAGCGGGGCATGATCCACCGCGATGTCAAGCCCGCCAACATCCTGCTGGATGAAAAGGGCAGCGTCCACCTGACCGACTTCGGCCTGGTCCTGATCCAGGACTCCAGCCAGCACACGACCACCGGAGCGATCATCGGCACGCCGCAGTATATGGCTCCGGAACAGGCGATGTCCTCGAACAGCGCCGGCCCCCAGACCGACGTTTACTCGCTCGGCATCTGCGTTTACGAGATGCTGACCAACACCGTCCCTTTCAGCGGCGAGACGCCGATCAACGTGGTCTTGCAACATATCCGCGATACCGTCCCGCCCCCGCGCACCATCAACAAACGCCTCACCTTGAAGGTTGATCGGGCGGTGATGAAGGCGTTGAAAAAGGACCCGCAGGATCGCTACGCCACGTCGGGCGAGTTCGCCAGGGCGCTGACGGCTGCCCTGCTGCCGAAGCCGAAGGCGGCGACCACGGCCCGGCGTAAATCTGCAACAACCTCCGCCCGCCCGCGTTCCGCCGGCAGGGCGAAAGCGACCCCGCGCGCGGCGGCCCGGGCCAGGGCGAAACCGGCCCCGGCCAGAACGTCGCGGCCCCGCGCGGCGGCCCACCCCAAAAAGACCGGAAGCCGTTCCAAAACCGGCCCGGCCCGGCCGTCGAGGGTCAGGAGGTGGGTTCTGGCCGGGCTGCTTCTGTTGGGCCTGATCGGGGTTGGCCTGTGGCTCGGTCGCAACGGCCTGCCCGTCGGGCTCGAGGGGGTAGCAGGGCAGGTCTCCTCTTTGTCGGATACGATTGGGGGCGCGCCCGGACCGGCTGAGGAGGTGGGCCAGGAGACCCGACCGGCGCAGACGAGCACGGCTACAGCCAGCCCCATCCCGGCGGCGCTGGTCACGCCATCACCGGCAGCCGCCGTCGATTTTCGGCTGGCAACCGTGCGCCTGCTGCCGGAGACGGAGGTGGCCTGTGGCAACCAGGTGCCCGTTTTTCATCTGCGGACGATGGACCTGGGCGGCGACCCGATTGATAATATCCGGCTGGATGTCTTTTGGAACGAGGGCCGAATTCCAGACCTCAACTCCGGCTGGAACGCGCCGGGCTATGTCAAGGCCACCCTATCGAAAGGTACCTTTCAGGCCCGCGTCTTGAGGGATGTGCCCCCCTTCGGGGAGCGGCGCTACACCAGCGAGGTGACCCCGCCGCTGAGCACCGTTTCGCCGCCGCGCAACCTGCTGGCCGAGGCCGGCTACTGCCCGGGCGGGGCTTGCAAACAGTGCGCTACCTATTCATACGAGATCATCTTCCAACGGCAGTGGTAGGCGCCCCTGCCGCCGGGACCTGAGACGTAGATCGGTCTGAACAACCCCCAACCCGGACAAGCCGGAACTAAAGAAGCTACAGTTCACCGCAGAGGCGCAGAGGCCGTTATCAACGGACCGCGAAGCGTTCGGCCTAACGGATTAGCGGATGCCCTGTTGTGCGGAGTTTATCCGTTAATCCGCTCCGCCGGAGGCGGTCCGCTGAGAATCCTTCGCTTATTTGAAAAGTATTGTTCCTAAACCAACCACTCGATGCGAACCAGGTCCGCCACGCTCTCGAATTCGGGATCGCCGGTCACCACCGTTGCCTCCGTCAATTGGGCCAGGGCGGCGGCATAGGCGTCGGCGTAGGACAGGGGGTGATGGGCTTTGATGTGGGCAGCGGCAAAGACCAGGGGCCGGTCCACGGGCGCTATCTGGATAGGCAGCCCATCCAAACGAGCCACAACCCGGCGCAGTTCAACTTCCCCCCAGCGCCGCTCAACGGAATAAAGCACCTCCCCGTAATTGAGGAGGCTGAGCCGGAGCTGAATCTCGGCCCGGGCCGCCGCCCGCAGAAGCTCAAGCACCCTCGAGCCCCCCGGCTCATCGCGCAGGAAGGCCATGACCGCAAAGGCGTCAAGGACGTAGGAAGCGCGCAGTTTATTGCTCCTCCTCGTTAAGTTCCCGGCGGTGTTCTTCGACGATCTCCTGGCTCAGGGAAGGTCCGGCAAGATGCTTCAGCATGCCGTGCGCCGCTTCAATGGGGTCCTCAGGCACGGGTAAAATGGAGAGAACGCCGTTATAATCAACGAACTGGACCTTGACGCCCGGCTTGAAACCATACCTCTCTCGATATTCCTTGGGGATTACGACCCACCCCTTCGTTGAAACCGTCCCAAGCGCCATACTATCTCCCCTTTCAGGTGATATATGTTGAAAATAGTATACCATCAGCGCCCAACCGGGTCAATCAAAACGAGATCGGTTATACAATTGGCTTTGCTAGGAGATGGTAACCATAATCGCGTTCTGCTCGACCCTGTCGCCGGCCCTGACCCGCACCTCGTGAACGGTGCCCTGGCGCGGGGCTTTGAATTCGTTCTGCATCTTCATCGATTCCAGGATGACGACGATGTCGCCCTTGCTTACCCCCTGCCCGGCCTCGACGGGCACATCGACGATGACGCCGGGCATCGGCGCTTTGATCAACACCTCCCCCACGGGAGCGCCGAAGCCGCCCTTCAGCCCGGCCAGGCGGCGCAATTGTTCGTCTTCGACCGTCACCTCGAACAGGCCGCCTTTCATCATCACGTGATACAGCTCCTCGGCCTCGTCGATGGTTACGTCGAAAGACATACCGTCGATGATAACCGAGTAGGTCGAAGTGTTAGCCACGTTGACCATATCGACGTCGATCACCTGGCCGTCGAAGGTGACGCGCCCGTTCTCATTGATGTCGATCTCGAACTGTTCGCCCTCAAGGGTGGTGATGTATTTCACGCTCCTGTCCTTTCAGCGTAGCCTGCGGTCCAACGCCTCGCGGCGTCCGTACAGCCGCCACGGGCTGGGACCGCCCTGGTGCAAGAGGATGGCTCGTTTGCTGCGCTGGTGGGCCACCAGGGTGGCCGCAATTGCCGCCGCGCGGATGTAGTCAGGGGGGCGGTCTTCGTTCAGGGTGAAGTGCTCATCCAGAAAACGGGTGTCCAGTTGTCCGGCCTGGAAGCGGGTCGAGTTCATAATTTGAATGTGGAAGGGAATCGTCGTTTTGACCCCCGTCAGGCGGTACTCCTCCAGGGCGCGGCGCATGCGTAGAATGGCTTCCGCCCGCGTCTCCCCCTTGGTAATCAGCTTGGCCAGCAGGGAGTCGTAGAAGGGGGTGATCTCCGAGCCGAAATAGATGCCGCTGTCCAGCCGCACGCCCGGCCCGGTGGGCACCGACAGGCCGGTGATTTTGCCGATGGAGGGCATAAAGTTGTTGAACGGGTCCTCGGCCAGAATGCGGCACTCGATGGCCCAGCCGTTCAGGTGGATGTCCTCCTGGCTAAAGCGCAGCTTGCGCCCGCCGGCCACGCGCAGCATCTCCTTGACCAGGTCCACGCCGGTCACCATTTCGGTGACGGGATGCTCGACCTGCAGCCGGGTGTTCATCTCCAGAAAGTAAAATTTGCGCTCGCGGTCGATCAGGAACTCCACGGTGCCGGCGCTGGCGTAACCGGCGGCCCGGGCCGCGGCCACGGCAACCTGCCCCATCTCCCGGCGCAGATCGTCGTCCACGGCAGGCGAGGGGGCTTCTTCGATCAGTTTTTGGTGACGGCGCTGGATGGAGCACTCCCGCTCGCCCAGGTGGATGACGTTGCCGTGCTGGTCGGCCAGAATTTGGATTTCGACGTGCCGGGCGCCGACGATCATTTTCTCCAGGTAGACCCGGTCATCGCCGAAGGCGGCGCGGGCCTCGTTGCGGGCCACCCGAATAGCATCGGCCACATCCTGGCGGCGCTCGACGGCGCGCATCCCTTTGCCGCCGCCCCCGGCCGTGGCTTTGATCAGGATGGGAAAGCCAATCTCGTCGGCCTGGCCGATCAAATCCTCATCATCCAGGCCGCGCGGGCTGCCGGGCACGATCGGCACGTTCGCCCGGCTGACCGTTTCGCGGGCCGTCATCTTGTCTCCCATCAAGCGGATGGCCTCCGGCGGCGGCCCGATCCAGGTCAACCCGGCTTCGGTTACCGCCTGGGCAAAGTCGGCGTTTTCGGCCAGGAACCCGTAGCCGGGATGGATGCCCTCGGCCCCGGCCCGGCGGGCGATGTCGATGATCTTTTCGCCGCGCAGGTAACTCTCCCCAACGGACGGCGGGCCAAGCAAATAGGCTTCGTTTGCCCGGCGGACGTGGGGCATCAGGCGGTCCGCCTCGGAGTAGACGGCGACCGTTTCCACCCCCAACTCCTGGCAGGCCCGCAAGATGCGAATGGCTATTTCACCCCGGTTAGCAATTAGAACTTTTTTGAGCATAGCCTTTCCTCGAGATCAACTACAACGGAATATTCCCGTGCTTCTTCGGCGGGTTTTCATCGCGCTTGTTTTGCAACATCTCCAGGGCGTTGATCAGGCGGGGCCGGGTCTGGCTGGGTTCGATGACGTCGTCGATGTAGCCCCAACTGGCGGCGACATAGGGATTGGCAAACGCATCTCGATATTCCTGGACCAATTGGGCGCGGAGCGATTCGGGGTCGTCGGCCTCGGCCAGTTCACGCCGGTAGAGGATGTTGATCGCCCCTTCGGGGCCCATCACGGCGATTTCGGCGCAGGGCCAGGCCAGGTTGACATCGCCGCGAATGTGCTTGCTGCTCATCACGTCATAAGCGCCGCCGTAGGCCTTGCGGGTGATGACCGTGATCTTGGGCACGGTTGCCTCGCAAAAGGCGTAGAGCAGCTTGGCCCCGTGGCGGATGATGCCGCCGTGCTCCTGGGCCACGCCCGGCAGAAAGCCGGGCACATCCTCGAAGGTGATGATGGGAATGTTGAAACAATCGCAAAACCGCACGAAGCGAGCGGCCTTGTTGGAGGCGTTGATGTCCAACACGCCGGCCAGTACGTCCGGCTGGTTGGCAACCACCCCCACACTCCGCCCGTTCAGGCGGGCAAAGCCAACGATGATGTTGCGGGCGTAATCGGGTTGGACTTCCAGGAATTGCCCATCGTCAACTACGGTTTCGATGACTTCGTGCATATCGTAAGGTTTATTGGGATTATCGGGCACCAGGCTGTCCAGGCGGGCCTCGGTGCGCAGCGGGTCATCCTGGCAGGCAACGCGGGGCGGGTCCTCCATGTTGTTTTGGGGGAGGTAACTAAGCAATTGGCGCAAGAGGAAGAGGGCGTGCTCCTCGTTCTCTGCCGCGAAATGAGCCACCCCGCTGAGCGTGTTGTGGGTGACCGCGCCGCCCAGCTCCTCGTGGGTTACCTCTTCGTGGGTCACAGATTTCACCACATCCGGGCCGGTGACGAACATATAGCTGGTATTTTTGACCATAATGATGAAGTCGGTCAGGGCCGGAGAATAAACCGCTCCTCCGGCGCACGGCCCCATGATGATGGAAACTTGCGGTATCACCCCGGAGGCCAGGGTGTTCATCAAAAAGATGTCGGCGTAGCCGCCCAGGCTAACGACGCCTTCCTGAATGCGGGCCCCGCCTGAGTCGTTCAGGCCGATGACCGGCGCGCCGTTTTTCAGGGCCAGGTTCATCACCTTCACAATCTTATCGGCGTGGGCGCGGCCCAGACTGCCGCCAAAGACGGTGAAATCCTGGGCAAACACATAGACCACCTGCCCTTCGATGGTGCCGTAGCCGGTCACCACCCCGTCGCCGAGGGGCCTGTTCTTATCCAGCCCAAACTGGGTTTCGCGATGGGTGACGAAGGTATCCATTTCCCGGAACGAGCCTTCGTCTAGCAAGATAACCAATCGCTCGCGGGCCGTAAGCTTCCCTTTCTGATGCTGGGCATCGATTCGCTTTTGGCCGCCGCCCAATCGAGCCTGCTTTTTCAATTGGCGCAGATTCTTGATTTTGGGGTCCAATGTCATTTTGGGCAGTCTCCCTTTGGGCTAAAAAACCAAAAAATTGCCGGGGCGATTATAGCACAGGTTCAGGGCGGGCAGAAATCGAGGGGGTGGGGCAAGATTGCGGGCCGGGGCCAGGCCGGTGCAGCCGTCAGAGCCGGCCAACTTAAGGCTCAAGCCTTTTCTATGCTATAATAGCAGGCACAAACCTACTCTGAACGGCGTGAGGCATGGTGAAAGACTCTGCGCAACCGGAACAGGAACAGCAATTCCCAGAGGTGCGGCAGAAGGCCGGCATCCAACCCGATGATGCGCTGGCCGAAGCCGCTCGCAAAATCTTGCAGTTTCACTTCGCCCGGATGCTCCACCACGAACCCGGCACCCGGCTGGGCGAGGATGTTGAGGAGCTACACGATATGCGCGTATCCATCCGCCGTATGCGGGCCGCCTTTCGCACATTCGGCCGGGCCTTCAAACCGAAGGTGGCAAAAACCTGGGCCAGGGAATTGCGGGCGACCGGGCGCACCCTGGGGCGCGTGCGGGACCTGGATGTTCTGGCCGAGAAGGCGGGCCATTATCTGGCAACGCTGTCTAAAGAGGCCCGCCAGGGATTGGACCCGCTGTTTGCGTTTTGGGGCCAGGAGCGCGAGCAGGCACGGATCAGGATGCTGGCTTACCTCAACGGCGAGCGTTACCGGACCTTCAAGCAGGGGTTCAACGTTTTCTTGAATTCAGCCGAGGCCGGCGTCCGTTCTTATTCGGGTAAGCAGGCCCGGCTCGACCGGGTGCGGTACGCAGCTCCGCTACTGATCTACGACCGCCTGGCCGTGGTCCGCACCTATGAGTCCACCCTGGATGAAATTTCCATCGAGCAGTTACACCGGCTCCGGATCGACTTCAAACGGCTGCGCTACACCATCGAGTTCTTCAGGGAAGTGCTGGGCAGAGAGGTAAAGGGGGTCATCAATGACCTCAAACAAATGCAAGACCATTTGGGTGACTTGAACGATGCCGACGTGGCCTGCCAGTTTCTCGGCGAATTTCTGGAGGCCTGGGACGAGCGCCAACCGGGCCTGCCCGCCGCCGAACCGGTAGCCTCGTACCTGGCCGCCAGACTCGACGAGCGCCAGCGGTTGCTGATGACCTTCAACGAGGCCTGGACGCGGTTTAATCGCCCAGACTTTCGCCGCAACCTGGCGCTGGCAATTGCGAGGTTATAAGCGATGAGCCTTTTTCCCGGAAGCGCCGGTCAACTCGATCCGAAGGTCATCAGGAGCTACGCCCGGGCCTGGCGGGACGACAAAGCGGATATTCAGGTTCAATTTATGATTTACATCTCGTCCTGGTGGGAGTCGATGCAAATACACAATGCCACGGCCATCAACCCCAGGCCGCAAATTGACGGCAGTATTCTCTTTGAAACGAACCAGCCGGCGCTGCGCTGGCGTTATGACGTCAGGCAGGGTTCGATTCAGGTTGTGGGTTAACCTAGGATTCGAGCCGCGTTACCTCGACCCAGGCCCTCTCGGCCAGGGCGTGCGCGCCGAAGGCAGCGAACATACTCTGCGCTTCGCTTAAGTAGTCGCGGGCCAGGTCGGTATCGCCGGGCTGGCCCCGCCGGGCAACCATACGCCCGTAGTCGAGCCAGGTCCGGGCATCCTGGTACCAAAAAGTGGTGCCTCGCGTGGCCGCCAGCGCCCGCTCGAAGGCGGCTTCAGCTTGCTGCCAGTCCCCTTGCTGGCAATAATAGGCTCCATAACCCCGCTGGAGGGTCGCCACAAGATAGGGTAGATTCCAGCGCCGGGCTTCGGCCTCGGCAGCCGGGCGGGCTTCATCCAGGGCCCCCCGGTCGCCCAGGTGACCATACACTTCCAGCCGCAGCACCCGGTCGAAGTGGAGGGAGAGAAATGGCAGGGGAAAAGCCTGCCCCCCCTCCAGGTTCGATTTGGCTTTGGCCCAGGCTTCATTTTCATAATGCAGCCAGCCCAGGGCAAAGCGATATGGCGGCGCATCGGGGGTGGGGTACATACGGCCCAGACGGGCCAATTCACGGCTGGCTGACTCGGCCTCACCCTGGAGGGTATACAGGATGGCCAGGTGCGTATGGAAGAGGGCTTCAACCGGTTCACCGAACTCCAGGATACCGGCCCGGGGGCCGAGAGCCGCGCCCTGTTCGGCGTAGGTAATCGCTTCCGCCAGTTTACCCCATTGCAAATAGAGCATCACCAGGCGGCGTAAGGCTTCCCATTGGGCCCCCACGTTGTCGGTTTGCCGGGCGATGGCCAGCCCCTTCCGGCAGTAATCCAGGGCGGCGGCCAGATTCCCCGTTTCCCAGCCGGACTGGCTGGCCCCCAAATAGGCGTCTATCCGCTCGGTCGGGTTCGTCAGTCTGGGGATGATCGCCAGGCGGCGACGATCGAGGTCGTGGGTAGCGGCCAACTGGCCCTGGCTGCGTTGGATTCTTTGCAAAGCCTCCAGGGCCGCCGACTCCTCATCGGGGGCGTTGAGCCTGGCCGCCAGTTCGGCAGCTTCCTGGGCCAGTTTCAGCGCCCGTTCCGCCTCCGGGCCTTCCATTTCTTGCGCGTGCAGGTTAAAGGCCAGAGCGATCAGCACCCTGGCCCGCTCCAGTTCGTCAACCTGGCCGGGGTTCTCGTCGAGCAGGCGTAAGGCTTCGCTCAGATAAGCGTCCAGCCTGGACACGCGCCCCGGCCAATAACGGGCCACTTCCCCCACCTTGCGATACAGGCGAATCAGCCTGGGGATGTCGGGGGCGGGCGACCGTTGCCATAGCCCAATGGCCCGCTCGTAAACGGCCACGGCATCCACCATCTGCCGGGTTCGTTCAAAATAAAGATCGCCTAATCGCTCCAAAACCTCAACCTGGCGGATAATATCGTCGCTGCCTTCCAGCAAGTCCAGGATGAGTTGGTAGTGCCTGGCGGCGACCTCGCTGGCGTAAATCTGGAGCGCGTTTTCGACGGCCAGCAGGTTGTAGCTGATGGCCTTTTCCACATCGTCTCCGCGAGCCGCGCTGAAATGATAGGCCAGCTCATCGGGTGGAGCTATGGGCCGCGCCCGGCTCTGGTTGAGCCGTTCCAGGGCGTGACCGATCTGGCGGTGCAAGCGTTTGCGGCGTTGGCTGGTCAGACTATCGACCAGGGTCTGGCAGATCAGGCCGTGTTCGAAGGTATAAGCCTCGGCATCGACGCGCTGATCGGGAGCGCCGGCCTGGCTCCGGCTCCTACTCCGGCTCCTTCGGATGAGTTGCATCCGCAAGGCCGCTTCCAACGCCTCCTGCATCGTCTCTTCGCCGACCCCGGCCACCGTCAGCAGAACATCGGCCCTGAACTGCCGGCCCAGCAGGCCGGCAATGCTCAATACGCGGCGGTTTATCTGGCTCAATTTCTCCAGCCGCCGGCCGATGACCTCCTTGAGGCTGGCCGGGATTTCCAGATGCTGCAAGGCCATGTCCTCCCACTGGCCGTGCGCCGGATCACGGAAGACGCCTCCTTCTTCGATCAGCGCTTTCAGAACCTCCTCGACGAAAAAGGGGTTGCCCTCGGTCACCTGGAAAATGGCCCGGCTAAACTCCGAGGAGATTTCCCCTTCCAGCAACGTTTCCAGCAATTCGGTGATTTCTTCGGCAGCAAGCGGCTCCAGGCGCAGCCGGTGGGCCAGGCCCGCGCGGTCGAGCTGAACCAGCACCTCGGATAGCGTGGCAGATGTCTGGTGACCCTGGTAGGTCGCCAGGAATAGCAACCGCCGATTGCGGGCGCTGGTCTGAGCCAGATGCAATAGCAGGGCCAACTCCGGCGGATTGGCCCAGTGCAGATTCTCCAAAACCACCAGGACCGGCGCCCGTCCGCCGGTGAGCAACGCCGTCACCGCTTCGAAAAGACGCAGGCGCGCCTCGGCCGGCGATGAATCCGGAGGCGTGGCCGGGGTCTGGTTCAAAAGGGCTTCAAGCCCCGGCGCGAGTTTGACCAGCTCGGCGGCCAACCTGCCGGGCACGTGGGCCACCGCTCCTCGCTCCGAGTTAACCCGGACATAGCTTTTGACGATTTCGATGAAGGGCTGATAGGGCAGGGCCAGGTCGGCGCTATGGCAATGGCCGGTGAAGATCTGCGCCCCTCTCAAGCGAGCGTATACGCCGGCCTCGCGCACCAGCCGGCTCTTGCCAACGCCGGCCTCGCCCTCGATGAAAACCACGCTGCCCAGGCCGCGCAGCATAGCTTCGATCCGCTCCCGGAGGAGGGCCATCTCCTGGCGGCGACCGATCAGCCGCCCCCGGGCCATAGCTTCGAGCAGCGATTCCTTCGTCGGTGATCCGCCGTGGCCGCCGGTTCGCCGCACAGTTTCCAGATCGGACAGAACCTCTTCCGCCCGCTGGTAACGCTCGTCGGGGTTCTTTGCCAGGAGCTTCAGGATGAGCGTGGCCAGGTCCGGCGGGATCGCCGGATTGTGCCAGCGGGGGGAAATGGGGGTGGCGTGCAAATGTTGGGAGACAACGACCAGGGGGTCTTCTCCCGAATACGGCGGATGGCCGGCCAGCATCTCGTACAAGATGATCCCGGCTCCATAGAGATCGGCCCGCCCATCCACCGCCTGCCCCAACGCCGCTTCCGGCGCAAGATACAAGGCCGTGCCGGCGACCAGGTTTTCCTTTGTGATGCGCACCTGGCCGTGCAGGTAGGCCAGCCCGAAATCCATAACCTTGACCGCCGGCCGCAGTTCCTCCAGATCGCCGGCGGTTTCCGGCTCGACTCCAACCAGCATGATATTTTCGGGTTTGAGGTCACGATGGATAACCCTGGCCTGATGGGCCGCCGCCAGGGCCGACAGCACGCCTCTGATGATGTGGCTGGCCGTTTCGAGGGGTAAGGGCTTCCCCCAGGAATCTAACAGGTTGCGCAGGGTAGACCCGGCGATGTACTCCAAAACCAGGTACGGCTGGCCGTCCTCTTCGCCCAGCTCATAAAAGGAAACGATGTTGGGGTGGGCCAGGCGGCTCAACAAGGCCGCCTCGCGACGCAGGCGCTCCACCCCCTGGTCCGGCCCGCCCGCCGATGCCTCCAGACGCTTGACGGCCACCGGGCGTTGCCACTTCAAGTCGAAAGCGCGGTAAACAACACCCGCCCCGCCTTGTCCCAGGGCTTCTTCTAACTGGTAACGGTTGCCGAGGAGCAACACGCTGGCCTCCCGCTGTTCGCGCCGGTGCGACCCCACTAACCTTTCCAACTGCTGCGCTTATTCTAACATGGATTTGCCCGCTTGGGGAAGAACGCAGCCGCGCGTGGAAACGGGCCTTTGCGCGGGCAACTACCCGCCAAAAGGACCATTCAACAAGGTTTTTGGGTGTGCTATAATTTTTCCAGCGGTTCGTTTTGAGGCGTACCTATGAACGATGTGGTGCAACTGTTGTGGCCGTTTGGACTCGTCTCCGGGCTTATCCTGGGGTTGGTTGGGCTTATCGGCCTCAGCGCATATCGTTTCGTGCAGCAACGCGAGCGCCAGTTGGCCCTGCTCCACCGGGCCAGCCAATCGTTGATCTCTTCCCTCGACCTGGACCAGGTGTTGATCAGCGTCCTGGAAGAAGTGCGCGGGCTGTTAAACGTGGTGGCCTGCTCCGTGTGGCTGGTTGATGAGACGACCAATGAGCTCGTGTGCCGCCAGTCGGTCGGCCCGCAAAGCGAGGTGGTTCGCGGCTGGCGGCTGGCCCCGGGCGAGGGCATCCTGGGCTGGGTTGTACAACAGGGCCAGAGCCTGGTCATTCCCGACGCCCAGGCCGACCAACGCCACTACCCGGCGCTGAGCGAAAGCATCGGTATCACGACCCGCTCGTTGCTATCTATGCCGCTGTTGGTGCAGGGCCGGGCCATCGGGGTATTGCAAGCCCTGGACACCGGGTCGGCCCGCTTCAGCAAATCTGACCTGACCTTGTTGGAGCCGCTGGCGGCGACGGCGGCCATCGCTATCGAGAACGCGCGCCTGTACAAGCAGGCCCGGCAAGATGCCGAAACCAAGTCGATCTTGCTGAATGAGATCAACCACCGGGTCAAAAACAACCTGTCGGCCATCATCGGCCTGATCTACACCGAGCGGCGGTACGCCGGGTTAAAGGACGACCCCCATTACCAATCGATTATGCAAGGTCTGATCAACCGGGTGCAAGGGTTGGCGACCGTGCACAACCTGCTATCGGAATCCGAGTGGGCGCCGTTGTCCTTGAGCGAGGTCGCCAGCCGCGTCATCTACAATACTTTGCAGGCCCTGCCCCGCGATCAAACCCTCCATGTCGAGGTTGCCCCGTCCCCGGTCCGCGTCACCCCCAACCAGGCCAACAACCTGGCGCTGATCATCAACGAGCTGACGACGAACACCGTCAAACACGTCTTATCGGCCCGGGCCGCATCGCCAGAGGAGGTAAAGGTTACGGTTAGCATCACCCAAAACGGCGATGTCGTTCTCTTATCGTTTCGAGATAATGGGCCCGGCTATCCCCCCGGCGTGCTTGAGCAGGATCCGCAATGTTACGGCACGGGGTTCGATCTAATAGAATCGTTGGTAGGTCAGGGCCTGGACGGAAAGATAGCCCTTTACAATGATGGCGGGGCGGTGGCCGCCATCCGGTTTGAGGTTCAGGTGGTATAGCGAGTGCCTATGGAAACCGGAAAAGCGTTACGGGTATTTGTTGTGGAAGATGATCCCCTGGTCAGCAAAATGATCCAGGGCTTGCTGCAAGAGACCGATTATACGGTCGTCGGGGATGCGGCCAGGGGCCGGCGGGCCATCGACCTGGTCCAACAGCTACAACCCGATGTGATTTTGATGGACATCCGCCTGCCCGATATGGACGGAATCGAGGTCACGCGCCGCATCTTCGAACACTGTCCGACCCCGGTCGTCGTTTTGACAGCTTATGAAACGCTGGATTTGATCAAAGAGGCCAGCGCCGCCGGGGTAGGGGCGTACCTGGTGAAACCGCCCAACGTACGCGAACTGGAGCGGGCGATCACCATCGCCAGGGCTCGCTTTGACGACATCATGAAATTGAGTCGTCTTAACGCCGACCTGCAAGCTCGCAACGAGGAGTTGGACGCCTTCGCCCAGACGGTGGCTCATGACCTCAAGTCTCCGCTGGGGGGGATGGTCACCCGGGCCGAGTTGCTGTTGCAGGACGAGGCCGGCCTTTCTGATGAAGAGCGGCGAGAAAACCTGGAGATGATCGCCCGGACGGGCCGGAAGATGAATAACATCATTGACGGTCTGCTGCTTCTGGCCCAACTGCGAGAGACGGAAATGCCGGTGGAACCGCTGGATATGGCCGCCGTCGTGGCCGAAGCGCAACAACGGCTGGGCCACATGATTGAAGCCGAGGCCGCCCAGATTCGGGTGCCTGAAACCTGGCCGGTGGTCCTCGGCAACGGCCCGCTGGTCGAAGAGGTCTGGGTCAATTATCTGAGCAACGCCATCAAATATGGCGGAAAACCGCCCTGCCTTGAGCTGGGGGCAACCGTGCCAAAGCAGGCCGGCGGGATGGTCCGTTTCTGGGTTAAAGACAACGGGGCCGGCTTTGCGTCTGAGGAGCGGTCTCGCCTGTTCACGCCGTTCACCCAACTGCACCAGGCTCGCACCCAGGGCCACGGCCTGGGGCTGTCCATCGTGCGGCATATTGTGGAAAAACTCGGCGGGCAGGTGGGGGTTGAGAGCGAAGTGGGTCAGGGCAGCGTGTTTAGTTTTACCCTGCCGCACGCCTCCGCGTCACCCTCCTCGGCGGATAGCCATAGATAATTTGCGCCGGAGCACGGCCCAGGCGAAGCGCGGCACGGCGTTCCAGATACGCCGCCAGCGCCAGGGTTGCCGCCAGAAGCGATACAGCCATTCCAGGTTTAAGCGGCGCACCCAGGCCGGCGCTCGCTTTGTTTTGCCCGAGATAAAATCGAAAGCGCCCCCCACCCCCAGGCTGACGGGCACATTCAGGCGTAGCAGATTCCGAGCGATCCACTTATCCTGGTCAGGATGCCCGTAAGCGACAAACAAGATGGCCGGGCGGGCGGCGCGAACCCGCTCGACGATGGCATCCTCCTCGCCCGGCTGGTGCGAGCCGGCGTAAGCCCCGGCCACGACCATCCGGGGGTAACGCGACCGCAGGTTGGCAATGGCCCGCTCGGCGACCCCCGGCGCGGCCCCCAGGAAGTAAAGCGGATACCCCCGCCGGTGCGAGAGTTCGGCCAGGCGCTCGACCATTTCCACGCCGGGAACTCGCTCCGGCAGGCGAGGTTCGTTCAGGATACGGGCGGCCCACAACAGCCCCACGCCGTCGGGAAAGGCCAGCGCCGCCCGTTGCAGAATGCGTTTGAAAACCGCATCGTGTTGGGCCTCGATCACAAATTCCGGGTTGACGGTTGCCACCTGGTGCGGCGCGCCGCTGCCGATCAACGCCTCGATGAAGGCCAGCGTCTCCCGGCGGGTCACCGCCGCCACGGGCACATCGAGGATGTTGGCCGTGGCCGGCGCGCGCGGTCCGGCGGCGGGCCTGGCAGGCGGGCCGGAGGCCGGGGTCCCGTTGAGGAAGGCGGCGGCAGCAGCCAGCACCTGCACCGGGGCAACGGTTTTCAGGCAGGTGCGGGCCTGGCATCCATCCCGCAGGCCGGCCGTGTGATCCGGGTAGATGCAGGGAGCGCACGGCAGGGGGGCGTGTAGCACGGCCACCTGATCGCCCCAGGGACGCCAGGCCCGCTCGTTGCTCGGCCCAAAGATGACCACCCCCGGCGCGCGCGCGGCGGCGGCCAGATGCCCCACCCCCGAATCGCCCCCGATGAACAGGTCCGCCCGGCGCAACAAAGCTACCAACTGGCCCAGGCCGGTCCGCCCGGTCAGATCCTGCGGCTCGGCTTGCATGGCGGCGCGGACCGCTTCCGTCCCGTCGCCCGGCGTGCCGACGAGCACAATTTGCGCCTGCAACGCCTCAACCAGACCATCGGCCACCCGGGCGAAGTTTTCTGGAGCCCAACGGCGGGCGCGGCTGTACCCGCCTGATCCGGGATGGATCACGACCAGCGGTGGTTGCCGTTTGCTTCCGTCGGCGCGCGACGGCAACTGCCTCAAATTCCGGGTTTGTTCGTCTGCCCAGGCATCCTCGGCGGGCGTCGTTGGAAAATCGAGGCTGGTGTCATCGGTGCGAGCGCCCAGCAGGGCGGCCACGTCGAGCCAGTATTCGACCTCGTGCTTGTAGCCGAAGCCACGGTCAACGGCGCGGTGGGTCAGGAAGCGACCGCGGCCGTTGTCCAGCCCGGCCACAATTCTGGCCCCGCTGGCGCGAGCCAGGGCGGCGTATTTCCAGGCTCCGGCCCGGGTTGTCAGGTGATGCAAAACGAGGACCGCCTCGAAGCGCCCGGCGCGCACCCGGCGCAAGACCCGCCAGGCTTCCCCCATCAGGCCCGGCGCGCGCCGCAGCTCGCCCGGCGACAGAAAACGAAAGTTGTCCGAGCAGATCAACCCATCGACCAGCGTGCTGTGGCGCAGAGCCCGGGCGGTGTGGTGGGTGATCAGGGCCTCGATGCGGGCCCTGGGAAAGGTCTGGCGCAGAGCCCGCAAGGCCGGGGTCGCCGTTAGCACGTCGCCCAAATCGGCCAGCTTGATGACCAGGATTCGGTTGGGGGCAGATAATCGTTGCTCGTTCATCAGATGTATAGGGGCAGATTTCAGATGTCTGGCGTCTGGCTTCTGACATCTGAAATCCGAAACAGGACCTCCAGCACCTGGTCCGCCGCCCGGTCCCACGAGAACACCCGCACCCGTCGATAACCGCGCCTGACCAGTTCCCGGCGCAAATCCGGTTCCGATACCAGGCGTTGCACCCCCCTGGCGATGGCCCGCGTATCGCGCGGGTCTACCAGTAAGGCCGCGTCATCGGCGATTTCGGGCAGGGAGGAGGCGTTACCGGACAGAACCGGCGTGCCGCAAGCCATCGCTTCCAGCAGCGGCAGGCCGAAACCTTCATAAAGGGAGGGGAAGACGTAGGCCAGGGCGCCGCTGATCAGGGCGGCTTTATCGGCCTCATCGACATAGCCGGGGAATAACACCCGATGTTCCAGGCCAAGGGCTTTCACTCGTGTAAATAGTTCATCGTACAGCCAGCCCCGTTTGCCGGCGATGACCAGGGCCAGCCCCCCAACATTTGGGTTCCCACCCCCAGATTTTCGCGATTGGGCGTCAGAAATTACCTGATGAAACGCCTCGACCAGCCGCACCAGGTTCTTTCTCGGCTGTAGGGTGCCGATGGTCAGCAGGTAACAGTCCGGGAGGCGGTATTTTCGGCGGACAGCCCGGATAACGCCTGCATCTTTAACGCGACTTAGCGTTTCATCCCGCCCCAGCCAGACGACGTGGATACGGTCGGGTTGCGCCTGGTAGGCCCCAACCAGGCTGTCACGGGTAGCCCTGGAGTCAGCG
The DNA here is from genome assembly GCA_046757065.1 of Anaerolineae bacterium. Lineage (GTDB taxonomy): Bacteria > Chloroflexota > Anaerolineae > 4572-78 > JBHHXL01 > JBHHXL01. The sequence goes on from JBHHXL010000017.1 coordinate 26,662, forward strand.
ATGATGGCCTCGGCCAGGCGGGCGTGGCGGCGGGTGGTCCAATCCAGGTAGCGGCGGGCCAGGGGCCGGTGGGCCTGGGGATAGTAAAGGTAACCCAGATCGTGAACGGTCACGGCTGCCGGTACGGGGCAAAATAACGGTAAAACGTGGGAGGGCACGAACAGAACATTGGGCGGGTGTCGCCACAACTCGAAGGCCAGGCGCAGGTGAGTCCACAAGCGAGGCCAGGGGATTACCCGCGTTTCCACATAGGCCGAGTCGGGCCAGCGGGTATGTTGGGGGGGATGAGGCGTGTAAAGCCGCAGCCGCAAATCCGGGCCGGCCCGCTTGCTCAGGGCGTGGATCATCTCCAGGGCGTAGGTTTCGGTGCCGGTGCGCTCCGCCCGCGCCGCCCGGCTGGCGTCCAGACCGATGATCACCGCTCGCCCCTAAATACACCCTTTCGCAAATTCGTGCCGGGACAAGATGAAATCATCCCGCATTTAGAGCCTGGCAGCAAATTGCACTCTCACCAATCTCAGAACGAACTTTTGGAATTCAGTACTAAGACCGGCCTCGCACGTATTGAAGGAGCAGACCGAGGCCGACCAGGATGAGAAGGACCGGCCAGAAATTGGCCAGCAGTTGCCCCAGGTCCGGGCCGACGAAGCCCAGCGTGAAACCGAAGGCGATCAGGCCGATGGCCAGGGCGGCCAATCCCACGAACAATGCGCCGCCATCGCGGAGTTTGCTGGCCAGGTACTGGGCCACAAACGCGATCCCGCCGATGATGACAAAGGCCGGCCAGAGCGCGCCCATATCCGCCCAGGTTACGCGCCCTATCTGGCCCAGGGGGAGCGGGACGTTCAGAGTGAACAGGAAAAAGAACGCCCCCACCCCCAGCGCCGCGACTCCGGCAAAGACCTGCCCCGGATCGCGAGGCTGGCCGCCAACGTAAGAGCCTAGCGCGATCAGGCCGCCGAGAATGATGAAGGCCGGCCACAACTGGCCCACGGTGGGCAGGTTCAGATTGAGATTATTGAGCAAAAGCCACAGGCCCAACAGGATGAGGAAAACGCCGGGCAAAATCGCCCTACGACGCTCGCGCATACGGGTGACTCCTCACTGCATAAGTGAGGAGTATTGTACCATAGGTGAAGCAAGGGGGGAAGCAGGTAAGAATGGATCGGGTGATTTGCTAACGGACACTCTCTGGATTTGGCAGGCACTTTGCAGCGAGGTGAGTCGAGGGGTTGATAGATCCGGTTGTCGGTTCAACGGCCCGACCAATTAACCGGA
>JBHHXL010000018.1:0-26730 GCA_046757065.1 Anaerolineae bacterium
CAGATCCCAACGATGTTCGTCGTTCGTCATTGGTCACGTCAAGCCTCAAGGTCCTTCTGGTGATTACCCATAAGTCTTACCGGATAGGTGACAGTCACTTTCGGGCGTAAAATTAAGCCACTTTTAGCCCAGGTATGGTATGCTTTTTATCATTTCAAGTGACTGTCACCTGGAATTCCGAGATGTGGGTAATCACCAATCAAGGTCCTGAGCAAATTGTACAGGCTCTCGTTACAGATAAAACGCCCCCAGGCGATTAACCTTCGTAGCGTTTCAGGACCAGGACCACATTTTGCCCGCCGAAGCCAAAAGCGTTGATCAGCACCACGTCGGCCCGGTGCTTGCGGGCCTCGTTCGGCACGTAATCGAGATCGCAGTCGGGGTCGGGCGTTTCGTAATTGATGGTCGGCGGGACAATCCCTTCCCGGATGGTCATCACCGCTCCAACGGCGGCGATGGCCCCGGCAGCGCCCATACCGTGACCGACCATTGATTTGGTGGCCGTAATCGGCACCTGGTAGGCGTGCTCGCCCAAAGCGGCTTTGATGGCCTTGGTTTCGGTTGCATCGTTGAGGGGAGTGCTGGTGCCGTGGGCGTAGATGACGCTCACATCCTCGGCTTTGAGGCCCGATTCTTTGAGGGCCAGCTTGATAGCCCGGATGGCGCCGCGGCCGGTCGGCTCCGGGGCGGTCACGTGGTAGGCATCGCCGGTGAGGGAGCCGCCCGCAACTTCGGCGTAGATTTTAGCGCCGCGCGCCTGGGCGTGCTCTTCCGTTTCCAGGATGAAGACGCCGGCCCCTTCGCCGTAGACAAAGCCATCGCGGTCTGCATCAAAGGGACGGCTGGCCTTCTGCGGATCGTGGTTGCGGCGAGACAAAGCGCCCATGCGGTCAAAGGCGGCAAAGGTTACCCTGGTTGCGGAACGCTCGGAGCCCCCGGCGATGATCACCTTAGCCTCGCCGCGCTGAAGCATGTGCAAGCCCTCAACCATAGCGTAATTGCCGCTGGCGCAGGCCAGGGTCGAGGTCAAAATCGGGCCGGTCGCCCCCGTCTCAATCGAAATCAGGCAGGAAACCGCGTTGGGCATAATGCTGGGCACAACAAAGGGGCCTACAGCTCGAGGGCCCTTGTCCAGCAAGGTATAGGTGGCATTTTCGACAAAGGGAATGCCGCCCCCGCCCGTGTTGACGATCACGCCGACTTCGTCTCGATTCTCCTCGGTGATTTCGAAGTTGGCATCGGCCAACGCCTGCCGGGCGGCGGCCAGGGCAAACTGGGTCATCTGGGCGGTCCGCTTCACCAGCTTGCGCTCCATCCAATCGGTGGCCTTGAAATCTTTCACCTCGCACCCGATTTTAACCGGAAAGTCGGTCGGATCAAAAGCGCGTATCGTATCCGCGCCCGACTGGCCGGCGATCAGGTTCTTCCAAAAGGTTGGAACATCATTTCCGATGGGCGTCACCGCGCCCAAACCGGTTACAACAATGCGCTGCATCTTTCCTCCTTCGGAACTGCCCGTAAATAATTTTTCACTTTTTCCCAAGAGACATCCTGCAAAAATGGCAAGTTATTTCTGGACAACCGCTTCGGATTTTCCACCGACCTGGAGCTAAATTCTACCCCACCCCCTCAATACGTGCAAGCCGGCAGGCTTTACACTTTACCACTTGACCTCACCTTTCTTTATTTTTCCCGCGCTCATGGTATACTATGTATACTATCGTCGACGATCTTCGTTCAGGGTTAGCGCAGAGGTAGAGATTGAACTATGTCGCACACCAATCGAGGGCAATTTGGGAGACGCCAAACCGATGGCAACCCCGAAAGCGAAATGCCGCAGATTTCAAATGCAGCCCGGTTACGACTGGGCGTTATCATTTTTCTTATTTTTGTGATTTATTGGCTTTTGCAGTTTGGCCTGGGCTTTTATATCGACTGGTTGTGGTTTCAAAATCTGGGCTTTGTAGACATATTTACCACCCAGGTCATAGCTCGCGTCGCGGTCTTTTTTGGGGTAGCCACCCCCTTTGCCATCTTATTCCTGATCAATGCCTTCATCGCTCGCTGGTTGTCAACCCGCAACATTCTCTTCTTTAGCGATGAGGCCCTGGTCGCGCAACGGCTGGTCGGCCTGGGGATATGGGCCGTGACGTTACTCCTGGCCTGGCTGGTCGGCGCCGGGGCATCGGCCAGATGGCTGGATTTCTTGCGCTTCTTCAACCTGACCCCGTTTGGCACATCAGATCCGATTTTTGAGCAAGACATCGGCTTCTACGTCTTCACCCTGCCTATCTACCAGTTCGCCCAGGGCTGGATACTGGTGCTGCTGTTCCTGTGTTTGTTTGGAGCCGTTGGCATTTACGCCCTGGAGCAGCGTAACAATTTGAAAGAAGGCCGGCTGGTTATTTTGCCCCACGTCCAGCTCCACCTGTCCGTGCTGGGGTCGTTGATTTTCCTGGCCTTCGCCTGGGGGCACAGCCTGGCGATGTTCGATCTGCTATACAGCCCGCGCGGCGTGGCCTTTGGCGCCAGCTACACCGACATCACCGTCACGCTGCCGGTATTGCGCATCTTGCTGGTCATCGCCGTCGCTGCCGCTGCGACGCTGCTGGCCAACATCTACTTCCGGCGAACGGCGCTGCCGCTGCTGTCTATCTTCGTCTGGATCACCGCCAACTTTTTCCTCAACGGCATCGCCCCGGCAATTGTGCAACGCTACGTGGTCGAGCCGAACGAATTGAGCCGGGAAGCCCCCTACATCCGCCATAATATCAGTTTCACCCGCCAGGCTTACGGCCTGGACAGAATAGACGAGCGAGATTTCTCCTCGATCATCCCGTTGACCGCCAACATAATAGCCGCCAACGAGGGAACGCTGAAAAACGTCCGCCTGTGGGACACCCGGCCCCTGCTAGACACCTACCAGCAGATTCAAGCAATTCGTTTGTATTACAACTTTCCCGACGTCGATGTGGACCGCTACTGGATCAACGGCGAGTACCGCCAGGTCATGCTGGCCGCGCGCGAGTTGGACAAAAGCCAGTTGCAATCCCCGACGTGGATCACCCAGAAGATGCAATTCACGCACGGCTACGGCCTGGTGGTAAACCCGGTCAACGAAGTCACCAGGGATGGCCTGCCCGATCTGTGGGTGAAAGACCTGCCACCGAAAACGACGGTCGGCCTGGAGGTAACGCGCCCGCAAATCTATTACGGCGAACAAACCGACGACTACGTCTTTGTGCAGACCGATGAGGATGAATTTGACTTCCCCTCGGGCGATGAGAACGTCTACAACGTGTATGATGGTCAGGGTGGCGTCCTCCTCGACTCCTCCCTCAAGCGCGTGGCCTTTGCCCTACATCTGGCCGACTCCAACATCATCCTGAGCAATTCTTTCAGGCCGGACAGCCGGGTGATGTTGCACCGCAACATCCGCGAGCGGGCCAGTAAAGTGGCCCCTTTCCTGCGATACGACCGGGACCCCTATATGGTCATCACCGAGGAAGGGCACCTTTACTGGATTTTGGATGCTTTCACGGTTTCCGACCGCTACCCGTACTCGGAACCGATCCGAGGCCGGCTGAACTACATCCGCAACGCGGCCAAAGTGGTCATCGACGCTTACAACGGCACGATGACCTACTACGTTATCGAACCGGACGATCCGCTGATCCAGACCTACCTCAAAATCTTCCCAACCATCTTCCAACCCCTGGAGTCGATGCCCGACACCTTCCGCCAGCACCTGCGCTATCCGGAAGACCTGTTCAGCCTCCAGGCCGAGGTTTACCGCACCTACCATATGCAAGATGTCAATGTCTTCTACAACAAAGAGGATTTGTGGACGATCCCGCTGGAGCTGCTGCAAAGCGGCAGCCAGCCCGTCGAGCCGTACTCGGTGATCATCAACCTGCCGGGCGAGGAGCAGCAAGAATTTCTGCTGATCCAACCCTTCACCCCGACCAACAAGGACAACCTCATCGCCTGGATGGCCGCCCGGGCCGACGGCGAAAACTACGGCGACATCGTCGTTTACCGCTTCCCCAAGCAGGAACTGATCTTCGGCCCGCTGCAAATCGAGGCGCGCATCGACCAGGACCCCGAAATCTCGGCCCAAATCTCGCTCTGGAGCCAGCAGGGCTCGCAGGTTATTCGCGGCAATTTGCTGGTGATCCCTTTCGAGGAATCGCTGCTCTATATCGAGCCGCTTTATCTGCAAGCCGAAACGGGCAAGATTCCGGAATTGAAGCGGGTCATCGTTTCCTCCGGCGAAAACGTGGTCATGACTAACACCTTCGCCGAGGGGCTGGCCGAACTACTGGATACCCAGGCAACCCTGGCCTCTACCGGCTCTGCCGAGGGGACAACGGCGTCAGACGAGGCCTCCGCTGCCAGCGATACAGACACGACCGCATCTACCACCTCGCTTTCCGGAACGGCTGACGAGCAAATTGCCCTTCTGGCCCAATCCGCCTCGGAGCATTATGAAGCCGCGCAAGCCGCCCTGCAAGACGGCGATTGGGCAACCTATGGGACCGAACTGGAGGCGATGAAAGCGGATTTGGACAAATTGCTTGAGTTGACCGGCGAAGCGCCCTGAGGCGCGCTGCGGTCCGTGGGCGGCTTTCAAACCAATTCCTTGTGACCAGAGATATAACCCTCAATCGCCCGGCCAACCGCGCCGTTGACGCCTCGTTCGGGCTGTTCCTGGCCGGGCTGACCCTGGCCCTTTATGGCGCCACCCTGGCCCCGACTGTGCTGATGGCCGACAGCGGGGAGTTCCAGTTCGTGCTGTGGCTGCCCGGCATCGCCCACCCGACCGGCTACCCGCTCTACACCCTGTTGGGCTGGCTGTGGTCGCACGCCTTGCCGTTCGGGGAGGTTGCCCGGCGGATCAACTTCTTTTCCGCCGTCACCGCCGCCGCTGCCGTGGGTGCGGTTTACGCCGTCGCGCTTGGGCTGTTTGAGCGCGTTCTGCCGGAAACGAGCGCGCCGGCCCGCCGCATAGGCGCTTGGGCTACTGCCGCCACCTTCGCCGTAACACGCACCTTCTGGAGCCAGGCCATCATCGCCGAGGTGTACGCGCTGCACGCGTTGTTTGTGGCTCTGGTCTTGTGGCTCTGCCTGAAATGGCTGTCGAGCCCCTCGCGCGGCCTCCGGTTGGCCCTGGCCTTCAGCTACGGCTTGAGCCTGACCCACCACCGGACGATGCTCTTGCTATTGCCGGCCATCCTCGTTTTCCGCTTCGCCCGGCCCCGGGCCGGCGCAGCGAATTCGCTACGCGAAGGGACAAGGCCGGGGGAGTGGAGGAGGTGGGCTGCGTCCCCGGCGACCGCCCTGCTTGCTTTTGCCCTGCCCCTCTTGCTCTACCTTTACCTGCCTTTGATCGCCCCCGCCACGCCCTACGCCACCCTCGACCTCGGCCCCGGCCAAACCCTGACCCTCTACGACAACTCTTTGCGTGGTTTTTGGGACCACGTCTGGGGCACAGTCTTCGCCACGCAGCTTCAACCGGCCCACGCCCTGGAGCAGATCGCCCTGGCCTGGCAACTACTGCGGGCACAGGTCGGTTGGATTGGCCTGGGGCTGGGGCTGCTGGGCCTGGGCCGGCTCCTCTCCGGTAAAGATTGGGCTGTGCTGGCCCTGACCGGCCTCAGCTTCGCAGCCCTGGTCGCCTTCAACGTCATCTACGCCATCGGCGACATATTCGTGCTGTTTATCCCGGCCTGGCTCATTCTCTGCCTCTGGATCGGGTTGGGCGGGCTTGCCCTATCGCACTGGCTGGCCGGTCGCGTCACCCAGGCAAAACGGTCGGTGGTCGAGGAGCCTAACATCGGCAGGATATCCGCCCGCCTGGCGAGCGGCGTTGAAGGTTTGCTAACCGCCATCCTGGTCTCAGCCCTGTTGATCTTACCCCTCATCCTGCTGGTGACCCGCTACGCCGGGGTCGATCAAAGCCGCAACACCCTGGCCCGCGACGGCTGGCAACGCCTCCTGGCCGCACCCATCCCGGAAAACGCCATTCTTCTCAGCAACGACCGCAACGAGATTATGCCGCTCTGGTATTACCAGTACGTGGAAGGCCGCCGCCCGGACCTCCAGGGGCTCTTCCCGCTGATCGTCACCGATCCCGATTACGCCAACGTCGGGCGCGTTCTGGACCGGGCCCTGGCCTCCGGACGTCCGGTCTACCTGATCAAGCCGATGCCGGGCCTGGCGCTCAAGGCCGATCTGACGCCGGAAGGCCCGCTGTTCCGGGCCAGGGCCCTGCCCGCCACACCGGCCCGCTCTGAGCCTCACGAGTTCGGCGGCTTGCTGCGCCTGCTGGGCTATGACCTCGCGCCCGACGCAGCCCGGGCCGGGGAAACGGTCGCCGTCAGCCTCTACTGGCAGGCCCGGCAGCCATTGCCTCTTGATTACAGCACCTTTGTGCATCTTGTTGATGAGAATCTCCGGGGCATCAGCCAGGACGACCATCAGCCGGGCGACGTTTATTATCCCACCCATTTATGGCGGGCCGGGGAAACCTTGCGAGACACGCACAGGCTGGTTTTGCCAGAGGATTTACCTGAGGGGGAATACAGGCTTCTGGTGGGAGTCTACCACCAGCCGGCGGCGGGGGTGATCGAACCATTGGGGGAGGCGCAAGTCATTGGCGCGATTACCGTGCGCTGAGCGTTGGCCCAGGAGGATGCTGCCGCCTGGGGATAAGATCACATCGTCTCTTCGAGGGCCGTTTCTTCTTCGGGCTCGGTCTTTTCTTCCGGCAAGACCTGCCACAGTTTCTCCTCGTCGTCGATGTAATCAATAAAGAGGACGCCGTTCAGGTGGTCGATCTCGTGCTGGAAGACGCGGGCCAGCAAACCCTCCACCTTTATCTTGAAGGCTTTGCCCCTGACATCGCGGGCTTTGACCTGCACCCAGGTATGGCGATTGACCAGGCCATACCAGGTCGGGATCGACAGGCAGCCCTCTTCGCCCTCCTCCATTTCGTGGGAAGCCCTGACGATCTCCGGGTTAATGAGCACGTAGGGTTTGCCGCTCTGGTTATCGTCCTCGTTTTTCGGCAACTCGGCTACAAAAATCCGTTGCAACACGCCAATTTGCGGGCCGGCCAGACCAACGCCGTGCGCGGCGTGCATTGTCTCCAACATATCGTCGGCCAGTTGTTTGAGGCGAGGGCCAAATTGTTTGACTTTCTTTGCCTTATCTCGCAGACGCGGATCGTTGGCGTACACGATCTGTCGAATTGCCATGAAGCCGAACCTCCTTACGGGCGGCGTCCTGCCGGGGTTTCAAAGGGCCAAGTATAAGCTGCCGGGTCAAGGCTGTCAAGCATTCTCATCTCAAGTCGCTGTTTTGACCGGTCACCGGCAGCAGGAAGCTGATCGTGCCGGTTCCGGTACTTTCCCGATCAACCCACAGACGGCCTCCCTGTTCCTCAGCCATCGTCTTGATCTCGACGAAGTCTTCCTCACGCTCCAACGGTTCCAGACCTTTGTCCTGATGACCTCCATACCGGATGCCGAGAATCAGGTGGGACAATTGCCCCTCGCTCAATTGCGAATCTAACCCAACGGTCAAGGTTGCCCCGACGGGCGTATGTTGACCGGCGAGTGACAACAGCTCGCCCACGATCTTGGTAATATGCTCGGCGGCCATATCGACCGGCGGCAGCTCCTCGGGGATGTCGGTGGTGATGGCCACCCCGGCCAACGATAACTCTTCACGGGCAGAAGCTACCGCATCGTCCAGGGCCTCGCTCAGGCCAACCGCTTCGGCAGGGGGGTAGAACGCGCGCCGGGCCAGGCTTTCGTTGGCTTCAGCCAGAGACTCCTCCATACGATCCGCGCTATAACGAATACGCTGCAAATACCGTCGTTGGGTGTCGGTCAGCAACCCGACCGATTCGCTCAACAGCAAATCGGAGTAGCTGGCAATCGCCGTCAGGGGCGAGCGGATGCTCTCGGAAAGCTCGCCGATGGCCTCATCGCGGGCGCGCCAGCCTTCGATCTCGGCCGTGATGTCGCGCAGGACGGCCACGATGCCGACCGGGTTATCGGCTTCATCATCCAGGAAGGGCACCAATGTGGCTAAAACCGCGCGCCCTCCAAAATACAGGGTTGCCGAGGGCGAGGGCGGCGCCGGGCGTTCACTATCGCCCAGGGCCAGCGCCAGGCGCAAAGAGCCGACCATTCGCTCCCAGCGCGAATCTTGCACGGCCAGCTTTTGCAGATCGACCCCTTCAATCTCCTCGATGGAACGATCCAACAGGCGGGCGGCAGCCGGATTCGCATTCAAAATCTGCCCCTTGGCATCGCACAACAAAATACCCTCGGAGAGATGGCACGTCAATTGGCGGCTCAAGGCCAGAGTTGGGCTGGCCTCACCGCTTGCGGCGGGCAGCGAGCCGGTTCGGTCCGTTCCGGCGGCCAGGGTCAGGCCGGTTTCGGCCAGCCATTCCAGCGCTGGCATCAAGGCGTTGACCTCCTCATCCCACAGGGCCAGCCTTTGCGACATTTCGTCGACCAGATTAGCCTGGGCGCGTAGCTCCTGGGACATTTTCACCGTCCGGTTCTGCACGAAAGTGACCTCCTCTCGCTGGGCGCGCAGGCCCTGGATAAACTTCTCCAGGTCCTCGCGGTCGCTTTCCACAGAAGGTTTTTCAGGCATCTGGCCCGCTTCCTCCAGGGCGTTGGCCAGGTACTCGGCGCGTTCATTGGCTTCCTCATACAGACGCGCGTTTTCAATAGCGATGGCCGCGTAATCGGCCAGGGAGGTCAGTAAGGCCACGTCGTGATCGGAGAACGTACGCATGCTGGCCAGTGAATGATCGACCGACAGCACACCGATCACCTGACGCGATTGGGCTTTGATGGGGACATTGACCAGTGATTTCACCAGATAGCCGGTTTTGACCTTGTATTCCTGGTCCTTCCGGAAACCGCCGATCCGCAGCGGCTGGCCGGTCTGGACTACCTTGCCGGCCATCGTATCCTTGACCTTCATACGCATCACCTTGGCCGCTTTGTCACCCAGACCTTTCCCGGCGCGCAGGATAAACTCGTCGCTTTCCTCATCCACCAGTAGAATAAAACCTTCCTCGGCATTGGTCAGGAACACCGCAGCATCGACGATGCGGTTGAGGACCCCCTGAAGATCGAGCACCGATATGACCGCGCGGGCAATGTCGTGCAGCATAGACAGCTCGCGCACCCGTCGCTGCAACGTTTGGGTCGAACCAGGATTCGACCCCTTGTTGAGTAAATCCGCCATCCTTACCTCCAACGTAAAACGCGACGCGCCGCCGGGAACCCCGGACTCGCCCTGGGCCGGCACGAATGCTCACATTTTACTGTCCGGTGGGATACACCGCTGGTATTATAACATAAGGTGTCAGGACACAACAAAGGTTTGTCGATTCATAGTCAGTCGGCTATAATCAGTTGATTTGCCATCTGGCCCGAAATGATGCTCGATACCGGGAGGAAGTAGCATGGATAATGTCCACGTTTCCACGCACCCACTGGTCAAGCACAAGCTGACAAAGCTACGCGACAAAGCCACCAAACCCAAAAAGTTCCGGGAGCTGATCCGGGAAATTTCCATTCTGCTGGCCTATGAGGCCACCCAAGACCTGAACCTGAAGCCCCGGCAGGTGGAAACGCCGATGGGCACCGCCTCCGGCTCCGAATTGAAGGAACAAATTGGCCTGGTGCCCGTCCTGCGGGCCGGGCTGGGGATGGTCGAGGGGGTTTGGGAAATGATGCCGGGCAGCGAGGTCTGGCACATTGGCCTTTTTCGCGATGAGCGCACGCTCAAGCCGGTGGAGTATTACAACAAACTGCCTATCTTGCCCACGGTACAGGTTTGCCTGATCCTGGACCCGATGCTGGCCACGGGCGGCTCGGCCACGGCCACGGCGGACATCCTCAAGCGATGGGGCGCGCCGCGCATCAAGTACGTGGGCATCATCGCCGCCCCCGAAGGCATCAAAGCACTGCACGAAGCCCACCCGAACATTGATATTCACGTCGGGGTTGTCGACGAGCGCCTGAACGACATCGGCTTCATCGTGCCCGGCCTGGGGGATGCAGGGGATCGGATGTTTGGGACGGCCTAACCCATGACGCCGGGGTTGGCCTTCGCCACCGCCTTTCTCCTGACTTTCATTCTGACGCCGCTGACCGCCTGGCTGGGGCGTCGTCTGGGATGGGTTGACCGGCCGGGGGGGCGGCGCAGCCACCGGGGAACCATCTCCCGGCTGGGCGGCGTAGCCCTCTTCGCCGGTTTTATCGGAACCGGCCTGCTAATTTTCACGACGAGCCCCTGGCCCCCCGTCGATATATCCCGCGACCGGCACCTCCTGTCGGGGGTCATCGTCGGCGCGGTCTTTGTCTTCCTCTTTGGCCTCCTGGACGATGCCCTGGATTTACCGGCCTGGCCCCAATTCATCGCCCAGTTCCTGGCCGCCCTGATCGCCATTGGCTATACCATCTTCATCCAGCAGGTCACGCTCCCCTTCTTCGGCTTCAAAGAGTTCGATCCGTGGCTGACCTACCCCCTGACCATCTTCTGGGTTATGGGCATGCTCAACACGGTCAACTGGCTAGACGGTCTGGACGGCCTGGCCGCCGGGGTGACGGCCATCGCCGGGCTGCTGTTCGCTTTTCACGCCCATCGCCTGGGGCAAGGCATGGTGGCCTTGTTTCCTCTGGCTCTGGCCGGAGCCTGTTTGGGCTTTCTTCCCTTCAATTTCCACCCGGCGCGAGTCTTTATGGGCACGGCGGGCAGTATGACTCTGGGTTGGGCCCTGGCCTCGCTCAGCATCCTGGCCCCGGCCAAGGTCGCCACCGCCCTGCTGGTGCTGGGCATCCCCATCATCGACGTGGCCTGGCTCATCCTGAGACGCTGGCGGCACGGCCATCCCCCGACCCAAGGCGGGCGCGATCACCTGCATTTCCGGCTGCTCGACCTCGGCCTGAGCCAGCGCCAGATCGTGCTGCTTTACTACAGCTTCTGCCTGTCGTTCGGCCTGCTGGCTTTGATCATCTCCTCCCGCGTGTTCAAGCTAGTGGCTTTGTTAGTGCTGGGCGGTATGACCGTGGCCCTGCTGGGGTGGCTGTCCAGGGAAGAAGCTGCGGAGGATTAGAGGGTTGGGGTCAATAATGAACCCGGCGCTGCATCACCACGCCGGCGATGCCCTCGGTGAGGGCGATGACCAGCATGAAAAACAAATCGACGGCAACGGCCAGGCTGAAGGTGTAAGCCAGGAACGCGATCAGGTCGATGGTGGCCCGGCGCACACCTGGGGGGATGGGGGGGGCGATCCCCAGTCCGGCCAGGAGGACAACCAGCAGGCCCAGAAAGGTCAGCACCGAACGCCAGGCTTCGCGGTCGGAGGGGCTGGGCAGCATCGCATTCGAAACGGCGAAGAGCAGGTATAGCCACAGCCAGAAGTCGGGGGTAGACAGGGTGGTCCGCGCGGCGTTCAGGATGATCTCCACATTGCCGCTGGCAAAAGCCCGGCCCAGTTCGCCCAAATTCAGGAAGCGCCCGATCAGCCAGACGACCAGGCTGCCGCCCAACAGCGGCGCGATGCCGATCAGACTGTGGCGGAAGGGGTCTACCGCCGCGACCTCCACCGATCCCAGTTGCACATCGCCGCGACGTTTGGCCTTGGGCCAGACAGCAAAGCGGCGCACGGGCACCAGGAGAAGGGTGGCCGCCAGCCAGTGGCTCAGTTCGTGCAGGAAGATGCCGGGCAAAAAGAGGAAGAAATAGAGCCAGGTTGCAACCGCGCGGCTGCCCGACAGGAGCAAGCCCACGCCTCGGGTATGAACGACGATCCAACGCTTGAGGGGCACCATAACCACAAAGACCCCGCCCAACCAGACCAACGCTGCCAAATCGATCACCTAGCGAAAGTCATCATTATGAGGCGCTGGCGGCTGCCTCCACCAGAGGCACGAACGTTTCAACCTTGAGGCTGGCCCCCCCGACCAGTGCGCCGTCAATATCGGGCTGGGCCATAAAGCGCTCGATGTTGCCCGGATTGACGCTGCCGCCGTACTGCACCCGCACCGCTTGAGCGACCTTCTCGCCAAAAGCGCCGGCCAGCGTGCCCCGGATGCAAAGGCCGATGATGCTGTTAACGGCGGCCGGCTCCGCCGCCTTGCCCGTGCCGATGGCCCAGATCGGCTCGTAGGCCACGATGATCTGCCCGGCCTGCCCGGCGCTCAAATCGGCAAACGCCGCCCGCACCTGCCCGCCGACGACGGCTTCGGTCTGGCCCGCTTCATTTTGGGCCAGGTTTTCCCCAACGCAAACGATGGGCGTCAGGTCGTGGGCTAACGCCGCTTTTACCTTCCGGTTGACCCCCTCATCGGTTTCGCCAAAATACTGGCGTCGTTCCGAGTGCCCCAAAATCACGTACTGGCACAGCCCTTGCAACATCGAGGGCGAGACTTCGCCGGTGAATGCCCCCTTTTCCTGCCAATGCATGTTTTGAGCGCCCAATCCAACCCGGCTATCGCCGATAACATCGCTGACGGCAACCAGGGCCGTGAAGGGCGGGCACAGAACCGTCTCCGCGCCGTGAACGCCGGCCACGGCATCCCGAACGGCGCGGGCCAGAACGACGGCTTCGGCAACAGTGTTATGCATCTTCCAGTTACCGGCAATAATGGGTGTACGCACGTGAGCCTCCCTCGTTCTTCAATTCTTTTTGCGGTTAGCGCATTCGGCTGAAAACATGCTAATCTTACCACACGCTGCTTTTCCTGGCAACGAAGTCTAAGGTATAATTAGAGGACCACCGGCGAGAATCGGTGCAGGAGGAAGTCGCCACGTTGAACATCCAGGTCAAAGCAGGATACCCGCTCGACAAAATTGTGGGGCCGGACTTTATCCCCGTCTCGATAGCCGACGGCGCATCGGTGGCCGATCTCATCGAGCACTTGACGGCAACCTACCCGGAATTAGGCTCGCACCTGAGCGGCCACAAGGCAAACGTCCAGGCCCCATTCAATTACTTCGTTAATCGCAAAGTTGTGCGCGATCAGGCCCTGGGCACAACCATTTTGAAAGACGGTGATCGGCTGCACATCTTGAGGCCAGTGGTGGGCGGATGACGGCCGGACCGCTGGCGCGTCCTTTTTTCGAGCGGGCTACCGTAGACGTGGCCCGCGCCCTGCTCGGCTGCCACCTGGTGCGCGAGGTGGACGGGCACTTCCTGAGGGGGCGCATCGTGGAAACCGAGGCTTATGTGGGCCGGGAGGATACCGCCTGCCACGCTCACAAAGGCCGGACGGCCCGCACCGAGGTGATGTTCGGTCCGGCGGGGCACAGTTACGTGTATTTTGTGTACGGCCTGCACCATCTGTGTAACATCGTTACCGAAGGAGCCGGTTTTCCGGCGGCGGTTTTGCTGCGCGCCGTCGAACCGCTCGAGGGCCTGGAATTCATGCAGCAGCGCCGGGGAGGGGAACAACTCGACCGGGCGCTCACCAACGGACCGGCCAAGCTCTGCCAGGCGTTCGGCATCGGCCTGTCGTTGAACAAGCTGGATGTGACGCGGGGTCAGCAGCTATGGCTGGAGGCCGGCGCGCCCCCCGCCGACCGGGAGATTGCGGCCGGCCCGCGCATCGGCATCGGCTACGCCGCCCGCAAAGACCGCCTGGCCCCCTGGCGCTTTTGGCTGAAAAATAATCCTTTCGTCTCTCGTTAGATTGGTTCAATCTCGGAGATTGAACCAACCTGACGGAAATTGGAGATAGTCTCTAACGATGGATAACGAGAATTCGCTTACCGTTACCTTACGGGTCATCAACCTCAAACAAGCCGCCGCGTCCCGGCAAAAAAGCGCCGTTCTTAAATTTCGGGTGATGGTCCCCCGCCTGCTTATCTTGCTGGTGGTGTTGGGAGTTGGCCTGGCGCTGGCCAGCCTGGTGATCGCCGCCGTCAGTCGAGGCAACTGGCCGGTCTGGGTGCTCAGGTCCGGGTTGATCTTAATCATCGCCCTGATGCTTGTGCCGGTCACGGAACGCCTGGTAGAAATCCGCGACGAACATCTTTACAAACCGGAGGGAGAAGAAGCGCTGCTGGCCACGCTCAAACCGTTCTTCGATCCGCGCTGGGCGCTGTTGCAGAACGTGCCGCTGGCCGGCAACGGCAAAGTCATCGACGCCATTCTGGTGGGGCCGACCGGCCTGTACCTGATTGAGATCTGCGGCCACCCGGGCTACAATCTGGTCAAGGGGGAGAAATGGTTTCGCTGGCGGTGGGGGATCTGGTTCCCCGTCTTCACCAACCCGACCGAACAGATTCGGCGGAAGTCAGAGGCGCTTAAACGGGCCCTTGCCGCCGCCGAAATCGACGCCACTGCCGAGTTGCGCGTGGTCTGGGTCGGGCCGGGCCAGCTCAACCTGCAAGAGCCCAGCGTCGAGGTCTGGAAACTGGCCGACATTGAGCTGGCGATTGAGGCCCTCAAACGCTTCAAGCTACTCCCCCAAAATCAGGTCGAAGCCATCGTCCGCTGTCTGGCCGGCGCCTCAGGTTCGGGATCAGGGAGAACTACCGCGCAGCCCGATTAAATCGGCGGCAAAGCGGGCGTAAATGCGGGCGGCGGTGTAGCACTCTTCCAGCCGAATTCGCTCGTCGGCGGTGTGGGCGTACTGCTCCTGGCCGGGGCCGAAACCAATCGTGGGAATGCCGGCCTGCCCCATCGTATAAACACCGCTGGCAGAGAGCGCGCTGCACCCGATTTTGGGTCGAAAGCCCGTGATCTTCTGGGCGGATTTGACCATTGTATCGACCAGTTGATGGTTCTCCTCGATGAGCCAGGCCGGATAATAACCCCGGCCCTTGTGGACATAACCGGTGTAGGTGGTCGCCTCGTGATCGACGACCCGCACCTGGCCGCGCACTCGTTCGCGAGCCATAACCCCCTCCACCTCGGCCAGGGCGCGCTCTTCCGTCTCGCCCAGGGTCAGCCGCCGATCAATAGTGACTTTGCAGAGATCGGGCACCACGCTCCTGCCGCCGGCCAGGTTTTCAATGTTGGTAACGGCCAGCGTGCCCTTGCCAAGTAGCGGGTCCTCGGCCAGCGTCGCGGCCAGCAGCTCCAGGGCAAAAATGACCCGGGCCGCGCCGTAAATGGCGTTTTGCCCCTGCTCCGGGATGGCGGCGTGGCTGGATTGCCCCTGCACGGTCACCTCCATCTCCAGGCGACCCCGCTGGCCCCGATTTATCTGCAAATTGCTTGGCTCGGCGACCACGACCCAACTGGGCAGCACCCCCTCATCCTCGATTAAAGATTGCACGGCCCGGCCTTCAATGATTTCTTCCAGGACCACCAGCGCCACATATACATCCCCGGCCAGAGGCATACCGCTATCAACCAACGCCTTGGCGCCGTAGATCACGCTGGCCAGAGAGCCTTTGACATCGACAGCCCCCCGCCCGTAGAGAACGCCATTCTCTTTACGCCCGGCAAACGGCGGATGGCTCCAGGCGGCCTCGCTACCGACCCCAACGGTATCCATATGAGCCACATACAGCAGCTTGTTCCCGGTACCCGGCCCAACGCGGCCAACAACGTTCCCGCTTCTATCGATCCAAACGTCATCAAAACCAACCTGGCGCATTTCCTGCTCAATCCGCCGGGCGATAGCCTTTTCCTGCCCGCTTAAACTTGGGATTTGCACCAATTCTTGCAAGAATGCATCCAGGGATTTTCTATCTGACGAAGAAAGTTCAAACACCGACATCCTCCTGGCCCCTGCGATGAAGCAGGATAACCACCTCCAGATGGCCCATCATCTCGTCGTTGGCCTGGTCTTTGGTTAAAACGCCCCTTCACCGAGCAGCACTTTGGGGATGGTTTGCAGTAAGATTTTGGCGTCGAGGGCCAGCGACCAGTTTTCGATATAATAAATGTCCAGCAACGCCATTTCGTCGAACGTCAGCTCACTGCGCCCGCTGACCTGCCATAAACCGGTCAACCCCGGCACCACTTCCAAACGACGCTTGTGCCATTCCTGATAATCGGCCACTTCCTCAGGAACGACCGGGCGGGGGCCGATGAGGCTCATCTCTCCCCGCAGCACGTTATAAAGTTGAGGAAACTCATCCAGGCTGAAACGGCGCACCAGGCGGCCGAACCAGGTGATGCGCGGATCGTCCTTGATTTTGAAAAGTGCCCCCTCCGCTTCGTTCAAATGCTGGAGTTGGGCCTTTTGCGCGTCAGCGCCATCGACCATCGAGCGGAATTTGTAAAGGTAAAAACGCGTCCCTTCTTTGCCAACACGCTCCTGCTTGAAAATGGCAGGCCCCGGAGTTTCGAGCTTGATCACCAGGGCGATGAGGCCCATCAGCGGCGCAAAGACGATCAGCAGCGTAAACGAAAAGACCAGGTCGATGATGCGTTTGACCAGGCGATTGACCCCGCTGATCTTTATCTCCTTGATGCCGATCAGCGGGATGCCGGCCATTTCCACAATATCCATGCGGTTGATCGTCATCTGGAACAAATCGGGGACGATGCGGGCGCGAACGTTTTCCCGCTCGCATTGGGCCATAATCCCCATAATCTTCCGGTGATATTGCCAGGGCAGCGTAACGAACACTTCGTCCACGCGCCGGTCTTGAATCAGCGGAGCCAGGTTTTCCAGACCGCCCAATGCCCGGAACCGCCCAATATCGGTTGTGCCTCTGGCCGGATCGTCGTCCACGAAGCCAACGACCTGGTAGCCCAGTTCCGGGTGGGCGACGATCGTCCGCATCACGGTCCGGCCAACCTCGCCGGCCCCTACGATTAAGAGACGGGCCACGCCAACGCCGCGCTCCCGCAAGTACCGGATGAGCAGCGCCTTGACAAACCGGGCCAATCCCAGCAAGAGCACGATGAAAGCGCCGGCGTAGATAAAGATAATCCGCGAGTAAAACGTGGGTCGATAGAAAAAGACCAGGAAAATCATCAGGATGATCCCGGTCGTGGTCCCGTTGAAAATGGTGTAGATGTCGTCCAGCCAGTAGGCCCCTCGACGCAGGCGGTACATGCCTTCCGCCCGGTAGACGACTAACAACAAAATCGTGAGCAGAAACACGAATGGCAGGAAGGCTCGATAGGGCACATTGCTGGCCGGGTCCACCACACCGCCAAACTGCAAGTTATAACGGAGGTGGTAGGCCAGCCCAAAAGCGACATTGATCAGAATCGCATCGCTGGCGGCCAACCCCAGGGCAAAAGCCCGCTGCGGGATCAAGAAGTTACGCAAGTACATCATTTACTTTCGAGGAACACCTTAAGCTTTCAAACGAAGAATCTATCTTCCCAAGACACGACGATAGACGGCAACCGTCTCCTGAGCCGTCTTCTGCCAGGAAAAGCGACGGGCGCGGGCCACTCCCCGCTCCGCCATCGATTCCCGCAGCTCAGGGTCTACAGCCAGGCGAGCCAAAGCCCCGGCCAACTGCTCCTCGTCGGCGGGATCAACCAGCAACCCCGCTTCTCCAACCACTTCCGGCAGCGATGAAACGTTACCGACCACCACCGGCAGGCCGCAGGCCATCGCCTCCAGCGGGGGCAGTCCAAAGCCCTCAAAATGAGAGGGGTAGGCAAAAAACGTGGCCGCATTATACCACAACGCTTTGTCCTCCTCCGGCACGTAACCGGGGAAGATAACCGCCTCTTTGAGTCCCAGGCGCTCGACCAGGCCGAATATCTGCTGGTCGTACCAGCCTCTGCCGCCGGCGATCACCAGGGGCAGCGTAGCAGGATCGGACGCCCGCAGGCGGGCGTAGGCTCGAATCAGGCCGGCGATATTCTTACGCGGCTCGATAGTGCCCAGGAACAGGCCAAACCTCTCCGGCAAGCCCTGGCGGCGGCGGAAAGCCTCAACGGTTGGCCTGGGTAGCGGCCGGTACTCATCCTCCACGCCGCAGTAGACGGTCTGCACCTTTTCAGGTTTGACCCCCAGCAACTTGATGATGTCCTGTCGCGTACTCTCCGAGATGGCGATGACAGCCCGGGCGCGATCCACCGTGCGCCCGGTGAACGCCTTGAGATACCATCGATTCAGCGGTCGAAAGGCCCCCGGATAGCGCAAATAGCTCAGATCGTAGACCGTGACCACGAAGGGGCACGATGTGACCAGGGGCGCTACGAAGGCCAGGGCGTGAAACAAATCAACCCCGGCCCGGCGTAAGACCCAGGGCTGCGCAAACTGCTCCCATAAAATGCGAACCCAGGGCCGGTGCGTTGGGAAAATGCTGCGCCGCGTTTCCAGGCCGGGAGCCTGAAAAGCAGCCTCATTCAGAAAGGCGCTGAAGCGGTAATCGAGGGCAACCCGGCCAAGATTGTTAAGGAGGTTGAAAATATAGCGGCTTATCCCCGCATTGCGGTACGACCGGCTCAATGAAAGAAGGTGAGCATTAAGTCCAATGTGCGCTTGTGCGTCTTCCCGGACGTTCACCCGCCTATTATACACAGGATCAGGACCATTGTCGAAAAATTTCGGTCCTGATAAAGGGTAGTCCCCCGTTTGGATGTTGTTGCGCGCGCGATTGGGGGGTGAGTTGAACCGCCAAGACGCGAAGTGCGCCAAGAAAAACCAAAAATCAAGCAAAACTTGGCGTCTTGGCGGTGCACCCCTGCCTCGTTTGGAGCCAGCAACATTTGACGGGGGGACTACCTGATAAAGCCGGTAGCATTAAAGGATACCCTGATTCGCTACGTCCGCTCCAGTCTCTTTGCCCCTCCTCTGTCCCCGTGGTACAATCCGCAACGAAGAGCCAGGGGTGCAAAAACGAACGCCGCCAGCGGCTAAAACTCAGGAGTGCGACTGAACCTGAGAGACGACGCCAACGTTGAAAATAGGAGTCCGCGCTTCGCGTGAATTCCGGACTCCTGAACTGGTCTATTTTCGGAGGAGACCGTATTGAGGGCTTTAGCCCTTTGAGGCCGGTAAGGGCTGAAGCCCTCAATACAAGGGCAAAGCGTGCAAAACAAACGCGAAGCGTGTAAATTTCACCCTCGCTTGCGCGCAACCCCTCCCCGCTGGCGGGGAGGGGCCAGGGGAGGGGTATTTTTGAGGGAGCATCAAATGGACCTGGTAGCGGGACTCAACCCCCAACAACAAGAAGCCGTGACCGCCCTCGAGGGGCCAGTGTTGGTCCTGGCCGGGCCGGGGTCCGGCAAAACGCGGGTGCTGACCCACCGCGTCGGCTACCTGATCCACGATCTGAATATTGCGCCCTGGCGGGTGATGGCGGTGACCTTCACCAACAAGGCCGCCCGCGAAATGAAAGAGCGCCTGGGCGAAAATCTACTCAGTCCGGCCCAACTAAATAGCCTGACCATCGGCACCTTCCACGCCATCTGCGCCCGCATCTTGCGCCAGGAGATCGAGTTGTTGGGCTATCACGACCGCAATTTCGTCATTTACGATGCGGATGATCAACAGGCGGTGGTGCGGCAGGCGTTGAAGGAACAGAACCTCGACAGCGAGCAATGGAAACCGCGCCCCATCCACAGCATCATCTCCAGGAATAAAAACGAGCTACTCACCCCGGAGCAGTTCAGGCCGGGGACATACCGGGAAGAGATCGCCCTGCGCGTCTACGAACGCTACGAGGCCATTTTGCGCCAGAACAACGCCCTGGATTTTGACGATTTGCTGTTGAAAACGCACCAGCTTTTCAGCCAGTTTGAAGAGGTTCTGGCGAAATATCAGGAGCGGTACATCCACGTTTTGATCGATGAGTTTCAAGACACCAACCTGGCCCAGTACGACCTGGTGAAGATGCTGGCCGGCAAGTACCGCAACGTGTTCGCCGTGGCCGATGAAGACCAGTCGATTTATAGCTGGCGCGGGGCCGACTATCGCAATGTGCTCCGTTTCCGCGATGATTTCCCGGACCATCGCTTGATTCTGCTGGAGCAGAACTACCGCTCCACCGAAATCATTCTGGAGGCGGCCAAGAGCGTTATCCGCAAGAACCCGCATCGGGTTGATAAGGACCTCTTCACCGAACGCGGGCAGGGCCTGAAGATTCGGGTCATCGAAGCCTATAACGAGCACGAGGAGGCCAGGTTCGTCGTCGATGAGATCAGCCGCCTGGACGCCGCCAACGAGATTGCCTCAACCAGCGATGCGGCCATCCTCTACCGTACCAACGCCCAGTCACGCGTTCTGGAGGAGGCGTTCATCGGGCGGGGGATGCCCTACCGGCTGGTGCGGGGCACGCGCTTTTACGAGCGCAAGGAAGTGAAAGACGCCCTGGCCTATATGCGCCTCATCCACAACCCGGACGACAGCGTCAGCCTGGAGCGGATCATCAACGTCCCGGCCCGGGGTATCGGGGCCAGGACGCTGGCCGGGCTGCAAGTTTGGGCTTACGAACTCGGCCTATCATCCTGGGGGGCCTTGCAACTGCTGCTGGATGTTGAAGACGGGGTCGAGGACCCCCAAACCGTAGAGGTCCCGTTCGCGGCCCGGGCCCGCAAAGCGTTGGTGAATTTCGCCCGCATATTGAGCCTCCTCCTGGCCGCCCGGGAAAAACTGTCGCTGCTGGAGTTGCTTGACCTGGCCCTGGCCCGCAGCGGCTACCGGGACTTCTTGCGCGATGGCACCGACGAGGGGGAGAGTCGCTGGGAAAACCTGCTCGAATTGCGTACCGTCGCCCAGGATTACAGCGCGATGCCCGGCCCGGAGGCCCTGGCCCTCTTCCTGGAGGATGTGGCCCTGGTCTCGGATATTGACGGGCTGAACGGCCAGGACGTTGGGCCGGCCCTGCTGACGCTGCATATGGCCAAGGGGCTGGAGTTTCCGGTGGTCTTTATGGTCGGGATGGAGGAAGGGATTTTTCCGCACTCACGCAGTATGCAAGACCCGGAGCAGATAGAGGAGGAGCGGCGGCTGGCCTACGTGGGGGTGACTCGAGCCAGGGATCGGCTCTACCTGCTGCACGCTTTCCGCCGGCGCGTGTTCGGCAACGAGGAGATGGGCCTCCCGTCTCGCTTTTTACAGGACCTCCCGCCTGACTTCGTGGAGGGAACCTCGGCGCGACTGGAGCGTTCAACCGAACGATTCGGCACGCACCAGGTGGCCCAGCGGGTCAGCACACGCTGGGGCGACCAACCCCAGGAGCCGGCGCTACGCCGCCCGGCGGCGGCCAGATTCGCGCCCGGCGACCGCGTTCAGCACGCCATCTTCGGCGAGGGCACGGTCATCGAAAGCCGTTTGACTGAGGGGGACGAGGAGGTAACGATTGCCTTCCCGGAGAAGGGCATCAAGCGCCTGTCAGCCAGTTTCGCCCCCTTGGAAAAACTCTAATTCAGAACTTCCGTTTGAACTTGACAAAGTGCCAGCGGGGGTTGTTGGGGCTGGTGGTGAGGGGCACGTCATCCGAGAGGCGAGCGCCCTGTTCGCTCTCCAGGTGAATGAACCAGGTGCCTTCCAGGAAGCCGCCGGGCGGCTCAAACTTAACGCTGCTGGTTTTGGTCACGTAACCCGGCGCGGTATAACCTTCAAAATACCACTTCGACACCGGGCTTTCGTGGTAATACCCGCCCGGCTCGAAAGTACCAACCACCTTAACCCCGCCGATGGGGGTTTCATTGTTGTCCACAATGGCTACAAACACGGTCAAAAAAGTATTCGAGGTAAATTCATCAAAAAGTTCGGCCACCTGGAAATCGTAACTGGGTAAGGGCGTGAAGGTCGGCGTGGGGGTGGCGGTGGGCGGCGCCGGGGTAAAGGTACTGGTGGGTAACGGGGTGTTCGTCGGGGTAGGGGTGACCGTCGGCGTAGGGGTGACTGTCGGCGTGGGCGTATCTGTGGGGGTAGGAGTCACGGTTGGGGTGGCGGTGACCGTCGGCGTGGGCGTTGCCGTTGGCGTGGACGTCGGGAGGGGTGTTGGCGAGCTATAGGCAGTTGGGGTGAAAGTTGGCCTCGGCGTGCGGGTAGCCGTGGCTACGGCGCTGTTTTCGACCGGGCTGGCGGCCAAAACCTGGGGATCGACCATCCGCCTGGCCAGCGAGCAGCCCAGGGTGGCGAGTAGACCGGTTACGGCTATAACGACTAACCAGCGGCGCGAGAGACGTTGTTTTTCATTCTCCATATTACCTGCCATTCCCCATCAACCAATCAGCTAAACATAAAGGGCTTCTTCCTCATCCCATCGTCGGAAGAAGCCCTCCTCTCCGAGTATCCATCCAACTACCAACTTTATCGATCCTGGATGTCTTGCCACATCCCTCGCAGATAATTTACCATATCTACCCGCTTGAAACAATACTCCAGACGTACTATCTTTCGCCAGCCGGCCAACCTGCCGGTCGGGTTTGCCAAATTATCGCTCCAGGCCTCGAGATCGCAGGGCGGTGACGCCCGCCGCGCCCAAACCCAACACCAGGAAGATCGACACCCAGATGGCCGGAGTCGAGGAGGGCGTTTGTGCCTGCCCGGTGGCGGGGATGAGCGAGCCGGTATCCGTTTCCGGCCCTTCCGCGCCGGCTGAGGATGGCGGCGCGTCGGCAGCAGACGTGGCCGTTGGCGCGGTTTCTGCCTGGGTCTGGCCGGAGGAGGGCGCTGCCGGTTCGGGCGAAGGTTGCCCCCCGGTCGTCGGTAAATCTGCCGTGGCCTGGGCCGGCGCGACCTGGGCCTCGACCGTTTGGCCGGTTTCTTGCGCCGGCTGCGGCGGCAACTGTCCCTCCAGGGTGACGATGGCCGTTTGTAGCGATTGGGGCACGATCATCTGGTCGTAGGTGAAGCCGGCGAAGATCACAGCCGCCGGCCCCGTGGCGTCGAAGGCAACCGGCTGCCCGATCCGGCCACCGTCCGCGGCCATTGCAACCAGCGACGTCTGAATCTGTAGCGTGGCCAGCGAGCCGGGCGGTAAATCGCCCAGGCTGAGACGCACACGCTTAGATGACAGATCGACGACACCCTGGCTGGCGTTAGCCTCGACGGCCTGCAATTCCGGCGGGAGTTGAATGTCGAGCAAGCCGTTGGCCGCCGTTTCCGAGGTGAAGTTTTCGATCTCGTAGGAAAGTGTCACCGGGTCACCGACGGGCGCTGCCGTGGGAGCTACTGCGCCCCTTAGCACAACCGGCAGGGGACGCGTTTCGCCCCAAAAATAACCCAGATCGATGTCAACGCCAGTTTCGCCGTCGGTGAAGATGGGCCAGTTCGGGGCGGCGGGATGAGCGCCCTCCGGCAAGCGTAGATTCAGCACGGCGGAGCCCATGCCCAACCCGGCAAAGAAATAACGCCCGTTACTGTCGGTCACGGTTTCCTGGCTCCAGCCGCCGCCCTCGATGATGACAACGATGCCGGGGCTGGGGCTGGTGTTATCGGAGAAGTTGTAAACAATCCCGGATACGCCGGCGTTCTGGCCCGGAATGACCGCCCCGCTCTGGTCCCCATCCTCATCGGAGTCCCCGCCGATGTTCGTAGGGGTCGGTCGAGGGGTGTTCGTCGCCGACTGGGCCAACACGTCCGCTTCGGGCTTCGCCAGCGCCGCCGTCATCCACAACAAGCTACCGCAGGCCACAAACACGATCGTTGGTTTCAACCAATTTGCCAAAACGGGTATCATGGCTCACCTCGCTCTCGACAAAAATCGCCAAGTGCCTGTTACATTATATCGCATTTTTTCAAAATGACATAATCTTCCCATCTTAAAATTACATAAAATTCGGCTTGTGGGCTGAGGAGCTGGCAGTGGACAGGCAAAAAAATAGGGCAAGATGTTATCTTGCCCTACATTTTCCTCAGAGTGGGCGAAACAGGACTTGAACCTGTGACCTCCTCGGTGTAAGCGAGGCGCTCTGGCCAACTGAGCTATTCGCCCGGGGTCAGAATTCAGATTACAGACTGTCTTGCCTGGTATAATTTGTGGACCAACCACCTGGCTCGCCATCTGTATTCTGTTGTCTGTACTCTGTTGCCCCGTTATTATACGTTAGAAAAAGGAGGGTTGTCAAAACCAGGAATTTTCATTTTCCCATCCTGGCTTGACTTTCCTCTCAGGCAAGATAGAATGTCATCAATCAATCGATTGATCGATGATCTGGAGGATGATGATGGAACGTGTCGTCAGTGCAACTGAGGCTCGCATCCGCTTTGGGGAGTTAATGCGGCGTGTGGTTGAAAACCAGGAAACCGTTGTTGTGGAGCGAGGCGGTAAACCCCAGGTAGTTGTGCTTTCAATGGCAACGTACCAACAGATAAAGACAGCCGGGCGAAGGGAAGGCTGGCAAGAGGCATTGGCCGCAACCGAGCGCGTTCGGGCCAGGATTGCGGCTAGACGGGGGGATCGGCCTTTGTCACCGCCAGTAGAAGTTATTCGCCAAATGAGAGAAGAAAGAGATGAGCACCTCCCTGGTTTGCGTTGACGCGAGCATTGTTGTCCAGTTGGTGACGGGTGGTACTCACGTCGCCCCCATAATCGATTTATGGAAAGGTTGGCACCAGGCCGAAGCGCTGTTGGTAGCGCCCGCGCTGCTGTACTATGAGGTCAACAATGCCTTGCGCCGCTACGTCGTCTACGGCGAGTTGCTCCCGGACGAGGCCGCCCAGGCGCTCGAAGCTGCTTTAGGCCTGAACATCGCCCTTTACGGCGACGCCGCCCTGCACCGGCAGGCCCTGAATCTGGCCGAGCGATTGTCTCTGCCGGCAGCTTATGATGCTCACTACCTGGCCCTGTCAGAAAAACTGAATGCCGAGTTCTGGACGGCCGACCGGCGGCTGGTTCAGGTGGTGCAACCTGCGCTGCCGTGGGTGCACCTGGTGGGCTAAAATACCCGCCCAGATTGCCCGCTTTGAGCGCCGGGCTACCGCTCCGCATCGAGGTAGCCCAGCGCCTGCAGGAGTTGGCGCAACTGCTTCACGTTCTCCTCGGGCACCAGGATAGCGCCCGGCCCAACGGTTTCGCCCAGCAGCGGCCCAACGTCCGGATGGCGGCGCAGCTCGGCCAGGAAGGAGTCGTCACGCAGGCGGAGCAGGGTCAGCCGTTGTAAACGGGCCGCGCCGGGACGGCGGCCCCAATCGCGCAGGGTTTCAACTACCTTCAGCGGGCTGCGGCCGTTCGTGGCCCGGGCCAGAAAGGCCGTCATCTGGTCGGCGGTAATGCCGTTGCGCAGGGCGCGGCCAACGCTCTGTTGGGTGATCTCATACCACACCCGCCCCGGCTCACGCCGCTTCAAGTCGGCCAGGCGGGCCAGTTGGAAACGGTCGTACAGGCTGGCGCGGCCTGGCACCAACACGGTGAAATCCTCACGAACCTGGAGGGGGGCGAAGGTCTCCTTCGTTTCAGAAGCGGCCGCCGGCGCGACTTCCAACCAGGCCCGGCCGTCCTCCGTCAGGCGAAAGGCGTACGGCGGACCGTCCGCGCGGGGCAAACCGAGTTCCACCGCGCCCAGGCTGTAGAGGACGTTGTCGATCAGGTGGCGGATAAACGCGCCTTCTACTCGATCCCAGTTTTCGAACCCTTGCAGCGAGTTACCGTGCTCGTCGGTGATGTACCAGCTTTGATAATCCCCCGTCGGTCGCTGGAAGTCGGGTTCGAAACGTTTGACAGCCTGGATGAAACTGGCCAGCGAAAACCATTCGCCGGGCGGGGTGCGGGAAAGGAAGCCCAGGATTTTGGCTCGACCCAACATCGGGCTGTTATCCCAGCCGGTCGGTTGAGGCACCAGGCCGGGCACGCGCCACAGGTCGTTCCAGGTGGGATCGGCCCGCCAGGTATCGCGTAGTTGCCGCATTTGGGCCTGCTGCCCGGCTTGCAGCCAGGCCCGCGCCTTTGATGCGTTCAGCAGCAAACGGCGCTTGTGGGGGACGGCGATCTCCATCCGCCGGGCCAGATGCAGGACGAAAGCCAGCCAGGGATCGTTGGCGGCGGCAGCCGGAGCGACGGGATGGCTAAAACGGGCGTTGATGGCCTGCAAATCCTGGGTTGATAGCTCTCCCCTCCGGCGCAGGCGAACTTCATTCGTTTGCAGATAAACCAGCAGGCTGAAAAAATCCTCGCGCAGCCGAAAATCGGGGGGCCGGATGATGGCTGGCGTCGAAACCGGAGCGACCTGGAAAGCCGGCTCGGCGGCCGGGAGGGGAGGTAATCGCTCAACCAGTTGCCGGTAGATGTCGGTCGGGATATAGACCACCTCCACCGCGCCGTGGGAGGTATGCCGGAACCCTCGAAAGATCAGGCCGCGATACCAGAGTTCCTCGGCGGGGTTGAGCGGCGCTTGCCACGGTTTTTCGCGCTCCAGGCGACCCGCGCCGATGGCCCGGATCGTGCCAAATTGCCGGCTGAAGCGGGGCGTCTCCAGCAGGCCATCGTTACGCCTGAGCGTTTGCAGAGCCTCCCGCGCCTCGTCCGACAGGTCATCGACGGCAATGGCAACGGATGCCGGCGAAGCCAGGGCCACGGCCAACTGCTCGACAGCTTCAAAGCGCTGCGAGGCGCTTAAATCCACACCGCGCTGGTCCGCCAGGGCGCGCAGGAGGATCAAATCATAATCGACAAGCGAATCCCGGAGAGTTTTCACGATTCAGATTATACTGCCAGGCCGTGTGAGCGACAAGTGGTTGGTTCGCGCCTCAATCGCCTGCCGTCTGGGCAAACGCCCATAGCCTGAGTGTTTGATTCGCCGCGTTCCGGCGGAGGCTGACCGCAGGGTAAAAATCGCTCATTCCCTGGTTGAAACAATTGCGATTC
>JBHHXL010000019.1:0-26440 GCA_046757065.1 Anaerolineae bacterium
CCTTGAACATAGTTGTCCGCTTGTTGGTGGGCAGCCAAGCGTTGTATTGAGGGCTTCAGCCCTTGCCAGCCTTAAAGGGCTAAAGCCCTTAATACGGTTCCCTTACATTTTCACGCTTCGCGTCATTGCTATGCCGCAGGCTCGGTCGTACTTCTACGAAAATAGCTTTAGCATATCCCATTTAAGAACCGCCGGCCACGACCAGGTTCAAGTCCTTGGAAAAGTCTTGGACGTTGGCTACAACTTCAACCGAGATCGTCTTTTGGTAAATCGTGGACCCAACCTGGTATTGGGTGAAGACGATGTATGTTCCCGGCGGTATGTTGTAGAAACCATACTTGCCGTTCTGTACGGAGTAGGTTTTGAACAAAGGTCCGTTCACCTGATAGGCCCACACGTCCACCCCTTCCTTCGGAACCAGGGTGCCTTCAGCCGGGACCCTGACAATGCCGCCGAATGTGCCTTTGGTCGGGTCCTGCTCCGGCTCCGGCGCGGTGGTGCAAACCACGAAGTTGATATTATCCAGATACAGATTGGCGTGAGACAGGGTCACAGCGTCGTTCGGGCCGTAGAAATATGCCTGGAGCGTCTGGCTGGCATAGTCGGCCGGATCGTTGCCGGCGGCCACCATCGAGGCCAGGACATCCGTGATCGCGACCGAGGTCCAATCGCTGGGCGAGGGATTGTTGGGGTCCAACTGCGGCGTGTCATTGCTCAGGGCGATGGTGATGGGCGTGGTCAGCGTCAGGCCGTTGGTGTCGCGCAACACGAAGTAGAACGGATCGGAGGTGGAGGTGTCGCCCTGGTTGTAAACCGCCTTCTGGAAGCTCAGCGTGCCGGTCGTCGTGGTCAAGATCCAGGAGGGCATCACGAAATTCTGGTACATCCACGGATTGCGAAGCTGGCCGCCGGCGAAGGTGGACAGCAACGCCCCGAAATTGCCTTCGAACTTGATGGTATTGTGATTGTTGGTGCCGTTGAGGACCCCGGCGTTGGGCCAGGCCAGGTCTACCTCGCTCTGGGTGCCTTCAAAACCCTGCTGTTGCAAGTCGGTGCTACAGATTTGCAGCCCCGGCGGAATGTCACCGCCGCCCGAGGAGGTTGAGGTACAGGTCGATTGTTCCTGGCCCGTCCCCGAGGGCGTGAAGGACGCACTGGTGGTCAGCAGAATCTTGAAGAATTTGAAGCCATCTTCTCGCATCCAGACGTTGATGGTGTGCGAACCGGCGCTGGCGATGCTAATCGTGGCCGGCGGTCCGTCCATAGTATTCTTTGACCAGCCGGGCGAGGCGCTGCCGGTAGGGAAGGTGGAAATCCTGTCGGATGAGGCGCTGGGATTCCCGTTCAGGCCAACGTGGACCGAGTCGCCGCTGCCGTTCGGCCCCCAACCCAAAACCCAAACATAGTACGTACCCGTTGTATTGAAATCCACCTGGTACTGGAGCTCGGGGCTGGTGTTCTGGTAATTGCTGTTATTATTGGTACCGGTATCCGGCGAGGCTTCCTTGCCTACCAGGCCGTCCTGCGAGGTGTTGGCCCACGTCTTTCCGCTCCGGTCGATACTGGTCACGTAGTTGACGGCGCTGATCACCACCTGGCCGCCCGTTTCCTGGACCTCGCCGCAACTCTCTTCCGAAGCGGGATCGACGCAAACGTGGAAATCGTCGAACGTGGACGAGTCGTTGTTATTGCTGCTGTAGGAGGCGTTGAACAGGCCGACGTAAACCGGATCGGTCATCGAAACCTCTTTGGAGCCCCGGAAGATCCAGTCGGCGTTGGTGGGCGGGGTTGAAGAGGAGGCGTTGGGCACGTAGTAGTAGGAGAAAACATCCCCGATGCGGGTGATGCGGACCCAAACCGGCGCGCCAGCCGCAACCGTGCCGTTGTAGGGCGCGGGGGGGTAGCTGGGGCTGCTGCCGCCATCCCGCCAGGCGGCTTGCAGGCCGTTGTCTCGCGTCAGGGCCAGATCGATCTTGGGCGAGTTGCCGTTCAGTGATTCGCGCACCTCCAGGCCGGCCTTCGACCACTGGCTCAGCCCCGGAATGTCCAGAATGCGCACCCGCATATCAAAATCACCGGACACTTGCTGGTGCAGGAAGGTCAACCCGCCATTGTTGTCATTGCTCTGCCAGGTGCTGGACCCCTCGCTGTCGAGGATGAGCGTGCCGCCGCTCTCGGTGACCGTGCTCGGCGTAGCGTTGCCGAAATCGGTTTTCTGCCAGTCCCCGCTGAGCGCACCATCGTCGAAGTTATCCTCAACTTCCAGGGAACAGAGGCTTGAGCTGATGCCCTTGAGGAGAATGTTGTTGGCCTCGTCCAGCTCCACCACGAAATCCGAGGTGTCGACGCGGCCGTAAATGGCGTGCTCACCGCTGCCGAAGATGGTTATGGTGTCAGTGATCTGGGTGGTGGCGCCGGCGGCAAGCCCCGGCAGCCACTGCTTGGGAAAGCCGGGCGGCAACGAGACGCCGACCGTCGGCGGGATGGTGGGATCGACATAGATGTCAACATCAAAAAACTGCGAGGACAAATCTACCGTTGAGGAGTTGACAATGGTGAGCGTGATGGCGATGGGCTGGTTGAAGACAGGGTTGGGCGGCAGGTCGATGGCGGCCACAACCAGGTCGCTGGCCACGACGATCAGGTTGGTGGTGGCGATATCGGTCGTGTCCAGCCGGGAGATGATGGGATAGGTCCCACTGGCCGTGGCGGTGGGGATGAAGTACTGGAACGACGCTTCGCCGCTGGAGTCGGTGGTGATCTCCAGCAGGAGGTTGGTGTCGATGTACATCTCGTAGGTGGTGTTGGCCGCGTGCGCTTTGACATTAACCGTGATGGTCTGGCCCGGTTGCCAGGTGTTGCCGCCGGCGATCTCCAGGAAGGGCACCGCCGTGACCGTGACGTTGGTGCTGGCCACCTGGGTCCCGCCCCCGGCCGGCTCCGTGTGGATCTGGTGCGTGCCAGCGGAGGTCGAAACCGGGATGACGTAATCCTCGAAGAGGAAGTCGCCGTTGGCGTTGGTTTGAATGGTGCCGATCAGGGTGCTGCCGAAATACAGCTCGTAATCGGTGTTGGGGTCGTGCTTGCGAACCTGGATGTCGATGGGCGAGCCGGCCGGCCAGGTATCGCCGCCCAGGACGGTGATGAAAGGTCCCGTGGGCGTGGTAACATTCACCGATTGTTGGGCGATGATGTTGCCGCAGTCGTCGTGCGATTCCAGGATGTAGTTCCCGTCGGCCAGAGTTCCGGGGATGGTGAATTGGTACTCCGCCTGGCCCAGCGTTCCCTGGGCGGTCTTCTCTACGTCGACCTGGCTGCCGTTGAAATGGAGGGTGTACTTCCGGCCCGCCGAGTGTTGCTGGATAAAGGCGGTCACGTTCGGGGTGCCGGCCGGGATGCCGTTCGGCCAGTTGCCCGACACGAACAAAATGGGGCTGGTGACCTCGAAGCTGCCGGTAGCGATGAAGGCGTTGGGCGGGTCCGCCTGTCTCGAGCTGATCAGGTACAGACCGGCCCCGGCGCCGTTGGGAATGGTGTAGTTGGGCGAATCGGGGGCAGCTTTCTTGTCGGCGTCGGTCGTCATCGGCGCTGGCAATGAAGCCAGAGTCGGGGTGGAGACAAAGGTATACGTTGCGTTTTGATCGTGCGAGTAGAGGGCCACCGTCACACATTGGTTGGGCGGCACCTTGCTTCCGGTCTCCTGGTCGTCGATAGTCAGCCGGGCCGTGGTCGACGAAGTGACCTGGATAGACAGTTGGGGCTGGGGACCGCTGCCGTCGCTCTTTTGCGAGCTGATGACGTGCTCACCGGGCGTGGTGCTGACCGGGATCTGAAAGGTGACCTGGGCGAACCCGGAGGCATCGGGGATGATGTTGGCTACCATCAACATCCCATCGAAGTACACGTTGTAAGGTTCGCCCGGATTGTGTTTTTGTAAAAAGATCGGGATGTCATTGCCCGCCGGGTATGATTCCTGCGGAGTTGCCTCCTCAATAAACGGGCTGGTTGGCGGTACGCCGGACGTTCCGGCTGGCGTGCTTTGCGGCGGCGGGGCGGCGGGCGGGATGCTGCCGATGGTGGAATCGATGCCCTCGTTCTGCATAACAACCTGCCCCTCTAGATGCAGGTAGCCGCCGGGCAGCAGGGCCTGGAAGATGGGGTCCAACATTTCAACGTTGTAGTAAACGGTCACTTCGACGAAGTAGCCGGGGTCGCCCGCATAATCGAAGCGATAGCCGCTGGCATCCTGGCCGCGCACGGCCACACCCAGGGCGCTGGGCGTGTTGAAATTACCGGCATACGTCAAACCGGTGACGGAGTAGGAGTCGGTGGCCAGGACGGAGATGTTCAGGCCAGTGCTGCGCTCCACAGCCTCATCGATGATGGCCTGAAATCGGGCCTGATCAGTAGAGGTCCAGGGTTCGCCGTTGGCATCGAGCGGGCCGCCGGTAACGGCAAAGCGGGCTGCTTCGCGGGCGGCTTGCTGCACGGTGATGAAGGCCCAGATGACCCGCGCCCCTTCGATGATGCCCAAGAGAAGCAAGAGCAGAATGGGTAGAATCAACGCAAATTCGGTTAAACTTTGCCCTTGTTGCCTTCGTCTCATTATAACTGCGCCCCTTGTGGTCGGGTTTCGTGTTGGGCCATCTCAATCTGCCGCCTCGGCTGGTGGTGCGCGATCCAAGCGCTTCTTTAGCAGCAACCGGTACAATCTCTCGCCCAAAACCAGACTGAATGTCGTTACCAACGATATAACGTGAATTGCAAAAAAATTATAGTTTCCGCAAGGGGGTGGGTCAATCCTACGAAAGGACTAAGGGGGGGTAAGTCAATATCTCAAGAGATCGGCAACCACAAACTGACTTTCGTGCCCCGGCCAAGGGTGCTCTCGAAGTTGATCTCGCCGCCAAGCATCTCGACCTGGTCTTGCATAGTGCTGATGCCCATTGTTTTTCGCTGCCGGCTCCCCAGCAACGCTTCCTGAACGTCGAAGCCGGTGCCATCATCTTCAACACTGGCCTGGGCGCGGTTCAGGCCGACATCCAGCGAGATTTGGACGTGGGTGGCGTTCGCATGCTGCCGGACGTTATTTAACAAATGCTGTAGAACGCGAAAAATCGTAACCTCTGCGTGCGGGGGGAGCCGGTGTTCTTCACCGGTGATGAGCAAGTTGCAGGCAACGCCGCTTTTGGCCTCAAAATCCTGGATGTATCGTTTGAGGGTTGGATTCAGGCCAAGATCGTCCAGCATCATCGGGCGCAGCTCGAAGATGAATTCGCGCACCTTCTGAAAGGTAGCGGTCACAGCCTGCTTGAGATTGCCCAGTTCCGTGCGGGCGCGCTCCGCATCGGTGTTAAAAAGCCGCTCGCAAATCTCGGCTTGCAGGATAAGGTTGGTCAAAGATTGCGCCGGGCCGTCATGCAACTGTCGAGAGAGATGCTGCCGTTCATTTTCCTGGGCGCTAATGATGCGGATGATCGTGTTTCCGCCGGTCTGCGGCGCGCCGGACTGCGAAGCCTGGCTATCGGCGGGCAGGGACGAGCCGGCCGCTTCCAGAATGCGGCGCAAGGATTCGGCATAACGCTCCAGGTGCTCCTGCTTCCCCTGGAGTTGCTCAACCTGGCCGCGCATAAGAAACAACCGCTGTTGGGCTTCATTCGAGGCCGAGTAAATTTCCTTGATGTCCTGGCGAGGGATCGTGTCCAGGTTGTTTTCCATCATACGCAGCTTGTTGGCAATCTGCGCGTTCCGCTGGGCCAGTTTCTCCACCTCGGCGGTGCTCTGGCGAATCAGCAGATCGATTTCCTTGAGTTCTTTTTGGATCTGCTCGTATTCCTGGCGCGTGCTTTCAAGAATCTCTGAAAACGTGGGCGCCTCGTGGTCTCCGTTCGAAGAGGTCTGCATATCCATTTCGCGTTCCCGGCTCTTGGGTTATCTCAGATTTGGACGATTACGATTCGGTGTCGTGCAGCCGAATCCAACCACGGCGGACGGCGTAGAGCGCCGCCTGGGTCCGGTCGTTCACGGCCAGCTTGCGCAAGATGCTGGTCATATGGTTTTTGACCGTCTGGCGGCTGATCCCCAGGGCATAGGCCACCTCTTTGTTGCTCTGGCCCCGGGCGATGTGCTGCAAGATTTCCATCTCGCGGGGCGAGAGGGGAGCGAACATATCGTTGGGTATCCCGTCAATATAGGCCACCTGATCGAACTGGTTTAGCAGCCAGGAGGCCACCTCCGGTTTGTTCAAGACTTCATCATCAATGACGTAGTTGCCTTCGCTGACCTGGCGTATGGCTTCCACCAGACGCCGGGGCGTCACGTCCTTGGGGAAATAGGCGGCGGCGCCGGCCCGAATGGCGTGGAAGATTTGCTCGTCGTCGTGGTAGGCTGTCAGCATGATGACGGCCACATCGGGCACGGCTTGCTTGATCTCTCGCGTCACCTGCAGGCCGTTCATCCGGGGCAGATTGATGTCCATAATCACCACGTCGGGAGCCAGTTGCTTCACCATTCGCACGGCTTCTTCGCCGTCGGCTACCTCCAGAATCACTTCCAGGTCGTCCTCGTTTTCCAAGACTCTCCGCAAGCCTTGCCGGAACAAAGGATGGTCGTCTACCAGCATTAAACTCGTCTTACCCATGGGGCTATGCCTCCGTGTTCTAATTCTAGGTAGCGGGGTATGGCACAGACAGGATAACCTGCGTGCCGCGTTCTTCACCGCTTCGAATGCGCAAGCGACCGTCCAAAAGCTCGGCGTAGTCTCGCATGCTAACCAGGCCTAAACTGCGTCCCCGTTTGCTAATTCTATTGGGGTTCAGACCCACGCCGTCATCCTCGACGGTAAAGACCAGCGCCCCACTTTGCTCTTCGGCGATAACCTTGATGTGCGTCGCTTGGGCATGACGTTCGATGTTGTGCAGAACTTCCTGGATGATGCGAAAGATGGATATTTCCATCGTGCCGGGCAATCGCCCGATATTAGCCTTAACCTGCAATTCGGTGGTCAGGCCGGTTCGCGTTTCGAAGCGTTCCAGGTAACGCCGCAGCCCGGAAATCAGGCCGAAGTTGCCCAAGATGGTGGCCGGTTCCAGGTCTGTGATGAGCTGGCGCACCCGGGCCAGGCCGTGTTCCAGTTCATTCTGCAGGGCCAGGAGGCCCTCGGCGACATCCGGGCCAACGTTGCCGTTTTGGGCCTGGGTCAAGCGCCGCACGGAGGCCAGCTCGAAGATGGCATCAGCCAGCAGTTGCCCTGTCGTCTTTTCCAACTCCCGGGCGATACGCGCCCGTTCGACTTCGTGGCTTTGCAATATTCTAATGCGCGGCCACACCTGGTCATCGAGAGGGGGCGCCTCCAGGCCGGCGGTGAGGTGATTCTTGAAGGCCAGGTTTCGCTTCGCCAGGTTTTCGATCTGCTCGCCCAACTGCCGCACGTGCAAAAGCCAACCGTCAGGAGTCTGGTCGTTATCGCCGCCCGGCGCAGATGCCGCCCGTTCATGATAGGTCCTCGCCTCATCGGCCAGGGCTTGCAGGTCTCGCTGCGCTCGTTCTAAAATGGTTGAAGCTTTGGTCAGAAAGTCGTCCGGCTCGGTTGGGGCCTGAGACATCGGAAACTCCTGGGACTCTTAATAAGTCAGTATACCATAAATAATAACCTTGGTGCAAAACGCGTCGAATAAACCCGCCGGTCACTTGAAGCCATATCTGCTCTCAACTTTAATGAAGAAAAACGTGGCAAACACTATATATTGTGGTATAATAGCAAATGCCATACTATATATATTGTTCATATCCGATCTGACAAGCGAGGTTCCTATGGAGGCGTTAAAAGAGCGAATTCGCCGCGAGGGCAGGAATCTGGGCAACGGCATTCTCAAAGTCGATAGCTTTATCAACCACCAGGTCGACCCGGTGCTTATGCTGGCTATCGGCGGCGCGCTGGCCGCTCATTTTGGGGCGCTGGGCATCACCAAGGTCTTGACCGCCGAAATCTCCGGCATCGCTCCGGCGCTCACCACGGCGCTGGCCTTAGGCGTGCCGGTCGTTTACGCCCGCAAGACCAAGCCCATCACTATGCCCTCCAGGATTTTTACCCGGACTGCTCCCTCGCATACGAAAGGGGGTGAGATCAGATTGATGGTCTCTCCCGAATTTCTGGGGTCGGAGGACAGGGTGCTGATCGTTGATGATTTCCTGGCCAGCGGCAACACCATTATGGCTTTGCTCCATCTGGCCCAGGACGCCGGAGCGGAGGTTATCGGCGTGGGCGCGGTCATCGAAAAGGCATTCGAGGCAGGGCGCAGCAAGCTCGAAGCCTTAGGGCTGCGGGTGCGCTCTCTGGCCGTGATCGAGCAAATGACGGACGACGAGATCATCTTCGCCAAAGGGGTTTCGCCGTAAGAGCGCAATGAACCAACGCCAGCAGACGGTTGTTATTCTGGACTACGGCTCCCAACTGAGTCAGCTTATCGCCCGTCGCGCCCGTGAGGTTCAAGTCTACTCGGAGCTGTTGCCCTACGATGTTCCCGCCGGCCAGGTCGAGCGCCTGGACCCGGTTGGGTTCATCCTGTCCGGAGGGCCGGCCAGCGTCTACGAGCCGGGCGCGCCGCAACTGCCGGATTACGTTTTGAAGAGCGGCAAGCCGGTATTGGGCATTTGCTACGGTATGCAGCTCGTGTGCCAGGCTACAGGGGGCCAAGTTGCTCCGGCCACCAAGCGTGAGTACGGCCCCGCTGATATCGAAATCACGGCTGAGACGGACCCGATCTTCTCCCCGCTGGTGGAAACTGGCCGGAACCGGGCCGGCGAGGCCCGGCCTCGTCTCCGGGTGTGGATGAGCCACGGCGACCGCATCACGCAATTGCCGCCGGGCTTTCGCGCCCTGGCCCGAACGGCGAATTCGCCTGTCGCGGCGATGGGTGATCCCCAGCGGGCGCTCTATGGCGTGCAATTTCACCCGGAGAGCCATCACACCCCGCGGGGGCGGGAGATCATTAAAAACTTTCTGTACAATGTGTGCGGCTGTACGGGCAACTGGACCACCGGCAACTTTATCGAGCAGGCGCTTGAGGGGATCAAAGCGCAGGTCGGCGATGGACAGGTGGTCTGCGGCCTGTCGGGCGGGGTCGACTCGGCGGTCGTGGCCGCCCTGCTGCACAAGGCAATTGGCGACCAACTGACCTGTATCTTCGTCAACACCGGTTTAATGCGCCTGGGCGAGCCGGAGCAGGTGGTGGAAACGTTTTCTCACCGGTTGCGCGCCCATCTGGTGGCGGTAGACGCCAGCGAAGATTTCCTGAGCGCCCTGGCCGGGGTGACCGACCCGGAGCAAAAACGCAAGATCATCGGCGAGAAGTTCATTCGCATCTTTGAGGCGGAAGCGCGTAAGCTGGGCCAGGTCGATTTTCTGGCCCAAGGCACTCTGTACCCCGACGTCATCGAAAGCACCGCCCCGGATAGAAACGTAGGGGCCAGGATCAAATCTCACCACAACGTCGGGGGGCTGCCGCAGGATATGCAGTTCGCGCTGGTGGAACCGCTGCGCTACCTTTTCAAAGATGAAGTGCGCGCCGCAGGCCGGGCGCTCGGCCTGCCGGACGAAATCGTCTGGCGGCATCCCTTCCCCGGACCGGGCCTGGCCGTGCGGATTTTGGGCGAAGTCACCTGGGCCCGGCTGGAAACTTTGCGCCGGGCCGACGCCATCTTCATCCAGGCTCTGCGGCAGTCGGGCTGGTATGGCAAAACGTCGCAGGCATTTGCCGTGTTGTTGCCGGTGCAGAGTGTCGGAGTTATGGGCGACAGCCGGACCTACGCCGACGCCATCGCCCTGCGGGCCGTCACCACGGAGGATTTTATGACGGCCGACTGGGCCCGTCTGCCCGAATCGGTGCTGGCCCAAATCAGCAACCGCATCGTCAACGAGGTGCCGGGCGTCAACCGCGTGGTATACGACGTGACCAGCAAGCCCCCGGCCACCATCGAGTGGGAGTAAAACCAGGTTGACAGAAGAATGACTATAGCCAAAAATCCAATTTTATGTTAAAATGACATAAGATTCGTCGGCATTGTCGCGGACGAATCTGTTCAGATTCAAGGCCGAAGTTGACCGTAAGTAGTTGTCCAGAAATAACTTGGCGTTTTTGCAGGGTGTTTCTTGGGGAAAAGTGAAAAGTTATTTACGGACAGTTACTAAGTGGTTGTCCCGAAAGAAAGCAGGTGCGCTATGACGACCGAGCTAACCACCATCATCAGCCAGTTGAACGTTGCCGGCGGCACGTGGCGCAAGAGAGCGCCCAATCAGGTGGCCGTACGAGAGCCCAAAAGCCGCACCGCCCAGCAGGGCATTGCCAAGGGAGATCTTTTTGTCCTGGTGGAGCTCCAGGGGGCCGGAGACAAACGCGACTCTTTAGAGAAACGTGTGGCGGAGGTCATCCGCGATGCCTACTATACCTCCAGCGGCTCTATCACGGCCAGCCTGCGCCGGGCGGTGCAAAAAGCGGCCACGTGGCTGTATCGTTACAACGCTACGGCGGCCGAGGACGCCGTCCCTCTGGTCGGCGGCGTGGCCGTGGCCGCCGTCCGGGACAGCGATGTCTTCCTGGCCCAGGTCGGCCCGGCGGCTATTTATGTGACGATGGAGGACGAAGTTCTGCGTTTTCCGGCCCGCTCGGCCTGGTTGGATATGGCCCTCGATGCGGCCCAGACAGATGAAACTGCCCTGGGGCTGTTTCACTTTGTCGATCCGCAGTTGGCCCACATCAAGCTCTCGGAGGGGGATTTGCTGGCCCTGGCCGACGGCCGCCTGGCCGGCCAATTGCCGCTCAACGACGTGGCCCAGGCGTTGTTGCGGCAAAGAGTGGAAGTCGCCGCCAGGAACCTGGGCCACATCGCGCAGGCCAGCGATTGCTCGGCCCTGGTCATCGAAATCATCGAGGAGGGTTCGAAGGCATCAGCGCTGGCAGCCAATGGCAAGACGGCTTCACCCCCGCCCCAGAGCGGCCTCCGGCCAGAAGCGGCCGTTCGAGAGGGTGAAGCCACCCACCGCTTTCAAAATGTGATCCCGGCGGCCAACATCCGAAGCGTTGCCCGCCGGGCCGCCCGGCAGACGCAAAAGACGGCCCTGTCGCTGGGCGCAGGCCTGCTGGTAATGGGGCGACGCCTCTTACCCCACGGTGAGGACAGGCTGGTGGATGCCGCCTACCCCGCGCGACAGGCAGGAACTCAAGCCCAACCCCAACGCGGGCGCAGGTTCTCGCCGAAAACCCTGCTTTACCTGGCCGTGGGCATTCCCCTGCTGGCGCTGCTGATCACGGGGGTGATGTACCTGCGCGAGGGGCGCGCCCAGACTGCCCGGTTCCAAACATCCCTGGCCCTGGCCCAGGCAAAGGTCCAGGAAGCGCAAACCGCCGACCCCGCGTCCGCCAGGGTTCTTCTGAACGAAGCGGAGGGCGCTTTGGCGGAAGCGCAAACCGTGCTGCCAGAATCGCCGGAGATTGTTGCTTTGCAGCAATCCCTGGACGAGCAACGAGATGAGATCAACCAGGTGCAACGTCTTTATTACCTGCCACGCCTGCGCCAGTACACCGATCCGGGCACCGACTTGAGCGAGGTCATCGTCCAGGGGGTCGATCTTTACGTGCTGGACCGGGGGGCGGGCCGCGTCTATCACCACAAGCTGGATGAAGCCGGCGAGGCCCTCCTGCCCGATGACGAGCAAACGCTGCTGGCGGCCCGGAACCAGCAGATCGATGATATTAATATCACCGACATCGTAGACATCATCTGGATGCCAGCCGGCGGGGGCCGGCAGACCAGCGATCTACTGATCCTGGAGCGGAATGGCCTCCTGGAATACAATGCCAGTTGGGGCATTGCCTCCACGGCAATTGCCGCTGTGGACACGTGGCAATCGCCCAGGGCGGTCAGTAGCTATTTTGGCAATTTCTACGTGATGGATACGCAGGCCCAGAGCATCAAGCGCTATCTGCCCACCGTTGACGGTTACAGCGCGCCCCCGGAAGAGTATTTCCTGCCCGGCGTAGAAGTAGACCTGACGGGCGCTGTGGATATGGCCATTGACGGCGATGTGTACGTCCTGTATGGCAGCGGCCAGATTCGCAAATTCCGGGCCGGCGAGCCGGTGGAATTTGCGCTGTCTGGCCTGGATGCGCCGCTCAGCAATCCCACCGCCATCTACACCGCCCCCGATGAGTTGGCCCAGTACATCTATGTGGCCGATGCCGGCAACCAACGGATCGTCCAATTTTCCAAGCAGGGGGTTTTCCTGCGGCAGTTCAAGCCTCGCGCCGGAGAGGCCACGGTTTTCGATAAGCTGCAGGCCATATTTGTGGATGAGATCGGCGGCAAGATGTATATTTTGAACGGCAACGATCTGTATGGGGCGAACGTGCCGGTGGAATAATGGCGGGGATCGCGATTCGTAAGGACGGGGAATATCGTTTACAATCTTTCACAGTTACTACCCAGCCGGGAGGCGCCAGGAGTATGGAATATCGGAGATTGGAGATTGGAGACAGTGAGCGTAGATCGTGGCTATTGAATACCCCGACATCCTGGGAGAGCAAATCGGGAATTTAACCAGGTATGATGCCAACGGCGTCCAATTCTCGGGCGAATTTGTGCCGACGCGGCTGGCTCTGGGGGACGTGGGCAAGTTTTACCTGTACTTACAGAATTGCCTGAACGTCCCGGCCAACGTCACCGTTAAGGCCAGTATCCCCCAAACCGCTCGTTTTCGAGGACACCCCTTGCTGACCATCGGGCGAGAGCAAATCCAGGTGGAACTGGAACCGGCGGCGGTGGGTTGCCTGACTCTTCCCCTGTCCACAACAGAGCAGGCCCGCCAGGGGGCCTGCAAATTGGGCATCGAGCTTCAGGTTAAGCCTCAAGGCCGTGGGGCTCGGGTCCGTCCGGTGCAAAGCGCCAGCCGGCTGCCCAAGAGCTTTTTCGATGACCTGGCCGGCCTGCAGCTCGTTTCCACCCTGGGCGCTACCTACAAAGCCCGGAACAGCAGAAAAGGTATCTTTACCCTGGAGATCATCGACCCGGTGGAGGAGCCACCGTCGCAAAAAGTGTTGAAGCCG
Organism: Anaerolineae bacterium; assembly: GCA_046757065.1. Classification (GTDB taxonomy): domain Bacteria; phylum Chloroflexota; class Anaerolineae; order 4572-78; family JBHHXL01; genus JBHHXL01. The sequence goes on from JBHHXL010000019.1 coordinate 13,101, forward strand.
GTATTTCAATCCTGGTGGACGTTGGAGGATTGGAACGTGCAACACAAAGCGCGCCACGAGGTGAATGATCGCCGGGTCCAAATCATCCATGACCTGAACGCCGAGGCCCTGTTCGCCAACCTTTACGCCGAAGGAACCGAGCGTTTCGTCGATTGTGGGGTGCCGTTACGCATTGGCGAAGCGATTGGCCTGGCCAAAATCCTGACTTTCACCGCCCGTTATTTTCTGGACAACGGCCCAATTCAGGATGGCTTACTGGTTCCCGTTTGGGAGCGGGCGCTGCGCTCCGAATATCCCACCACCGATGTCATGGACCTCATCCGGGTGGTGGGCTACCGCCACCTGATTCGCCTCTCGGCGGCGCTCAGCTTCGGCATGGTCGCCCAAACGCTGGGACGCCAACCCTGGCCTCTGGACGAGCGACGGGCCATCATTCGCTTTCTGGCCGATGCTCTGGAAGAAGGCGACTCGCTGGAAGAGGTATTTATTTACGCCCCGCTAATGATGGGCGCTACCCGGGTGATGTCCCAACTCCGCCTGGAAAACGAAGACCCCCGCCATAGCTTGCAGCTCTTGAAGAAGGCCAGGCAAGCCCGGGCAGAGGTCTTTGCCGACGAAGATTTGCAGGAAATCAGCCGCATCTTCGACCAGTTGCTTTCGGCAGCGTTGGTTTCCTAAGCAACGGCCCGTAAATAACCTCTCACTTTTTTCCTAGAAACATCCTGCAAAAGTAAAAAGTTGTTTCGGCTCTTTGAGCTTTTATGGGGTTTTGTAGCTGTTAGCTTGTGCGGGACAAACTAACAGTTTGTCCTACATTACCACACAATTCCTCATAGAGCCGTTATTTCTAGACAGCCGTTAGCCGCCATCTTTTATAGCGGCCAACCGCGCTTCAAGCTCCGCGCGGCGCGTTGCAGCGGCGTCACGCCCGACCGCCATCAAGTCCCCGAATCGAGACTGAAATCCGGCCCGCAGGTCCTGCCCGCTCTGAGGGGTCGTGAGCACAACAATGGCAGCGCCTAAAACGGCGCCAAGTAGAAAACCGGCTACAAAGTTTATGGCTCGCCACATAGCAGAACCTCCCAGTTGGTAACAAGGGCTTCAGCCCTCAAAAAGGCACTAAAGTGCCCACTACTAACTCATTTGAGGCCATTCAAAAAGGGTTGGAAATGTAGAACAAACTGTTAGTTTGTTCGGTCCGGACAAGCTAACAGCTTGTCCTACAACTCATCCTGAATGCAGCTATTTCAATAAATGCCGGATGTCCTGGGTAATATCGGCGGCCGGTGTGCCGAAAGCATAGCTCAAACGCAAACGGCCCTGCGGATCGACCAGGAATACCCGCGAGGTATGACCGACCAGGTAGTCGCCGGCTTCATCTTCGTGAGTGTGTTCGTGCGCGAGGTCTTCTTTTTCGGCGAAAATGCCGTATGCCTGGCGCACGGCGGCCAAATCATCGACATCGCCGCTCAGGCCGACGATGTCGGGATGGAAGTTAGACACATACCGGTCCAGGACTTCGGGGGTGTCGCGTTCAGGGTCCACGGTGATGAAGGTGAAGTCAACCTGCCCGGCATCATCGCCCAGATCGGAAATGATCTGTCTGGCTTCCCCTAACGTGATCGGGCAGACATCCGGGCAATGCGTGTATCCAAAAAAGAGAAGCACCACCTGACCCCGCCGGTCGCTTAATCGAAACGGTTGCCCCTGGGTATCGACCAGCTCAAACTCAGGCGCGGGCTGCGGGTCGGGGTATTCCGTGCCCTTGAATTGATAGGTCTGGCAGGCGGCCAGCAGCCAGCCCAGGAGGGCCAGGGAGAGAATACGAAACATTGATTTCTCCTAAATGTAACTGCTCAGTAACTGTCCGTAAATAACTTTTCACTTTTCCCCAAGAAACACCCTGCAAAAACGCCAAGTTATTTCTGGACAACTACTCAGGCAAACCAGTTTAGAGAGCCCTGAAGGGGGATTGGAGATTGGGGATTAGAGATTGGGAGATTCGCCTACTAATCTCCAATCTCCTAATCTCTACGCAATGCGTTTCGAATAACTCCTTGTTTTCGCCGGCCTGAGTAGTTACCCCCCTTGATTAGACAAGCGTATCCAGGCAGACCATCAGCAGCACGAGAGCCAGGTAGATGTTGGATGCCTTGAACAGGGCCAGCGCTTGCTTTCTGTCGGGGCGGGCCAGCAAGTGGAAATTGCGGGCCATCAGGCCGATGGTAGCCAGGCCAACCGGGGCCAGATAGAGCCAGCCCAGGGTCGGATGCCCAACCAGCAGCAAAGCGGCCAGGGCAGTAGCGCCGGTGTGCAACAAGACCCAATAGGCGGCCTGGCGCGGGCTCGTTTGGGCGGGCAACATCGGCAACCCGCCCCGGATGTAATCCTGGCGATAGACGATGGCCAGGCTCCAGAAGTGGCTGGGCGTCCACAAAAATACCAGCAGCGCCAGGACCACCGCCCCCGGATCGCCCCAATTTCCGGCGGCGGCGCTCCCGCTGAGGACGGCGGCGCTGCCCGCCGCGCCGCCGATGACGATGTTGAGCAACGTTCGCGGCTTGAGCACAAGGGTGTACAGGCCAACGTAAACGGCCGCGCCCAGCAGCAAGAAGAAAGTCAGAGCCGGGTTGAAAGGTAGCACCGCCAGGGAAGGTCCGAGAATCATCAGACCGGCCAGGTAAGGCACCCAGTCCGGCCTGGGGATAGCGCCGCTGACCAGGGGCCGGTTTCGGGTGCGAACCATCAGCAGGTCGGAGTCGCGCTCCAGGTATTGGTTGAACGCCGACGCGCCGGCCGCCGCCAACCCCCCGGTGACCAAAACGAGGAGCAGCGCACCGCCGCCCGGCCAGCCTCCCGCCGCCAGAAACGCCCCGCCGGTGGCTGCAAAGAGCAGCAAAGCCACGATCCGAAATTTGAACAGCATTGCCAGGTTTCTTAGCGCCGTTCGTTGGTTTGCCATCCTGACGCCTGCCGGCAAAGCTGGGCTTGCCGTGGTCACCTCGGCGGGCGCGTAAGTTCCAGACTCGATTACGCTCATAGGTTCGCCTCATAGAGATTGCGTTGCATTATCGCACCAGATTAACCCCGTGTCAAAACCATCTCTGGGGCAATTCTTCAGGCTTTCGAGAATGTCTTGCGGACGTACCGCACATAGCCGGCAGCCAGGATCAGGGCAAAGAGATACCACTGGATAGCATAGCCCAGGTGAGGCCCCTCTGACAGGTCGAAGTCAGGCTCAAGCCGGTATGGCAGCGCGGCGTTGTCCCCAGCTCCCGGCGACTGCAAAAGATAGACCGGCAGCAATTCGTAGGGCATCTGGGCCTGGATGGCCTCGATGTCCAGCCGGTACCAGGCCAGTTGCGGTCCCGGCTTCAATTGGGCCACGCCCGCCCCCTCGCGCCCCGGCGGGAGGGTTTGAGACAACTGGATGAACCCGCTGACCTCAACCGGCCCCGGCTCGTCGAACTTCGACCAGTTCTCTGCCGCCGCCTCGGCCTCCGGGAGCCAGCCGCGATCCACCAGGACGGCCTTATCGCCCCCGTCGATGACCAGCGGCGCGACCAGGTGAATGCCCGGCCTGTTTTGCCAGTTCTGGAGCTTGAGGGCCACCTGGTGGCTGAAGTCAAACCTGCCCCGGGCCGTTGCCCGCCGGTCTTTCAACCTGGCCGGAGCATCGGGCAGGGCTTCGCCGCTCAAAAGCAAAGGGGGTAACGACAGTTGCTGGACGATTTCGGCGTTGCGCGCCCGCCGCTGGGCCAGCCGGTCTAGCTGCCAGAATCCCAGCCGGACCATGACCGCCATCGCTGCCAGCACCAGCAGCGTTGTCCACCACCACTGCCGGTTGAAAAGGGTCGCTACTGAAAATGCGCTGCGCGACGCGCCGGCAGAAACATTCACCGCGCTCAAGCCGTTTCTCATCTCTCAAGAACACTGCGGCGGCGGACGACCAGCCAGCCCAGGGCCAGCACCGCCAGCCCCGCCCCGCCCCAGGCAGCCCAGGCCAAACCGGAAGAGCGCTCGCCGGGAAGCACTTGCAGCTCGAAGCTGGCCTGGCCGCCGCCCGCCGGGCCTTGCACGTCCACGCTGGCCCGCCATTGCCCGCCCCGGGGCAGGTCCAAATCCGCTTCGTAAAAGAGTTTGTTGGCCGCATCCTCGTGCGTGGCCAGGGCCATAATCGTTTGACCGGGTCGCTCCAGAGAGGTAAGCCGAACCGAAACCGTTGCATCCAGCACCGGCGGGCCGGCTTCATTGGTCGCCGAGCCGGGCGACGGCGGTTCCGCCACGGCCACGGTGATGTGCCATTCCCCCACGCGGGCCGGGTCGGGTTGCGTCCAGACGGATACCCAATACGGCCCGACTTCGGCGTTGGTCAATTGGGGCGTGCCGCCGCCGTGCGCGCCGGCGGGCCGGATGGTCTGGCCCAGCCCCAGAACCAGCAGGAGAAGCAAACCCCTCCAAAATCTGAAATCCACAATTAAAATCTTCTACTCTTTCCAGCCGGGCACGATCATTGCTTCGTCGGTGGCCCATTCAGCTTCGGGCAAAGGTGGCTTGGCCTCCTCGATCTGCAACAGGCGAGCGACGAGGATCAGGGCCGCGACGATGAACATCATACTGCCCGGCACCCACATAATCACCCCTCCGACCATCTGGTCTTGCATAACCGTCAGCCCCCACAGGCGAGGGACCGTGGTGTAGTAAGTATAGACCGGCTGGCTGGAGAAGGCGATGGCCGCGCCGGCGATCAGGTTGACCGGGATAGTGATCAACACATAGGCGATGCGCGCCCCGTACGAAAACCGCCCGTGAATGCGCGGCCCGGCCAGGGTGATATGCCACCAGAGCAGCATTGCCGTCCCGAAGAAGGTGATGTGCTCCAGATCGTGCACCCAATCAATCCGCAGAGCCAGGTTATAGGCGTTGGGATCGTGCCAGCCGAGGTAAACGGCTACAAAGATCAGCCAGGACAGCCCGGGCCGCGTGGCTGCCCGCAAAGCACGCCGCACCGGAGACGCGCGGCTGAGCAACAACCCCAACCGGCGGCGCAACGACGCCGGCAATCCCCACAACAGAAACGGCAGCGGATTTGCCAGCAGCAACAGGGGGGGCGAGAACATCACCAGCAACAGGTGCTGGACCATATGCATCGAAAATAGCTGGCTACCCAGAGCGTCGATGGGAGACATCAAAGCCACCCCCAGGATAGCCAGCCCCCCCAGATACGAAGCCAGCCGCCAGCCGTTGGCAAGATAACGCCGGCCGCGCCGCAGTTCGCCTTGAAGCCTGCGCAAACGCCACCAACCCAGCGTGTATCCCCCTCCGGTCAGAAGCAGGACGGCGATCACACTCAAGCGCCAATCCCAGGAAAGCAGGATGGCACGCAGGACAGGATCCATAAATCAGCAGCCCTCAAACGGGCTTAGGACAGTTAGACGTGAACGACCGACCCCATCAGATAGATTGCCGGGTAGAAGAAGACCCAAACCAGGTCCACGTAGTGCCACCAGATGGCGCAGGCTTCAACGCCCCAGTGCCGTTCGGCCGAGTAGTGCCCCCGAAGCCCGTTGATAAATACAATTACAATAAAAATTACGCCGCTCAGGACGTGCAAAGCGTGCATACCGGTCATTCCAAACAGCACGGCCCCATACGCGCCATCGGACGGTCTGATCTCCCCCCGCCATTCAAAGCCAACCACGCCGACCAGGAAGGCGATCCCCAGGAGCGCGGTAAAGACCAGGCCGACCAGAAACGTCCGGCGGTCGCCGTGGGCGATGGCCATCTCGGCCCGGTTCATCGAAAAGCTGCTGAGCAAGAGGATGCTGGTCACGGTCAGGCCCAGAATCTGGTCCAGGTCGGGGCGGGTGTTGCCCCACAGGAAGAAACGGGCGGCCAGCAACCCCCCGAACAGGAAAGCCTCGGACAGAAAGAACATCCACAACCCCAGACGGTTGTTACGAAGGCGGAATCGATATTCTGCAAGGGATGAGGTGACGGCGCTCATTTAGTGACCCTCCTCCTCGGTCCAGAGGCTGGCGATGTGCATAAAGTATTGTACAATCAAACCCCCTTTGAACAAAGCGATGATAAACAACCAGACGACCACGTTGCCGAAGAGCGCCACCCAGAACTCGAAGCCGGTCAACGCGGCCAGCCCGATGAGAACCATTAAGCCCTGCCGGAACGCTATTTTCTTCTTTTCTTCCATATCACATATCTCCTTAAACCTGCTAAGCAACCTCAATCGGGTGCGTCCAAATTTTTTGGAAAGCACAGGGGGGAATTGGGGGGACACCCCCCACACCCCCTCAATCCGCCGAGCGGGCCGGCGTGGCCGACACCGCCGACATCCCCGCCGGCGCCGCGCCGCCGACCGCTCCCATGCTGATGTAAACCGAGCCGGGCAGGCCGTAATCGTAAGGCTCGCCCGTGACGTGGATGGGGCGCTCGTAGTTGTGCAGGGGCACCGGCGAGGGAATCTGCCATTCCGGCGAGCGCGAACCCCAGGGGTTGGCCTCGGCCACCTCGGCTGAGCGGGCGCTGGTGATCAGGTTGTAGAGCATAATCAGCACCGATATGCCGATGGAAATCCCGGCAATCGTGATCAACTGGTGGGTGAAATCAAAGCCCAGGGCCGGGTCATAGTCGGCGATCCGGCGGCGCATACCCAGCAGCCCGATACGCATCATCCCCAAACTCTGCACCCAGAAGGCCGGGGTCATAATCCAGAAATGGATTTTGCCCAGCGTCTCGTTGTATTTGCGCCCGGTCACTTTGGGGAACCAGTAATAGACGGCGGCGAAGAAGGGGAAGGTGAACCCGCCGAACATCGTGGCGTGGAAATGGCCCACCACCCAGTAGGTGTCGTGCAGGTGCAGGTCGGTGCTGACCGTGCCGTTGGGCGGACCGCTCAGGCCGCCGATCAGGAAGACGGAGATCGCGCCCAGGACGAAGAGCATCGGCGTCGGGAAAGTAATTTTCCCCTGCCACAGAGTCCCCAGCCAGCTAAAGAACTTGACCCCGGTCGGCACGGCCACCAGCATTGTCGAGTACATAAAGGGCACGCGCAGGTACCCGGCCATGCCGGAGGTGAACATGTGGTGCGCCCAGACGATGAACCCGACCAGGGCAATGGCCAGGCTGGATAGCGCAATCCACTTGTAGCCAAACAGCGGTTTGCGGGCGAAAACCGGCAGCAATTCGCTGATGATTCCCAGGCCAGGCAGGATGAAGACGTAAACCGCCGGGTGCGAGTAGAACCAGAACAGGTGCTGGAAGAGGATAGCGTTGCCGGGAGGCGAGCCCAGTTCAATGGCTCGTTCCGTCAGGTTCGGATCGAAGAAGCCCATGCCTAACAGGCGCTGGATCAGCACCATCAGGAAGGACAGGCCGATCAACTGCGTGGCCGTCAACTGGATGAGCGAGGTAGCCACCGCCGCCCAGACGAAGATGGGCATCCGGAACAGGCTCATACCGGGGGCGCGCATACGGGCCACCGTCACCAGCAGGTTGGCCGAACCGATGATTGACGACAGGCCGATGAAATAAACCCCCAGGAAGAAGAGTTGTACGCCCAGCGGGGCGCGGGCGCTCAGGGGCGGGTAGCCGGTCCAGCCCGTGTCCCAGCCGCCGACAAAAATGGCGGTGACCAACATCAGCGCGCCGGGGACGTTGATCCAGTAGCCAAAGGCGTTCAGGCGCGGGAAAGCCATATCCGAGGCCCCAATCATCAGCGGCACCAGGTAGTTCATCATCCCGCCAACGCCCAGCAGGATGCTGCCGATCATAATGATGCCGTGGGCGCTCATCATCGTATTGTAGGTATTGGGCTGGAGAAACTGCAAACCGGACTGGGCCAACTCCAACCGGAAGATCATCGCCAATGAACCGGCAACCAGCATCAGCAGGATGCCGGTCACGACGTACTGGATACCGATCACCTTGTGGTCATAATCCACGCTAAAGTAGCGCCACCACTCCGGCTTGCCCGGCGGCGCGCCGTGGCGCAGCGGGGTTTCCCGCCCGGCCATCCACTTCAACCAGTCGGTCATAACCCCGACCCCAAGCAAAAAGCCGATGCCGCCTATCAGCGCGCCAACGACCGTGACCGGTTCCGCCTTCCAGGCCGGCAGTCCCATCGCCGAGCGAATAGCCATCGTAATCCCCATACCGATAGCGGTAGCCACGATCTGGCTGATTATCCCTCGGACAAGCCCTGATGAAAGCAATGTCATACGTGTTCCCCCTTTTCACCAATCAATATCAATGCTGTCCGGGCAACCGGGCGCCGCCCGACAATTGCCCAAGATACTGTCAGTTGCTCAAGCTTTTGATGTAAGCGATCAGGTTGTCGATTTCTTCCGCCGTGAGCACGTTCCCAAACGTGGAGGGCATAAGATTGGGGGCGAAACCGGCAACGATGTCGTCGTTGGGAGCGACGATTGATTCGCGGAGGTAGGCTTCGTCAACGGTGACGGTCGAGCCATCAGCCAGCGATTCCTCCCGGCCAAACAAACCCTGCCAGGTGGGGCCAACCCCCGCAGTCCCGTCAACGCTGTGGCAGGCCGTGCAGCCCTGCAATTCGGCCACTTTTTCCCCCGCTTCAGCCGGAGTGAGTTCCGTAGCAGGCGCGGTCTGGGCCTCGACCCAGGCCTCGAAGTCAGCCGGCTCCATGACATTGACCGGGGCCAGCATCGTGGCGTGGTCCCGGCCGCACAACTCGGCGCACCTGAGGGTGAATGCCCCCACCTGGGTCGGCGTGACCCGCAGGTCGGTAACCAGGCCGGGCACTGCGTCCTGCTTGACCCGGAACTCGGGCACCCAGAAGGAGTGGATGACGTCAATCGAGGTCAATTTGAGGAGAATCTGGCGGCCTCGCGGCAGGTTCAACTCGGTGGAGCTGATGCCGGACTCCGGGTAATCAAAGCGCCACGACCATTGTGCGCCTCGGACTTCGACCACCATTTCATCCGGCCCCGGGGCGGTGATCTCTCCCAGCGTGCGAGCGCCCAGGTAGCCGAAGTACAACACTACCACCAGCGGCACGATGGTCCAGGCGATTTCCAGACCGGTGTGCCCGTGAAAGAAAGCGCCGTCGCCGGTTTCCCCCGGCTTGCGCCGGAAGACCACCAGGCTATAAACCATAAAGACGACGACCAGGGCAAACAGGAAGGCAATGACCCGGAGATGCCAGCCAAACAACCAGTCTATCGTCACCGCCTCGGCGCTGGCCTGGGCAGGCAGCAGAGTAATTCCCTGCAACCAGGCGATAGATACTGCCGTGACGACCAGAATCAAAATGCTTACCGCAAAGAGATGGCGCGTGTTTTTATCACCCTCAGCTTCTTCTTCTTCCGAGGGCCAATCGAAAGTCCTCAGATTTAGCGGTCGGTCGAGGATGATAATGATGAAAACCGCAATCAACCCGGCCACAGCGGTCAGGTTACCGAAGCCGTACAACCGGTATGGCGCATCCAGGCCAATCATAATGGCCCAGGAAAGCGCGTAGCCAACGGCCAGGCTGATCAAAAACGTGATGATTAAGCGTATGCTGGGTCGCCGCACTCTTGTACCCCCCTCTTCAGTTGTTATTTTTGGCTAGACTCATCGTTGCCGCCGGGCCACTCAAAGGTTTTGAGGTTTAGCGGCCGGTCGAGGATGATAATGATGAAAATCGCGATCAACCCGGCCACAGCGGTCAGGTTACCGAAGCCGTACAACCGGTATGGCGCATCCAGGCCAATCATAATGGCCCAGGAAAGCGCGTAGCCAACGGCCAGACTGATCACGAAGGTAATAATTAAGCGTATGTTGGGTTGCCGCATACTCTATCCGTCCCTCCTCATTCAACTGTGACAGTTCCTGGATTTGCCTGTCGCGGGGTAACGTAGTATAAACAAAAATAACGAATGCCAACGGACGTTTCTTAATAAAGAAAGCATCGCGTTTGGTCATTCGTTTAACACACTAAACTGCGTTGCGCCGGTTTGACAGGATGTACACATTTGTGACGATGATTGATGTTTGATTTCCATTCGTCAAGTTCGGCGCGAATTATAATGGAATGATACGGTCGAGTCAAATTGCTTTCGAGGAGGGCTATGAACGGGCAAGGTTTTAACGAATTAGTGTACACCATCGACAGGTTGTTGTCGGAAAAGAACAAGGTTCAGGCGGTCAAGGTCTACCGCATCCACACCGGCGTTGGCCTGAAGCAGGCCAAAGATGCCGTCGACCATTTCGAGCGAACGGGCGATCTAAAGCTTCCAACATCTCAGCCTGAAAGCAGCGGATTACCCCTGGAGGAATCGGCATTAGCCGAGATCAAGGCCCTGATAGCCGCCGGGCGGAAGATCGAAGCAGTCAAACGCTACCGGGAAAAAGCCAACGTCGGCCTCAAAGAGGCAAAAGAGGCCATCGACCAGCTTTCGTCGTAAGGGACGGTTCAAACCAGGCAATAATCCCAGCTCACCAGCCGGCCGTCTTTGTAGGGCATCACCCCGTGGAATTGGCGTGGGTCTCCGCTAAAGACCAGGGGCAGAAAATGCCGGTCGCCCTCCCACAGGGGCAGATCGAGGACCTGATCGACGGGCACCCAGGACAGCGTGCCCTCGGCGTTCTGGCCGAAGGGGGTGCCCCGGAAGCGGTCAACGCGAAAGATGAAGCCGAACCAGTCCTCGCCCTGCTTACCAAAACCGGGCCAATTGATCGTACCCCGCAAGATGATTTCCAGGCACTCGATCCCCGCCTCCTCTCGCACCTCCCGCCTGAAGCCGGATACGACGTCCTCGCCGGGCTCAAGTTTGCCGCCCAGGCCGTTGTACTTGCCCAGGTGGTGATCGTCCTGGCGGGTGTTGCGGTGGATGAGCAACGTCTGCCGCCCGTCCGGCGACATTACGTAGCCAAGGGTGGCTAAGATTGGGGTATAGGCCATCGCTCCAACTTCCTTGAAAATAGCGTAGTTCAGGAGTCCGGAATGAATTCCGGACTCCTATTTTCACGCTTCACCGAACTCAATCCATTGCCGCTCGCCAGGCTGCCAGCCCTTTCTCCAGGTCGGCGATCAGGTCTTCCGGGTCCTCCAGGCCAATCGAGGTGCGGAAGGTGTCGTCGTCGAGGCCACGGCTGGCCCGCAGGTCCGGGTCATTCTGAAAAGTCATCTCCAACGGCAGAATCAGGCTCTCGTAGCCGCCCCAACTGACGCCAATCAAAAAGAGGTCGAGGGTATTAACGAAGGCCCGGCGCGCTTCGAGGGAGCCGGGGTGCAGCCGAAAGGTGAACAGACTGCTGGAGCCGGAATGTTGCCGCCGGGCCAGCTCGTAGCCGGGAAAATCGGGCAGGCCGGGGTGCAGCACTTCTCGAACCTCCGGGCGACTTTGCAGCCAGCGGGCAACGGCCAGCGCCGAGGTTTGGTGTTGGGCCATTCGCAGGGGCAAAGTCCGCAACCCCCGCAGAGCCAGATAAGCGTCGTCCGGGGCCAGGTTAGCGCCCAGCAGGGCGGCCATCGGCTTGATCTTCCGAAACAGTTTCTCCGAACAGGCCAGCAGGCCCAGCGTCAGGTCGGAATGGCCGGCGATGTACTTGGTGCCGGAGTGAACCACGATGTCGATCCCCATCTCTAGCGGTTTCTGGTAGAGGGGCGTGGCCCAGGAATTATCGACTATCGTGTAAACGCCGCGTTCCTGGGCCAGGCCGGCCACGGCTCGCAAATCCTGCAAATCAAAAGTCAGGCTGCCGGGCGACTCCAGATAAATCAGGCGGGTGTTGGGGCGCAAGCGACCGGCCAGGTCCGCCGACTCGCGCGCCGGAAAATACTCAACCTCGATCCCCAGGCGGGCCAGCGTATCGCTGCAAAACTGGCGCGAGGGTCCGTAGACGCAATCCACCACCAGCAGATGATCCCCCTGGCTCAACAGGGTCAGCAATGGCGCAGTAATGGCCCCCATCCCCGACGAGAAGGCGATGGCGCGTTCGGCCCGTTCCAGGTCGGCGATCTTCTGCTCCAGGATGTAGACGGTGGGGCTGAAGTGCCGATGATAAAAGGGGCGGTCATCCAGATGCCGGTAGGCGTCTAAGAATTCCTCATAGGTCCTGTAACCGAACAACGAGGCGTGCACCACCGGCGGATTGACCGCGCCGTGGTAGCGTTCGGGCGTATCGCCCAGGTGCAGGATGCGTGTTGTCTCTTTCATAAACGAATTGTCGTCTCCTCAAACAAGGGTGGCAAGCTATCAATCCGAAGGCCGAAGTATATCACAGACTCCGGCGATGAGGGAAACCCACCGGAGGTTCCGACGTAAGACTCCTTCGCCTCAACAGGTCAGGCTAAGTAGGGGGCGCTTCGACCCTGCCTGAGGTGAAGCGTCGAACTGCGTGTTGCACGCTGGAGAGCGAATTCACCCTATGTCCCCACAAAATCGATCAAGGGTTAGCTGGAGTTTGCTGCTGCAATGGACAATGGTCAACGCCGTCGGCTGGGCTTTGGGCGCGACCGTGCGCCAGTTTGCCTTCGGGTTCCTGGCCGCGGCGGCCGGCCCGTCGTTGGGCCGGGCCATCGAAGGGGCGATCATCGGCACAGCGGTGGGCATTGCCCAGATATTTGCCCTGGAAGGGGTCTTCCTGCGCTCCACCCGCTGGATATTAGCCAGCACCATTGGCTGGGCCGTCGGCTGGTCGTTAGGCTGGTCGTTGGGCTGGTCCCTGCCCGGGTTGGTGGGCCTGACCGCCGTGTTCGCCGTGATGGGAGCGCTGGCCGGGGTGGTAGGGGGGGCGATTCAATGGGTTATTCTGCGGCAGCACGTCGGGCAGGCCGGCTGGTGGGTTTTGACCAGCGCCGTCGGCTGGGCGGTGGGCCTGAGCCTGGCCGTTTCCATCGGGCGGGCGCTCGGCTGGGCGCTGGCCGGGGCCGCCGGCGGCCTGCTGACCGGCATCCCCCTGATCTTCCTCTTGCGCCGGCGACCTCAGGCAGCACCCCAGGTTCACACCGCTGCTCAAGAGCCGGAAAGCACCCCCCTTGACTCTTGAGCGATTGCCACGTAGTATAACATATAGGTAGTCCCCCGTTTGGGTGTTGTTGCGCGCGCGATTGGGGGGTGAGTTGAACCGCCAAGACGCGAAGTGCGCCAAGAAAAGGCAAAAATCAAGCAAAACTTGGCGTTCTTGGCGCCAGAGTTACCCAAAAGCCGGCGTGAAACGGTCCCGGGCCAGCCGCCTGGCAGCGGCAACCCACAAACTGACCCTGATTAAAGGTCAAGTTCTGGCTACCGTACACTTTGGTCAACGGATTTAATTGGCTCACGGATTCACACAGATTTTCACGGGTTTTTCTTTCGCTTTTT
>JBHHXL010000020.1:0-26413 GCA_046757065.1 Anaerolineae bacterium
CAAATCGAGCGCATCTGCCTGATCTTTGATGAAGAAGCGTGAAAATTCGGCGGGTTATTTGACAACCGTTCTAGCGCCGCATATAATTAGCGTTTGCGGGACCGAGGCCCGGTCCCACATATTTTGCCTGAACGTGGAGGCGTAGAGATGTATGCAATCTTGCAGACAGGGGGCAAGCAGTATCGAGTGGCGGAGGGCGATACGATTGACGTCGCCCGTCTACCGGATGAGGTCGGCGCGAACGTTGAGTTCGACCAGGTTTTGTTAGTAAGCAGCAATGATGCGGTGCAGGTGGGAACCCCCACCGTTGACAAGGCCAGGGTGCTGGCCACGGTGCAAACCCACGGACGTGGCAAAAAGATCATTGTTTTCAAACACAGGAAGAACTACCGGCGCAAGCAGGGCCATCGTCAAGATTTCACGCGCTTGCATATTGAAAAAATCGTTACCGGTTAACGAAGGATGAGGAAAAATGGCACATAAAAAAGGCGGCGGCTCCAGCCGAAACGGTCGGGATAGTCAAAGCAAACGCCTGGGGGTCAAAAAGTTTGGCGGCGAGCGCGTTCGGGCCGGCAACATCCTGGTTCGGCAACGCGGCACCCGGCTTCACCCCGGCGTAAACGTCGGCCTGGGGCGAGACTTCACGCTTTTCGCCACCATCGATGGCGTGGTCAAGTTTGAGCATGTTACCCGCCAGAAAAAGCAGGTCAGCGTCTACCCGGAGTAGCCGGCCCACACCTGACTCATCAGGGAATTCGTCATCGGGTTAGTGAAGAGGTTATAGACTTATGCGACAAGGAATCCACCCGGAGTATTATCCGGAAGCGAAAGTGGTGTGTTCATGCGGAAATAGCTGGACCACCGGCTCGACGGTCCCGGAAATCCACACCGACGTTTGTAGCGCCTGCCACCCCTTCTTCACGGGCGAGCAACGCATCGTCGACACGGCCGGCCAGGTTGATCGCTTCCGCAGGCGGTTGCAATATTACGTTGAGCACCAAGAGACCGTCAGCCAACGCCGCGAGAAACAGAAACGAAAGAATTGGGAAGGCTATTTGAAGCAGCAGCTCATCGCCCTCGATTTGGATGACGACACCTTCCAGGTTCTTTCCAACGCTGATATTATTTCCATCGGCGATTTGCTGCAGAAGGTCGAGAACGACGAAGCAAGTCTGCTGGCTCTGGAGGGCTTCACCCCGGATGCCCTGGAAGAGATAAACGCAAAACTTGAAACCGCTCGTGCCGAGATTTTAGGGTAAGGGTTGGCCGGGGTTGCTTGAGAGTGTTGGGTTTCAGGCAGACATTGCGCGGTGATACACTAAGGCAGACCCCGTCAGGTCTGCCTTAATTATTTGCGGGGTCTGAGGCAAGTATGGTCGATTATCATCATCGTGATGGCTGGATCGAACTGATTTGCGGCAGCATGTTCAGCGGCAAAACCGAGGAGCTGATTCGCCGTTTGCGGCGGGCCGAGTACGCCCGGCAGAGAGTGCAGGTCTTCAAACCGGCCATCGATGATCGCTATGAGAAGGACAGGCTCAGCTCGCACTCCGGAAGCCAGTTCGAGGCCTGCGTGGTGCAGGATGCGGCAGAAATCGGCTCCCAGATTGGGACGGATACTAACGTCGTCGCCATTGACGAGGTTCAGTTTTTCGACTGGGCTATTGCCAATTTGTGCGAGTCCCTGGCCAACCAGGGCAAGCGAGTCATCCTGGCCGGGCTGGATATGGACTTTCGAGGCGAACCGTTCGGCCCAATGCCTTTGCTCATGGCCCAGGCCGAGATCATCGACAAGCTGCGCGCCATCTGCATGGTCTGCGGCGCGCCGGCCAGCCGCACCCAGCGCCTGATCAACGGCCAGCCCGCCCACTATAATGATCCGGTCATTATGGTCGGCGCTGAAGAGGTCTACGAGGCCCGTTGCCGCCATTGCCATCAAGTGCCGCGCAAAGCCCAGGCCAACGGCGATTCTGAGTAGGGGCGACCCTCGCGGTCACCCCGGCCCTGCTCCTACAACTATCCATCTTATTTGCCACAGGGCTACTCCAACGCCGGGGTCGTCAGAAAGAAGGATGAAAATCAGGGAGGCCCCTTCCCCCGTCCTCCAAGGAGGCCGTATGTCTTCCGCCATCGCCATAGACGTTGAACAAACCACCGAGTTTTTGTGCAAGCTGCTGAAAACCCCCAGCCCCACGGGCAACACGGCCCAGGCGGTTTCGTTGGCGCAAACCTATTTTCAAAGCGCCCGGCCCGATGCCTCGTTTCAACACACCATCAAGGGCGGATTGCTGGCCACCCTGCCCGGCCTGGCCGGCGATGCGCCACGGACAATAACGGCCCACGTCGATACGCTGGGGGCGATGGTCAAGGAGATCAAGGAGAACGGCCGCCTCAAGCTATCGGCCATTGGCGGATACCTGCCCGCCTCGGTCGTTGGTGAATACTGTGCGGTCGAAACCGGCCAGGGTCGCCGGGTTTTGGGGACGGTCCTGCTCAGCAAACAATCGGTCCACGTTCATCCGGCCAAGGACATCCACGAACTGGGAAGCGATTTGAACAACCTGGAAGTGCGCCTGGATGAGCGCACCAAAAGCCAGGCCGAAACCGAAGCGTTAGGCATTCAGGTGGGGGATTTCGTGGCCTGGGATCCGAGGCTGGAGGTGACCGACAGCGGCTTCGTCAAATCGCGCCATCTGGATGACAAGGCCAGCGTGGCCGCCATCTTCGCCGCCGTCGAGGCTATGAGACGGGCCGGCATCTCGCCGGCCCAAACCACGCATATTTTCATCAGCAACTATGAGGAAGTGGGACACGGCGGGGCGACCGGCATCCCCCCCGACAGCCGGGACCTGGTCGTCGTCGATATGGGGGCCATCGGCGAGGGGCAGGCCGGCGACGAGTTTTCGGTCAGCATTTGCGTGAAGGACGCCACCGGACCGTACGATTTAGGTCTGCGGCGTCACCTGGTTGCCCTGGCCGAAGCCGCCGGAATCCCGTACAATTTGGACATCTACGTCAACTATGGCTCCGATGGCTCCGCCGCCTTGCGGGCCGGGCTGGACGCCCGCGTGGCCCTCCTCGGCCCCGGCGTCGACAGCTCACATGCTTATGAGCGAACGCACCTGGACTCGATTGAAAACACCGCCCGCTTGCTGGTGGAATATTTGCGAACCTAACGGCTCTCCCGTGGCCGCGCGCCCAGGGTCAGCGGTAGCTCTTGCACCTCGCCACCGCGGATGATCGACAGCATCACCTCCTCGCCGACTTCACCCTTGCGGCTGAGGAAGGAAAGCAAATCGTCAAACACGCGCACTTCCTCATCCCCAATGCCAATAATCACATCACCGCCGATGACGACGGGAAACCCGTTCGATAACTCCACCTCTCTCGTACCGCCTTGCAGTCCAGCTTTCGCCGCCGGGCTGTTGGAAACGACATCGATCACCAGCGCGCCCCGCGCCGTCGGTAAATTCATAGCGTCGGCGATCTCCGGGGTCAGGTCCCTGCCCCGAAAGCCGATCCACGGATGCTGAAATCGCCCCTCTTCGATCAGCGCCGGGATGACGCGCTGGGCCAGGTTGCCCGGTATGGCAAAGCCGACGCCCAGGAAACTGCGCTCGCCGCCGCCCACCGGGCGGGGAACGATGGCGCTGTTGACCCCAATGACCTCCCCTTGCGAATTCAGCAGCGGCCCGCCGGAATTGCCGGGGTTGATGGCAGCATCGGTCTGGACGATCTCCGGGATGCGATAACCGGCCCGGTTGGCCGGCAAACTGCGGCTCACCCCACTGACGATGCCGGAAGTCAGCGTTCCGGCCAGGCCAAAGGGGTTGCCAATGGCCACGGCCCGCTGGCCGACCCTGACCACATCCGAGTCCCCCCACATCACCGGGCGTAGGCTGGCCCGGGGCACATCGACCTTCAGCACCGCCAGATCGCTGTCCAGGTCCGTCCCGATCACCTCGGCGGGGACGGTGGTGCCATCGTGGAAGGTGACGAAGACTTGGTCGGCATCGGCCACGACGTGGTTGTTGGTTACAATGTGCCCTCGCCGGTCATAGACAAATCCGGAACCCTGCCCCTGGTTGGGGAAGGGCTGCTGGAAGAAATCGAAATCTTCGGGAACCTCGCCCTCCGGGAAAGGCGGAAGGTTCGCCTCGTCGGGCTGAACCAGCACCTCAATGTTGACGACCGAGGGATTTACCCGTTCATAAAGGTTGATCAGCAAAGACTCCTCGGCATCGGCCTGGGCAATGGCCGCCGCCGGCAAAGGGGTAGGAGAGGGCATCAGGGTAGGCGGGGGAACAGGCGTGATCAGGGTCTGGGGGCCAGGGTTGGGCCCGGCCTCCGGCTGCCTGTCGGCTGTCAGGGTTGTATCGAAAGCGCCAGCGCCGGCGACGCCACACCCTAAAGCAATCAGGGCCAGGATAGCCACGGCAATCAAAGTCTGTCGTCTCATCATAATCGATGTAGCTCCTACGCGTAACGATCCGTGAGGGGTGCGGTTCATCCTCACGGATCGTTGGATTCGGTCAGTGGGTCTGTTGGTAAGGCGATAGTGTCTGATCTCAACGGCGGCTGCCGGATAGCCTGAAGATCCAGTAGGCCAGTTGCAGCAGGGCCGCAATCGCTGCCACCACGTAAGTCCAGGCGGCGGCATTGAGGACGCTGGTAACACCGCCCAATTCTTGCTTATCGACGATGTTGTACTGGTAGAGCAGGCGCTTGGCCCGGGCGCTGGCGTCCAATTCGACCGGGAGGGTAACCAGGGAGAACAGGGCCACCAGGCCGTAAAGGGCCACGCCGAACCAGGCGATGAGATAGCCCAACCCCGTCAACCCCAAAAGCACTTGCAGGAAGATACCACCGATGATGATGAGTGGGGCCAGGCTGCTGCCAAACTGGACCGCCGGCACCAGCGCGCTGCGAAGCTGGAGAGGCACGTACCCTTTCGCGTGCTGCAGGGCGTGACCGGTTTCGTGAGCGGCCACCCCAACCGCCGAGACGGAGGGCACCCGCGCCACCTCCGGCGACAGGCGCAGGACACGACCGCGAGGGTCGTAATGGTCGCTCAGAGTCCCCTGCGTTTCCTCAACGCGCACATCATACAGGCCGTTGCTGTCAAGGATTTCGCGAGCAACTTGCGCGCCGGTCAAACCGCGAAAGGTCCTGACCTTGGCGAATTTTTCGAACCGGCTTCTGACAGCGCCTTGCACGATGAAGCCCAGAATCATAGAGGGGATCATAAATATCAAAAAAATTGGATCGTAGAAGATCATAGAATATACCTCCTCTTGCTATCAAAAATCGGCTGTGGAAATTATACCCGAATAATATTAGAATCAAATTAGCAGACGCCACCCAACCTGAATTGCCCCTGACGGAAACCGGATTTCGCCTTCAGGCCACAGGCTCGGCAGGGGCGCTTTGCGCTCCGTGAACGAAGATGCCCCGGCGGTTGAGGATTTCCACAATGCCGTCGATGACGATATCCAGCACCAGCTTCAGGCCGGTCTTCTCAAACATATTGGGCAGGAACGGGATATCGAAGTTTGAACGGTCGTAGGCTTCCAGGATGATGTCGATCACGCAAGCCTTCTTCTGCGGGCCGCTGCCGATACTCTCGGTGGTTTCGGCGGCCTGCACTGCTTCGTCAATCAGGGCAAAGAGGCCGCCCCAGGTGAACTCCCGGGTCAACTCCTCGATAGCCGGCGTAATCTCTTCCAGAAATTGGGTTTTCAGGTCGTCACAAGCGCTCATCAACATTCCTCCGCCTGGATCAGCCGATAAACCGGCTGACATAATCGAGATAGCCTCGTCGCCCGCCCTCTTTGCTCCAAAACTTTATGGATTTTCT
Organism: Anaerolineae bacterium; assembly: GCA_046757065.1. Taxonomy (GTDB): domain Bacteria; phylum Chloroflexota; class Anaerolineae; order 4572-78; family JBHHXL01; genus JBHHXL01. Next base: position 5,858 of record JBHHXL010000020.1, read on the forward strand.
GATACGCTTCAAACAAGCTATCATATCCGCCAGGGCAATAGGCGGAGGCCCTTCTGTGAACGGTTCGTCGTCACCGGTAAGAATCGTGTTACGCCCCAGCCGCCAGTCACACATAGCTTTGACACCCTCAAATACTTCCTGAGATAGCCCCGGCAGGGCGCGTGATGTCGGGGTGCGACCCCGGCTCTCGGCCTGGTATTGGCGCAAGACCGCCGCCAGGCCAAATTCTGCCTCGCTGTCTGTCATTTCAGGATGGGCGCGATAGACATTGATGATAGAAAACTCAATGTTTTGCAAGACATCCATAAATTCTTCTTCAACGGACATACCTGACAGTTCTCCTACTGCATTGCGCCCAGGAAATCGAAGAAGCCGACTTCCATCACCAGGGCGGTCATCATGAAGACTTGTTGCGTGTCGTTCAGCTCAGGGTTTAGATCGCTGAAAGCCGGAGGTTGCTCTTCCTCCTCGGTATCGGAGAGCCAGCGCAGACTACTCAGCCCCTGGACGGCGTAGTGAAGCTCGCCCGCTTTTTGCCCAAAGAAGCTGATCGGGTAATGCTGGTCGCCAAGCTGGAGGTTTAGCGCCCCGGCAGGACGGTTGATCTCGCCGAGTAGCTGGCCTTCCGGGCCCAAAACGCGCTGGTGCTGGTAATCGAGGGTGCCCAACTTGTCCCCCTTCCAGACCACATCGGCGCGTCCGGCGGTAACGGTTAGCTCTATCTCACCGTAGGTGGTTGTAGCTTTGATCAGGCCCATTTGCCCCCCGCTGGTTTGGGTGGCAAAGGCGATCAAGGGCACGTCGGGCTGGCGGTGATGGACGATCACCCCCTGGCGATAACCCTGGCCTGTCACACCCCGGAACGTGTTGGACAGGTCTGCCAGCGAGAATTCCTGCAGGGCAGATTTTTGCTCCGCCAGATAGGTATCGGGATCGACGTCCGTAGCCAGCGGCGGCGGGGCGGCCGGTCCCGGCTCGGCGGGCGCAGCCTCGCCCGGCGGCGCGACGGGCACCGCCAGGCCCTCCTCGCCGGGCCGGTTCGAGCGCCGGAGAAGAACAAACCCAAAGGTGCCGATCAAGGCCACAATCAGACCGGCCAGACAAAAGATTACGACCGGGATCAGTACAATTAATTGATCGATGGTTGCCGGGTCCATATACTGTCTCCCTTCTCCTGGATTCCCTCCTCCATTATACCATAACCTGAAGCGGTAACCGCAATCGACGGGCGATTTTCACGCCTTCTGTCAAGCCTGTCAGGCATCGACCGGCAAGTCTTTCAACATCTCGATGGCTTTATCCAGGCGTTGCAAGACCTTCTCCGGCCCCAGGACGGCCAGCGTATCGAACAGGGGCGGGGCCACCGTCTTGCCGCACACGGCCACCCGGATCGGCAGGAATAGCTGGCCCGCCTTGAAGCCCAACGATTTCGCCAGGTCCCGCAGCGCAGATTCCAGGGCGCCGGGCTCGAAGGGCGTCCCGGCCAGCGTGGCCCGGGCCTGGCCCAGGGCCTGGAGCGCGTCGGCGGCGGCCAGCTTCTTGGGGATCAAGGCCGCCGGGTCATAGGGCGGCAGCTCCTCCAGGAAGAAGAAATCGACCAGGTCTACCACGTCGGCCAGGGTTTTGAGCCGCTCTTGAATGGACGGCGCGATCTTGCGCAGCGTTTCGCGGTCGGCCTGCAGACCGGCCCGGGCCAGGAACGGCAGCAGCCGGCCGGTCAAATCCTCCGGGTCAAGCCCCCGAATGTAAACCCCGTTGAAACTTTCCAGTTTCTCGAAATTCCAGGCAGCGGGAGCGGCCCGGACCCGGTCCAGGCTGAAGCGCTCGATGAGTTCGGCCTTGCTCATGATCTCGGTTTTGTCGTCGTAGCTCCACCCGACCAGGGCCATAAAGTTGATCAGGGCTTCGGGCAAAAAGCCCAGCTCCTCGTAATCGCGCACGAAGACCGGCATCAGCCGGCCATCGGGCAGGCGTTCGGGGCGCTTGCTGATCTTGCCCTTGCCCGTCGGTTTCAGGATAAGGGGCAGGTGAGCCATCACCGGCGGCTCCCAGCCCAGGGCCTGGTACAGATGCAGGTGATAAGGGATGCTGGATACCCACTCGTCGCCGCGCAGGATGTGGCTGATCTCCATCAGATGATCGTCAACCACATTGGCCAGGTGATAGGTGGGGATGCCGTCGGTTTTGAGGATGACAATATCCTGCAAGAGCTTGTTTTGAAAGCTGATCTCGCCCCGGATGTAATCGCGGGCGACGATATCGCCGTCGAGCGGCACCTTGAGGCGCACGACGTGGCTCTCCCCGGCCTCGACGCGGCGGGCGGCTTCAGCGGGATCGAGGCGGCGGCAATGCCGGTCGTAACCGGGGTTCAGGCCGGCCCGCTGCTGTTCCTGGCGGACCCGCCCCAGCCGCTCGCGGCTGCAAAAGCAAGGGTAGGCCACCCCCCCCTCGATGAGCTGCCGGATATAGGTTCGATACAGGTCCAGCCGCGCCGTCTGCCTGTAGGGCCCAAATTCGCCCCCGACCTCAGGCCCTTCGTCCCACTCCAGGCCCAGGAAACGCAGGCCGTGCAGTAGATCGGCTTCGGCCTCGGGATCGTAGCGGGCCCGGTCGGTGTCCTCCACGCGCAGGATGAACGCCCCACCGTGGTGGCGGGCAAAAAGGTAGTTGAATAAGGCGGTCCGCGCCCCGCCGACGTGCAAAAAGCCGGTGGGGCTGGGCGCGTAGCGCACACGGACGGGTTGGGAAGGGGTTGTCATATTCCAATCTCTAATCCTATCAATGGATCCAATTTGTAGCGCAAACTGTTATTTGCGCGGGCCAAACTAACAGTTTGACCTACATTACAAGCCCAAACCTGGATCTACCGAGTCTGGTCCTTGAACCGCGCCCGAATGTGGGCCAGGCTCAGATACCAGACGGGCAAAACCAGGGAGGCCGCGTATCGACCCAACAGCCACCCTTGCTGGCCCGGTCGCAGACTGCCGGCCTGCGACGAAATCACTCCGGGCAGAAACAAGCCGAAGGTCAACACCCCAAAGCGAACGATGCTGAGGGCGATGAAGAGCCGCCGTCCCCATTCCAGACGACGGGCCAGGCCGTAGGCGGCGACCAAAAAGCCGATGATGAAGCCCACGTCAACGATCACAAACAGGACGATCAGGTTGCGGGTGGGCAGGCTCATCAGGCCGGGGATGTTGACCAGCAACCACAAACGAGCTGCTATCTCGAAAACGACGACAATCGACCAGCCGACGATGACCCAAAGACCGAAACTGCGCGAGATGGGGGGATGTTCATTCAAGATGGCTACTCGAAATCGAGGCGCTTGCGGCGCATCAAAACGCTTTCGACCAGCCCCAGGGCGATCAGAAGCGTAAAGAGGGAACTGCTGCCATAGCTAACAAAGGGCAGGGGCGTGCCGGTCACCGGCAGCAAGCCCAGGTTCACGCCCACGTTGACAAAGGCCTGGACGAAGATCACCGCCGCCACCCCGGTGCAGATCAGCCGGCCAAAGGGATCGGCGGCCAGGTCGGCGGCGCGCAGGATGCGCCACAGGAGGAGGATGATCAGCACAAACAGGACGATCCCTCCCAACATTCCCAGCTCCTCGCCAATGACCGAAAAGATGAAGTCGGTGTGGCGCACGCGCAGGAAGCGAAGCTGGCTCTGGCTGCCGTTGCCGAAGCCTTTGCCCAACCACCCCCCGGAGCCGATGCTGATCAGGGCCTGCTGGACGTTGTAGTAGTCATCCGGGTTGCTGGCGGGGTTCAGGAAGAGCAGGACGCGCTCGCGCATATAGTCTTCCAGCATCAGCCACAGGGCCGGCGTGAATAAGGCCCCTACGCCGGCCAACAACCCCAGATGAAACAGGCGCACCCCGGCCACGAAGCCCATGATCAACCAGATGAAAATGAGGATGATGCTGGTGCTCAGGTTGGGTTGCAAAAACACGAGCAGGACGGGCGGGACGATGACCAGCAGCGAGAGCAGCACATAGCGCAGATAGCCCATCTGCCCGTCGTGGTCGCTCAAAATCTTGGCCAGGGTGATGATCAGCACGATCTTGGCCGGCTCGCTGGGTTGGAGCGTGCCGCCGGGCCCGATCCAGCGCAACGTGCCCTGGGTCAGTTCGCCAACGATGAACAAAATCGCCAGGGTAACCAGAATGACGAAATACATCGGCTTGTAGAGCTGCCGGTAAAAACGATAGTCGATGGCGGCCACAACGAGCAGTAATCCGAAACCGATCCCGGCCCGGATCAGCTGCGTGCGCCACAGGTCGTGCAAATCCTCGCTGCCACGCGTGGCGCTGGCGATCATCGCCACCCCGTAGATGACCAGCAGCAAAGCAAAACCAACTATCCAAAAATCAAACTTGCGCCACAGACGACTGTACATTTCACTTCTTAGCTAGTTGACTGGTTGATTGGTTAACCGGTGGACTGGTTAACCGGTTGATTGGTTGATTGGCTGATTGGTGGACTGGTTAACTGGTTAACCAGGCGCTATTTCCGCGCCGAGTTTTCGCCCAGGACCGGGATGTTGGCGATCAAGACGCTTTCCCGCGCCCGCCGGTCGAGGCTGATTTCAATCCCGTCCCGGTCGATCTCAACGTATTTCGAAATGACTTCGATTAAATCACCCTTCAACAACTGCATTTTCGCCGGCGACAGGTTGACGCGGTCCTGGACCAGCACCAATTGCAGGCGCTCCTTGGCCAGGTCACGGCTGGAATGTGTGGGTCGGCCTAGCAGGCGGTCCAGGATGCTCATAGGTTTCCCTCTCCACTAAAGGCTATTTGCGCCCGAACAGACGCGAAAACCGTTCCCTCAGACCCGGTGAAACATCCAGGTCCATAAACGGGACCTCTTCCCCCAGCAGCCGCCGGGCCACGTTACGAAAAGCCTGGCCGGCCAGGGAGTGATTCTCCGAGACGGCCGGCACGCCTCGATTGGTGGAAACAATGATGGTTTCGTCATCGGGGACGATGCCGATCAGGTCAATCGCCAGAATCTCGATGACATCGGCCGTGTCGAGCATATCGCCCCGTTTGACCATGTCGGGCCGCAGGCGGTTGACGATCAGTTGGGCCGGTCCTTTCTCCTCGGCCTCGATCATACCGATAATCCGGTCGGCATCTCGCACGGCAGAGACCTCGGGGGTGGTGATAATGAGCGCCTTGTCGGCCGGCGCCAGCGCGTTTTTGAAACCCAATTCAATGCCGGCGGGCGAGTCGATGAAAACAAAGTCGAAGTCCGGGCGCAATTGATCGCACAGGCTGATCATATCGCCAGGGGTGACCGCCGTTTTGTCGCGGGTTTGGGCGGCGGGGATCAGGTAGAGGTCCGGCAGCCGTTTATCCTTGATCATCGCCTGGCGCAAACGGCAGACGCCTTCAACGACATCCACCAGATCGTACACAATTCGGTTTTCGAGGCCCATCACCACATCCAGGTTACGCAAGCCAATGTCGGCGTCGATGGCCACAACTTTCTTGCCCATCGCAGCCAGGGCTGTGCTCAGGTTGGCCGTCGCCGTAGTCTTGCCCACGCCCCCCTTACCCGAGGTGACGGTGATGACAGTTGCAGCCATAATTAAGTTCCCTCCTACCTATTTCCAGGCCTGGGCCACGATTTGACCGTCTTGAACAAAAGCCATTTCCGGTTTAGCCCCCTCGCCGGAGGCATCCGCCGGAGAGCGGGCAATGACCTGGCCGATGCGAAGCTGGGTGGGCGTGAGTAACAGCGCACAAACGACGGCTTCTTCGTTTTCGGCCAGGCCGGCGTGGACGACCCCGCGCAGCCGCCCCCAGACAACGACATCCCCGCCCGCTCGAATTTCTGCGCCGGGATTGACGTCGCCGATGACGACGACGTGGCCCGGATGTTCCACCAGTTGACCGGAGCGCAGCGTTTTGCGGATGACGATGGCGTTGCCGTCCTCCCGTTCGGGCGGGGGCGTCAACGGCGACGGCCCCTCGAGGGCGCGGGTTTCCAACCCCAGTTGCGCCGCAGCGCGCCTCGTTTCAGGCGAGTCGCCGATGACGGCCCACAACGTAACGCCATTTCTATCCAGCAATTCTCCGGCGGCCATCAACTCGCTGCTATCGAGCTGGCGCGGTCCCACGTGCAGCGCCACCCGCCCTCCCTTGAAAAAGGAAGCTTTTTGCCCCAGGTGGCGGTTGAGTGTCTCAAGCAAACCCCCCCAGTCTCCTGCCCCCAGGGTGATGATAAGGCCGTCGCTGGTGCCTTTGATTGTAACGCGTTTTGAGTCGTTAGCCATTGCCGGGTGCGCTTACATCACGCGCGGCGCGAACTCGATCAGATAGCGCGCGCCTTTAACGATGTCTAATTGTAAAGGTTCCGTCCCAGGATAATCCGGCAAGCGAATTTGCCAGGTTCTGGCCAGGCTGGGATCGAGCAAATTATAATCGAACTGGCCGGTCGGGCCGGAGAAGACCTGACCGACCACCTGATCTTGCGCCACGATTTCGATAGCCACGTCGGGAACGGGCGTGCCCTCGCCGGTCAGCACAAAGCCGGTGACGGCCGCGCCGCCGCCATCCCAGGTGTCCACCCCCACCAGCCGTGGCCGCAAATCGAGCGACGCTGCGCGTGGGTCCGCGCCGGCCAGGAGGGGCTCGTCCGTTTCCTCTTCCGGCCGGTCAATGCCGAAGTAGTAGCGCAACACGTTGTTGACCACCGGCGCGGCCACCTTCGAGCCCTCGCCGCCTCCATAAACAAAGGTGATAACGGCGATCTCGGGGTTTTCGCTGGGGGCGTAGGCCACGAACCAGGCGTGGCTGGTGCGCACACGACCCTCGCGGTCGAGGCATTGGGGGTAGCGGTCGCAAAACTCGGCGGTGCCGGTCTTGCCGGCCACGCTAACGCCGGGCACGTTTATTTCCTCGGCGGCGGTGCCCCAATCGACGGCGGCTTGCAGGCCCAGGCGCACCCAATTCAAGACGTCCGGGTCAACGTTCACCTGGCCCAGCACCTGCGGCTCCCGGCGCTGCACCAGTTCTCCCTGGACGTTGCGAACCTCCTCCACCAGATACGGCCGGTACAGCGTGCCCCCATTGGCGATGGCGGCGTAGCTATTGAGCACTTGCAGCGGCGTAGCCAGGACGAACCCCTGGCCGATGGCCATATTGTACGTGTCGCCCGTGACCCAGGTTTCGGCGTAATTCAGGCGCTTCCAGCGCGGGGTCGGCACCAGACCGGCGGCCTCGCCCGGAATGTCGATCCCGGTCGGCGCACCGAAGCCAAACATCTCGGCGTAGCGAATCATATTATCCAGGCCCAATCCCTCAAAACCGGTCGGCTCGTAGCCGCCCCCAACCTGATAGTAGTAAACATCGCAGGAGATGGACAGGCTGGTGACAAAATCCACCCGGCCGTGGCCGTCCCGGTTCCAGCAGTAGAAAGGTTGGGCCAGGTCCGGGTCGTCGGGGTGGAATTTATTCGGCAGCCAGAGCACACCCTGGTCAACGATGATGGTATCGGGCCGGATCGCGCCTTCCTGCAAGGCCCCGGCGGCCGGCACAATCTTGAAAGTGGACCCCGGCGGGTAAAGGCCGGAGATGGCGTGGTTGACCAGGGGCCGGCGCTCATCCTCCGCCAGCAAGGAGTACTCCCTGGCCGAAATCCCCTGGGCGAAAAGATTGTTATCAAACGTCGGCAGGGAAACCATCGCCAGGATTTGGCCGTTGCGCGGGTCCATAGCGATGGTCACACCATCGCGCCCGGAGGAGGTACGGATAGCCTCGGCCAGCTCCTCTTGAATGAATTCCTGCAAGTCGAGGTCGAGGGTCAGAATCAGATTGTGGCCGAGTTGGGCAACCACCGGCTGGCCGAGCGTGCCAATCTTGCGCCCGGTGACGTCAACCTCAATCGTCTCCTGGCCCTTGTGCCCTCTGAGCCATTGCTCGTAGCTGGCTTCGACGCCGACCAGACCCACTTTATCGTTTGGCCCGTACCCGGCAGCTTCGTATCTGTCGGTCTGGCCCGGCGGAATCGGGCCCACGTAACCCAAGAGATGCGAGGTCAAAGCGCCGGTCAAATACTCTCGATCTGAACCAACCTCAACCAGCACCCCCGGCAGGTTCAGGCGTTCCTCTTCGATGATGGCCGCGACCCTCGGATCGACGTCCTCGGCGACGGTCACCGCCCGGTAAGGGGCCGTATTTTGAACGGCCACCACGGCGTCGCTCAAGCCCTGTGGCGCTCGCTCCAGAAGGCGGCTGCGCGGGGTTTTGACCTGGCGGCCGGGCTGGCGGGTGTATTCGTGGTGCAGGAACGAGCGAAAATAGCCGTTGTGGCTGGCCGTCTCCCGCTCGCCGCCGGTGGTGATCGGCAGTTTCAGCAACTCCGACAGCCGGGCAAAAACCTTACTCCTGGCCGTATCATCTTCCGGCAAAAAAGCCGGGATGATAACCACGTCAAACGTGGGGCGATTGCGCACCAGTAGCCGCCCCTCCCGGTCGTAGATGATGCCTCGCGGGGCATCCACCTCAACCTGACGGAAGCGATTCCGGTCTGCCAGGCGCTGATAACGCTCGCCTTCCCACACCTGCAAGCGCCAAAGTTGAGCGCTAAACACAGCGAAGGCCAGCACAATCACCGCCAGGAAAGTGAATGTTCGCAGCCGAACCTGGAAATCAGTCATTTGCGCTGAAGCTATCCTTACTGGTCGGGCAACCCTCACCAATTGTACTTGAAAAGTGGGTAAGTGACAAGGAAACGTCAGGCGATATCGATTTCGTTGCGCCGGGTCAGGCGGAAAAGACCGTAGATGGCGGGAAACAGCAGCAGCATCGCGCCGAGGTCGTACAACGCAGCCGGGAACAGAACAGCCCGGTAAGCCATCCCCCAGGCGATGGGGCGGCCCAGGAGGTCCAGCCAGAGCAGGCTGGCGGCGTTGAACAAAAAGCTCAGCGGCAGGATGAGCAACAGCGGCAGGTTCATCAAATGGCCGAAGGTCCGCCCGTAAGTCAGGCTGGCGACGAAGCTGGTCAGCAACAGGCTGACGGTGAAAACGCCGAACGGCGCGCCGGAGAGCAAATCCAGGGCCAGCCCGCCCACAAAAGCCCAGGGCAAGCCCTCGGAGAACCCGTTGAGGAGGGTCCAGGCCACAACAAAGACCAAAACCAGGTCGGGCCGCGCGCCGCCAACGGCCAGAAATGGGCCCAGGGTCGATTGCGCCAGCGTCAGCGAAAAGATGATGATCAGGCCCAAGTAGGGGTTAATTGCCGCTCTCCTGCGCTCCGAATATTTCCCGTTCGTAATCGACCGGTTCAAAAGCGGTCAGCGCCAGCACGATCTCCAGCTTGCCAAAATCGACGGTAGGCCGGATGTGGGCCGTTTGAAAAATATCCAGGTCACGCTGGGTGACCTCTGTCACCTGGCCGATGACCAGATTCGGCGGGAAATTGCCGCCCAACCCCGAGGTGAGCACAATGTCGCCGGGGTTCACATTTTCGCCCTGGGGGATGCGCTCCATAATCAGGCTGCCATCGAGCTGGCCCCGCACCAGGCCGGTCACGCCGGAGTTTTGCAGCCGGGCGTTGACCGTGCTGGCCGGGTCGATCAACATCAACACCTGGGCGCTGTTCGGCCCGACCGCCGTGACCCGGCCCACCAGGCCACGCTCGGTGATGACCGGCATATCCGGCGCGACGCCCTGGCGGGCACCCACATCAACGAAGATGTAGAAAAGCAAATTGCTGGGATCGCTGCCGATGGTGCGACCGGCCACGCCGGCTGCGACGTAGTCGAACTCGGGGTTGCTGCGGGTGTAGTTTAGCAATTGGCGCAGGATTTGGTTCTCGCGCTGAAGCTCGGTCAGTTGGACGTTCTCGACCCGGAGCCTGTCCACCAGCGCCTGGAGTTCCTCGTTGTCGGCCTGGAGCTGGCGAATATCCTGGGCGCTCTGGCTCAGGCTAACCGCCTCGCCGGCGACATCGGTCAGCGCCGCCTGGACCGGGGCCACCAGCGTTTGCAGGGCCAGGCGGGCCGGTTGGAGATACCCCAAACGATCCAAAACTATCCCCAGCACAGCCATAGCTATCAGGGTGCTCAAAACCAGTGATCGGTTGCGAGAGGCGGGCATGAGGTTTTATAGGCGGTGATTGGTGCTGCCGCGTTGCAGGCCGGCCAGGACTTTGGCGTATTTATCCATGCTGTCCAGGACCAAACCGGCCCCACGGGCGACACAGGTCAAGGGCTCATCGGCCACATAGACGCGCATCTTCGTCTCCTCGGACAGACGCTCGGCCAGACCCTGCAACAACGCCCCCCCACCGGCCAGGGCGATGCCGCCTTCCATCAAATCGGCGATCAGCTCCGGCGGTGTTTCGTCCAGAGCATCGCGCACGGTTTCAATGATGACAGCCATAGAATCGGACAGGGCCTCGCGAATCTCGACGCTTGAGACCTCCACCGTATCGGGCAGGCCGGTGATCTGGTTACGCCCGCGCAGGGTAATGGTTTGCTCTTCGGGCAGGGGATAGGCGGAGCCGATGGTGATCTTGGCCCGTTCGGCCATACGTTGCCCGATCAGGAGGTTGTATTTCTGGCGGGCGTAGGTGATGATGGCTTCGTCCATCTCGTCGCCGGCCACGCGGATGGAGCGGCTGACGACAATGCCGCCCAAAGAAAAAACGGCGACCTCGGTCGTTCCGCCGCCAATGTCGATGACCATACTGCCCAGGGCCTCGGTGATGGGCAACCCGGAGCCAATCGCCGCCGCCATCGGCTCTTCGATCAGGTAGGCTTCCCTGGCTCCGGCGGACTTGGCCGCGTCGTAAACGGCGCGTTTTTCCACCTCGGTCACGCCGCTGGGGATGCCGATCACCACCCGGGGAAAGTGAAAGGGGATGAGCCGGTCCTGGTGAATCTTCTCGATGAAATACTTGATCATGCGCTCGGTAATCTCAAACTCGGAGATGACCCCATCGCGCAGGGGCCGGATGGCGACGATGTTGGCCGGGGTGCGGCCGACCATATCCTTGGCTTCAAGGCCAATGGCCAGGGGACGGCGCGTGCGCTTCTCGATGGCCACCACCGAAGGCTCGTTGATAACGATTCCTTTGTGTTTCACATTGACCAGGGTGTTGGCCGTGCCCAGGTCAATGCCAATATCCAGCGAGAAAAACCCCAGCAGGGTTACTAAGGGGTTTGCCATGCGCATCCACCTTCCTTCGGTTCCCAGGCTACAATGTCACACCGCGTTCCCCAACCGATGCAACACAAGGTTTGCCGGTCCGACGCGTTCCGGTCCGATCCGATGCATTATACCACAAATGGTGATGGGCACAACCGGCCAAAGGTTTTTTTGCTCACTGTCCGGCTGCATCGTCTCCCTTTTAGGAGCAGTTAGCACTTCAAAGGGATAGAAGTTAGCAGTTCTTTAACCGTCCAAACATGATCGGTTAGTTGCGTCACTTTTTCCAGACTGCCGAAAATGGCTTTGAGCTTTGTGCCGGCAAAACGACCCGTCCCATCTCGCTGCTTGACCATTTGTAGATACAGCCAGTCTGCGCCCGCCTTCTTGCGGGTGGGCGGGCGTCCACGACCACTGTATTGCGGCACCTGGCCGTACACTTCGATCATCGCTTCGCCAATTCCACCCCAGCCATCCGAAATGGTCGGGGGCGGACCCTCTGGATGCCCGCGCCGCTGAAGTATCTGGAATACGCCGATACTGGCTTGGGTTTCATCCTTTTCGATGGCTCGTGCTACGCGTCGGCGGCTATCCATATCCAGCATGGTTGAACGTATGAATTGACCACTCTCAGGAGTTTCCACGTAGCTTTTTTTCTCCTTTGTTGCCAACGTAGGCCCACAGACCCTCCAACTGGCCGCGCTTGACCCGAAAGTCCTTCATCAGCACATCTTCCAGAGCCTGTGCATGTTGAGCCGCTTCACGCAACCAACTCAGAATAGTGTCTTCTTTGTGCCCCTTGACACGCGTCAGGCTGCTGATGCGGTTGCCTTCTGCGTTTTTATTGCGGTTGGTTGCGCCTGTGAAGGTATCAAGGCTGCAACGGCACTTCGCCAACCTTTCCAATCCGGTAACTATTCACCCTATTAGGTGACTGGCACTTAATTGAGGTAAAACAACCCCGATTCCCGTCAAATCCACGCTTTTTAAGCCCAAAGTGCCAGTCACCTGAATAGTTACCCAATCCGCTTATTTGCGGGCGTTAGCTTGGCAAAAAGACAGTCCGGAGACGGGGGAACAATGACCGGGTTGGGGAAGCGTTGCCCAAGAAAGCGAGCGCACAAAACCACTCCGTACTTCACATCCAAAACTCCCAACCTTGCCGCCTGAACACATACTTGCACCCGTTTATGACGGCAGATTGGGCGACGACACCGGGCGCAAGTATGTGCCGGAGTGAGGCTCAGTGAAAAGGGCTTTGTATTAACTTTGACTTATCCTAAACTCAGGTTTAAGATGTTGCCAGCCTAAGTTGAGTCATAAAAGGAGCCGCCTTTGATTTTATTAATTAGCCCCCAGGATACGCTGGTTGAAGCGTGCGCGGCTATGCTTCCAACTTCTATCCCCCTGGTACATCTGGCTGCTATACCGGAAACAGAATCATACTTGAACGCTCAAACCGACGACGCCCCTGAACCGGCCCTGATCTTGCTTGATATTGAAGCCGGTTATGAGGCCATAGCCGAATGTCGCCAACTATATCAGAAAAGCCTTGCCACCGAACCGCCTCTGGTGGTTTTAATCAGCAATCCGGCCAATCGCCAAAAGGTTCTGGAAGCCGGCGCCGATGACTACCTGCTTTTGCCGCTGCTGCCATCAGAGATATACTCATGGCTGGCCGATTACCTGTTTGCCGCTTTTTGCAATTTTCAGCCAGTGCTGGAAACCGTGCAGCGCATAAACCGTAGCGCTGTCTCTTTGTCCTTAAATCAGGGGCTAAAAAACCTGGCCCAAATTTTTAACGCGCCCTCGGCCTGGCTGTTTCTGTTGAACCCGGATCAAAAAACCTTTAACCTGGCCGGCGGCTACAACCTGCCCCCTCTCCTTCACCAAAAAAACAATTTCACCGGCCAGGAATTGCCGGATTGTTTAGAACTTGTCCGGCAAGACAGCGCGCCGCAGCTTGTGGCCTGCCCTTATTTGGCTCGGGCCAAACGCCGGAAAACAAACGGCCTTGCCTGCCACTTGAGCCTGCCCCTCTATCGCCAGGGCCAGTTTATTGGCGTTTTAAACCTGGCTTACGCTGTTCCGCCAACTATTGGCCCGCCCGATAAGCGCGTGTTGTTGCTGCTGGGCCGGGAAATTGGGGCCTTGCTGGAGACGGTTCGGCAGCAAGAAGAAACGCAGTTTTACGCCACGCGAACCGCTTTTATGGTTCTGCTGGCCCGCACCGTTGCCGAGAACCTTGATTTGAACACGGTTCTGTCCCTTACTCTGGAGCAAACTGTCTCCCTGCTTGGCGCTTCGGAAGGCGACATTTGGCTCCTTTCCGCCAACGGGCAATGGCTTGACCAAACTTCATCCCTCAGCTCCCCCTGGCCTGATTTCCGGGCCGCCCGCCGCCTGCCGCGCCGGCGCGCGGGGCAAGGCTTAATCGGCTGGGTTGTAAAACATAACCGGCCCCTGTACACCAATGCCCCAACCGATGACCCTCGCTTTGACCCGCAGGTTGATCAGGTTGAAACCCTGGTTAAACGCTCTTTACTGGCCGCGCCGCTGCGTAACCGTGAAACCGTCATTGGGGTGATGGTCATTTATTATAATTACGGCCAGCCTTTTACCAATAGAGATACCATGCTACTGGAAGGGGTGGCCAGCCTGACCGCCTCAACCATTGCCAACGCCCGGTTGCTGCAAGAACTGCGCGATTATGGCGACCGGCAGCGAATTTTATATGAAATGAGCCAACAAATTGCCGCCGGCCTGGACCTGCCGGCCACCCTCAAACGCTCTCTGTATTGGATTGGCCGCCTGTTTGAGGTGGAAGCCGGCTTTTTATGGCTGGTTAAAGAAGATGCAGACGTTTTATACCTGGCTGCCGCCCTGGGGGTTGATCTGCCGCCGGGACCGCCCCTCGAGCAGCCATTTAAACAGGGAATAAACGGTTGGACGGCCCATAGCGGCGAGGCGATTATTGTAAACGACCCGGCCAACGAGCCTCGTTTGGATAAAACCGTTTTTGACACGCTCCAGATTGCCTTGCGTAATGTAATGATCGCTCCAATGACCTACCACAACCAGCTTATTGGCGTATTGAACCTGGTCAACAAAATTGGCGAACCCTTTGAGCAAGCCGATTTAACCTTGCTTTGCACCGCCATTGAGATGGTGGCCGTAGCCGTTAGCAATGCTACCCTGCATACCCGCGCCATAACTTTGATGAATGAAAGGGAGCGCCTGCACCGGCAAATTCTACAATCTGAACGGCTGGCCACAATGGGCCGGCTCACCGCCACCCTCTCCCATGAAATCAATAATCCCATGCAGGTTATTCAAAGCGCCCTGGCCCTGGCCCTGGAAGAACTGGACAACCCAGAGGAAGTGGCTGCCTACCTTCAGATGTGCCAGACCGAATCGGCCCGAGTGGTGCGGCTGCTCAACCGCATGCGCCGGGTTTATCGTCCCCAGGAAAGCCGGCTGGTATCGCTTGATTTAAATCAGGCGCTTCAGGAAGCAATTGCCCTGGCTCGTAAGGAATTAAAGCGGCAAAAGGTTAAGCTGCAAACCGATTTGGCTCCCAATCTGCCTCACCTGACCGCCGTTGTTGATCAGCTTCACCTGGTTTTTCTGAGCTTGCTCCTGAACTGGAGCGACGCTATCGGCGCGGCCGGCGGGGGCAACCTGCGGATTCGCTCTTACGCCCTGGCCCGCGTCATACAAATTGAATTTTCATCGGATGCTTCTTCATTTATTTCCAACGATGTTGCCTTTACCGGAACCGATTCCAGACCGTATGATCTCGACCTGGGCATGTTTCTGAGCCAGGATATTATTGCAGCCTGCAATGGTTCTATCAAAGTAGAACAACAAGCAGGGCAAACTGTTTGCCTTATTCAATTGCCGGTTGGCTCACAGCCTCAGTAGACCCAATCTTTGGCAAAACAAGCGGGTTACGCCCATGTCCCCACCCCAAATTTTGATTATTGACGACGAACCCAACATCCGTTTTACTTTGGAACGCGCCCTGCAACATGAAGGCTACCACCTTGACAGCGCTGCCAATGGAGCCGAAGCCCTGCAAAAATTGGCCGAAGCAGCCCCCTCCTACGACTTGCTCCTGCTTGACCTGAACATGGAGCCGGTAGATGGAATGCAGGTTTTGCAGGTTGCCCGGGCCCATGACCCGGATATTATTGTTATCATTCTCACCGCTTACGCCAGTATAGAAAGCGCCATCAGCGCCTTGCGTTTGGGCGCGTTTGATTACCTCTTAAAACCAACCAGCCCGGCCGCCATTCGCCAATGCGTGAGCAATGGCTTGCAACAACGCCGTAAAGCGATACAGCGCCGCCAATTGCTGGCCCAAATTGAAACGCTGCGCCAAACCCTTGATGCGCTTGATGCAGACCCGGACCTGCCAGCCTCCGCCTCTGTTGAGGCTCGATTCATTCGTTCCGGCAACCTGATCATTGACCGCCACCGTCGCCAGGCCGCGTTGGACGACCGGCCGCTTGACCTGACCACCGCCGAATTTGACCTGTTGCTCTGCCTGGTTGGCGCCGCCCCCAGCCCCCTTTCCCCGCGCGATCTGGTTAATCGCGCCCTGGGCTACGATTGCGACGAACGGGAAGCCCGCGATGCCATTAAATGGCACATTCATCGCCTCCGCCGCAAAATTGAACCGAACCCAACCCGCCCTCGCTATATCAAAACCGTGCGCCATAAAGGTTATCTTTGGTCGCCCGGCAGCAAAAGCAACGTTTAGCCCCCCAACCTTTCCCAACCTTTTCCAACCACTATTGACCCTATTATTTGATATGCTAAACACGGTAACACAGGTAACAGTCACTTAAAAAGTGGCTGTCACTGCTTGTTTGCGAGGCGTTGGCGATGAAGAAAAAACGCATTTTGATTGTAGACGATGAAGAATCGGTTTTAATTGTCCTTAAAGCCGCGCTAAAAAAACTGGGGCCAAATTACCAAACCGTGACCGTTACCAACGGCTTTGCCGCTTTGGACGAAATCAAAAAGGCCCCTTTTGATCTGGTTGTTTCCGATTTCAACATGGCCCAAATAGATGGTTTGGAATTGATAGAAGCCATTCAATATATTGACCCAAGCACAAGGATTATCATGATTACCGCCTATGGCTGCGAAGCGGTAGAGACTGAAAGCCGCCGGCTGCAAACCTATCGCTACCTGACTAAGCCGCTGGATATTAAGACCTTTCGCCAGATAGTGCAGGACGCCTTGCAGGATAAGACCGCCATCAGCCGGCCCGGCGCGTTGGCTTTATCGGGCGGCCAATACCGGCAGGTAAACCGGATGATAGAACAGTTGCGGTCCGACGTGGGCGCCCGCTGCGTCTTTTTAACCGACACCCAGGGGCAAAGCATTGCCCACACCGGCCATATAGACAAGCTTCCGACAGGAGAAATGGCCTCATTATTGGGAGCCGGCATTGCCACCCTGGGCGAAGCCGGCCGGGTTCTGGACTCCGACGCCGACGCCATCAACCTGGCCTATCGCGAAAGCAAAAACAACCACCTGTATGCTGTTAATCTTGGGCGGCGGCTGTTGCTTATTTTGGTTATTGACCGCGGCTCTTACAGCAGCCGCCTGGGCACGGTTTGGTATCACGCCCGGCAAACCGCCCTGGCCCTGCGCCAAATTGTAAGCGAGGCAACGCAGGTTACCCCGCAGCAAATTTTTAACCCCACAGTTGACCAGGCTTTTGAGGCTGAATTAGATAAATTATTTGACTAAGTACTAACACGATTTACGATTGCCGATTTACGATTAGGCTGGTTGCCCCAAATCCAATTGTAAATCCAAAATCGTAAATCGTAAAAGGAGCGCATTATGACTCAAAAACAATCCCGGCCATATAACCTGCGCAGCGGCCTGGTTCTTTATCCGGCGCAACAAAAGGCTGTTGAAGATTTGTTGACCGAGTTGGCTCAAAACGCGCCGGCCCCCTTTATTTTGCTGGCCGACGTAACCGGCCAGGTTATCTCTACCCGGGGCGGGCAAAATTCAACAAACGCGGTGGCCCTGGGTTCTCTGGTGGCCGGCGACCTGGCCGCCAGCCACGAAATTGCCCGGCTGACCAGCCAATACCAGGACAACCAGATGGTGCTGCGCGAGGGCCAAAGTACCCACACCTTCATCTGCGAGGCCGGCCATCATCTGGCCTTGCTGGTGCAGATCTCTACCGAAACGCCCCTGGGCTGGGCCAGAATGGTCATTCAAAAAGCGGCCCGCCAACTGGCCGAGATTACCGCCGCCCCCCCGCCACAAGACCTGGCTGTTGAAACCTTGCCGGTAGAAGAGAATTTACCCGACCTGTTTAGCGACGCTTTAGACGACCTGTGGCAAGAGTAAGCCCCTTAAAAAGAACTTATAGGACGCGGATAAACGCGGATAAACACAGATAAAAAAAACTAAAAGAAAAATCCGCGTGAATCTGCGTTCATCCGTGTCCTATACCATATTACTTTATAAAAGAACTTACCGGACGCGGATAAACACGGATAAACACAGATAAAAAAAACTAAAAGAAAAATCCGCGTGAATCTGCGTTCATCCGTGTCCTATACCATTTTTAAGATAGCGCCCGGAGTAGAATTATGTTTATAAACTGGCAATTGCGGGAACTGAATCTGAAAGTAGTTTATTACGGCCCGGCTCTAAGCGGCAAAACCACCAACCTGGAGCAAATTCATGCCAAAGTAGACCCCCGCCGGCGCGGAGAACTCATCTCGCTAAAAACCGCCGAAGACCGCACCCTTTACTTTGACTTTTTGCAACTGGAACTGGGTAAAATCAGCGGCCTGACCCCCAAAATTCACCTTTACACCGTGCCCGGCCAGGCTTACTACGAAGCCAGCCGCAAACTGGTGTTGCGCGGGGCCGACGGGGTGGTCTTTGTGGCCGATTCGGCTGCCAACCGCACCACCGACAACCTGGAATCCTGGGAAAATATGAAGGCGCATCTGGTCTCGCTCAACCTGCCCGCCGACATCCCCCTGGTGGTTCAACTTAACAAGCGAGACCTGCCCAATGCTATGCCGGCCCCGTTGCTGCGTAATATCTTACACGTCAACGGCCAACCCACCTTTGAATCGGTTGCCGTACGCGGCCAGGGCGTCTTTGATACCCTCAAAGCCATCATCAGCGGCGTCGTTAAAAATGTGCAACGCGAAATGGCCTGACCGATTTTGGATTTATGATTTGCGATTTTTCGCTCGTTTTTAAACTCTAGTTTTAATGCAAGATAAATTAGCCAATCATCAGAGGTAAACCTGTGACCAAAAACACTGCAAAATTTGGCTCAAATGAGCTGGCTCAAGTGCTGGCCGATATGAACGAACAGGGCGGCTTCCCCATTGCCGTCGTCACCGACCGGCACGGTTTTGCCATTGCCTCGGCTGCCGCGCCCGGCCAGGACCCCGATACCCAATCGGCGGTGGTGGCCCTGATCCAAAAAACGGCCGCCCAAGCCCAAAATCAACTGGGCATGGCCCAAACCGATGAAATCTCGCTATTTGATACCGCCGGCCGGCGGCTGGTCTGCCGCCCCTTTAAGGCCAACGACCAAAATTTAATTCTGGCCGTGCTGGTTCCTGACCGGGGTCAAAGCTACCGCCGCCTGACCAACAAGGCGGTCAGCGCCATCAAACGGCAGTGGAAACTGTAGACATTTTAGATTTTGGATTTACGATTTACGATTGTAACAATCCAAAATCGCAAATCCAAAATTGCAAATGGAGTATGCTTATGGCAATGCAGGGCAATTTACAGGATATGGCCGTAGCCGACCTGATTCAGCATAACTGCCAGGACCGCAAAACGGCCCGCCTGACCATTGAACACAACAACCAACAAGCTCTCCTCTTTTTTAACGAAGGGGCCGTACAACACGCTGCCCTGGGCGATACTCAGGGCGAGGAGGTCATTTATCAGATATTAACCTGGCAAGAAGGACAATTTACGTTAGCAGAAGTAGAGCCTGATACGGTTCCGGCTGCCACCATTAAGCGCAGTTGGTCCGGCCTGCTCTTGGAAGGCGCTCGTCGCCTGGACGAAGCCTCACACCTATCAGAAACATCTTTAAATCAGGAGGAAAAAACCGTGGCTAAAAAGAAAAGTGAAGTATTGGCCGATACTCTGGCCGAACTATTACAAGAATCATCAGATATTGACGGGGCCGCAGTGGTGGGCGTAGACGGATTGGTCTACTCGGCCAACGTGCCCCAGCGCGCTCTGGATGAAACGATGGCCGGAGCGGCTTCAGCCGCCATACTGGGCTTGAGCAAACGCAGCGTTGACCAACTCAAGCGAGGCAATTTTAAGCAAACCCTCATTCAAGGCGATGATGGCAACATTATTGTCTCCGGCATCAATGATGAAACGCTGTTTGTCGGTTTGACCGCCGCCAATGTCAACCTGGGCATGGCCTTTGCCGAAGTGCGTAACATTGTGGCCACCCTAAAAGATATTTTATAATTCCGGCCACAGTAAAAGGCGGAGTTTTTCCATAACCGTCAAAATATGTAAATCCAAATCAAGGAGCGTATATTCAAATGGCAACAGAAGAAGAAAAAAAGAGAAATCTGGCTCGCATCAACGCCATGATTATCTACGGCCTGGAAAAAGGCTTGTGGGACCTCTTTGGCGAATCGGCCCTGACAACCACCAATACGGTGGGCGAGGGCATGTTAGAACTGCTGGAAAAAACAATGGGGTTAGAGATTGCCGGCGAAGACCCGCAAAACATCTTAACCGAGGTTGGCCGACTTTTTGTGGACGAGTTCGGCATTGCCACCCGCTTTGATGCGGACAAAACAGATGACGACATAGATTTTATTGTGGAAAACTGTGTTCTGATGCGGGTGGAAAAGGACTTGATTGAAGCGGGCATAAAACCCTTTGTCTGCCCCTACCTCAACATTGCCGCTGCCGGTCTGCGCCAGCGCCTGGGAGCCAAAACTAAAATCAGCCGCTTTGATATCGACACCGAGGCCCGTCGTTGTGAGCTGCGGTTCCAGATGATTTAACTCTCAACCAATAGATTACATTGCTTCAATCTCAAAGATTAAACCAATCTGGTTACAGGTTTAACCGGTTGGCTAAAGTCAGACTCAACACAGACTGTCAAATTAACAAGGCATTATAAAAACCATTAACGGGATAAGTGTTCACACCCCCTCCCTGACCCTCCCCCTTGCAGGGAGAGGGAACTTTTAAGCCCCTCTCCCAGAATGGGGGAGGGGTTGGGGAGGGGGCTGAACGCTTACTTAACGGGTGTGTCTCAAACAGGTTTAACAAGCGGTCTGTTTGCAACGCGCTCATATCAATTTTAGATAGGAGCTATATTCAAATGGCAAC
>JBHHXL010000021.1:0-25853 GCA_046757065.1 Anaerolineae bacterium
TCGAGCAGGGGCGCGAATTAGGGCCGGCTCCAGCGGCGATCTTTGCAGCTTCACCAACAAAAAAGAGATGTACGACCACGCACATCCCTTCAGAATAGAGCAACAAAGGTGCCGAGGCCCAGACTTGAACTGGGGACCCTTTGATTTTCAGTCAAATGCTCTACCAACTGAGCTACCTCGGCAAAAATTACCAACCCTGGCTGGCTTATTCAATTTTCTACATGGCGGAGTATAGCACACCGCGGATGGCCCGTCAAATTTCGGCCCATTTTACCTGCCGGCGAGAGGTCTCTGGACGGTCCAACCCCGGCTTCCTCCTGCCAGGCTCGCCGGGCCCGGTAGATGCCCGAAGCGGTCAGCGGCTTTTTGGACCAGCCATTGCCCCGGGCGCCAAACGCGCGCCCTCCTGGTCTATCCGGGCGATATTCAGGCTGCTGGACAGCCCCGCTTTCCGAAACGCGGCCTGCATCGCCCGGCCTATCTTCTCACCAGCTGCAAGCGAAGCGGTCAGGGCAAAGACGGTGGGGCCGGCCCCGCTGATGGAGCAGCCCCAGGCCCCGGCCTCCAACGCGGCGCGTTTGACCCCCGGGAAGCCGGGGATGAGATGGGCCCGGGCCGGTTCGATGATCTCATCCACCGCCGCCCGGCCAAATGCGGCTGCGTCATCCCGAAAGGCAGCGGTGATCATCGCCCCCAGGTTACCGGTGTTGGCCACCACGCTGGAGAGCGGCACTTCGCCGGGGATCGCAGCCCTGGCTTTGGCGGTGGCGACTTCGTGGGCGGGGGTGACCAGGACCACGCATAAATCGGCCGGGGTGGGTAGAGACTCCAGGCGCAAGGGTTGGTAGCCCTGAATCAAGACCAGCCCCCCTAGCAACGAGGGGGCGACGTTATCGGCGTGGTGGCCGCTGACCGTGGCCTCTGCGGCCAGGCAGGCCGGCATGAGCGCCGCCTTATCGTCGAAATCGTGGAGCAAAGCCACGGCCCAGGCCGCCGCCGCCGCGCTGGCCGCGCTGCTGCCCAGCCCGCTGCCCAGGGGCATCCCCTTATGCAACTTGAGCGCCACGCCCCCCCCCGCGCCGACGATCTTCAACGCCTCCCTGGCGGCGATCCCCGCCGTGTTCCGGGTTGGGTCCAGAGGCAGCCGCCCGCCATCCCCGGAGACCGATTCGATGACCACCCCCGGTCGCTCGATCCCCCTGGCCTCGACGGTGTCCCCGGCTCCGGTGACGGCCAGCCCCAGCACATCGAAACCGGGGCCGAGGTTGGCTACCGTGGCCGGGGCGAAGACGCTAACCGCTTTCATCGCTCCCCCCCCAGGCGGCGGTGGATGGCCAGGATATCGTTCAGCAGGGCGTAGCCGGTCTCCAGCCCGCCCGCGCCCGGACCGATCAGGGTCACATCGCCGAGCAGGTCGGTCGAATAGGTGATAGCATTGGTGACGCCCATCACGCCCGCCAGGGGATGGCTCAAGGGCAGGCGCATCGGTTTGACGCTGGCGCTCAGGTCGTTCCCGGTACTCCGAAGCTGGCCGATGAGCTTCCAGCGCTCCCCGGCCTGACGAGCCTGGTCAATATCAGTTGGGGTCAGGCCGGTGATGCCGGTGCAAGCCACCCGGTCCATCGTCAGGCCGGCGTTCAGCAAGACGTTACCCAAGATGACCACCTTGCCCGCCGCATCGAAACCCTCCACGTCCGCCGAGGGATCGGCTTCGGCGTAGCCCAGCCGCTGCGCCTCGGCCAGAGCCGCATCGTAGGTCAGGCCATTCTCCATCTGGGTCAGGATGTAATTGGTCGTGCCGTTGAGGATGCCCTTGATTTCGCGGATACCGGCCCCGGTCAAATTGTCCAGGGCCAGTTGCAGGGCCGGTGTGCCGCTCATGACCGTCCCTTCGAAACCCAGACGGACCTCCGGCGCAGCGCGGGCGGCCAGGTCGGCCAGCTCCCGATAATGCAGCGCGATAGGGCCTTTGTTGGCGGTGACCACCGGCCTGCCTTGTTCCAGCGCCAGCCGGATGTGGCCCGCCGCCGGTTCGCCCGTCTGCAAGTCGCTGTAGCTGGTTTCAACCACGATGTCGGCGTTGCTGCCAGCGATGGTTTGGCGCGCGTCCCAGCCATCGAAAGGCGCGGGCACATCGGCCAGCGTCCCGGCTTCGGCCATCGCCGCCAGCAGGCGGCCCGGGTTCAGCCCCTTTGGATCGTAAACGGCCCCCCGGCTCAGGGTGGTTACGGCGACGATGTCCAGGGTCAGGCCAAACCGGTCGGCCAGTTTTGGACCCCGGTCGCGGATGATCTGGGCCAGTCCCTGCCCAACGTTGCCAAAGCCGATCAGGGCCAGGCGGTAGGTTTTCATCGAAGAGCTCCCTTGTAAATAGGAGTGCAGAGCAAGCTCTGCACGCGAAGCGCAAGGTCTGCACTCCACGCTTTGCGTCACGCTTCGCGTCGTTGTCGTCCCGCTAGGAACGGTCTGACTCCTGTGCAAATAGCTGTCTGCCTGGTAGCGGGTAGCCAGGCATTGTATTGAGGGCTTCAGCCCTTTCCAGCCTCAAAGGGCTAAAGCCCTTAATACGGCTCCCCTACATTTTCACGCTTCGCGTCGGTGGTGCATCGACTCCTGCGGCCCGGAGCGGCAGGCCCGCACCGCCTCGAGGATGTTCGGGTAGCTGCCGCAGCGGCACAGGTTGCCGGCCAGGTAGCGGCGGACCGTCTCATCGTCGGGGTTGGGCTGCTCGGCCAGCAAGGCAACCACCGTCAGGATGAAGCCGGGCGTGCAGTAGGCGCATTGAAACCCGGCCTGATCGATGAAGGCCTGCTGCACCGGATGCAATTCCTGCCCGTCGGCCAGGCCCTCGATGGTGGTGATGGCCTGGCCCTCAACCTGGGCCGCCAGGATCAGGCAACTGCTGATGGCCCGCCCATCCACGAGTACTGTGCAGGCCCCGCACATGCCGATGCCGCAGCCCTCGCGCGCGCCGCCCAGCTCCAGATCGTCGCGCAGCACGGCCAGCAATGTGCGGGCCGGTGCGTCTGAAACCGTATGTTCCGTCCCGTTGACCCGTAAGGTCAATTTATCGTTGGTCATCGTGTATCGCCCGCAAGATTATCCCGGCGGACAGCGGCAGGTCACGCACGCGCGCGCCCACCGCGTCGAAGATGGCGTTGGCGATGGCCGGGGCCACGGGGGGCAGGGTCATCTCGCCGATGCCGTGGAATTCTCCGCCCTCGGATTCAAGGGCGGCGCTCTCCAGCTCGAGCGGCGCGTCCAGGAACGAGGGCAGCATATAATCCGACAGGTTGGCGTTGACCACCTGGCCGTGGTCGAAGGCCACCTCCTCGAACAGGGCCTGGCCCAGACCGTAGATAACGTTGCCGTCGTTCTGGAGCCGGGCCAGGCGGGGGTTGACCACCCGCCCGGCGAATGAGGCGGACTGGTAGCGCAGCACCCGCACCTTGCCCGTCTCGGTATCGACCTCGACTTCGCAGGCGCCCGCCCCTTGATGCCAGTGGTGGCTGGTGACGCCCTGGCCGGTTTCGGGGTCTAGCCCGGCCCGGGTTTGGAACTCGCCCGCCGCCTCAATCGCCTCGAGCCCGTTCCGGCGCAAGACGTCGGCGTAGGAACAGCGCGCATCCGGCCCGGTCCGGGCGAACACCTGGCCTCCGGCGGCGGACAGTTCTTCCGGCGGCAGTTCGAAAACGAGCGTGGCCGCCTCCAGTAGTTTTTGTTTGAGCTTCCCGGCCCCATCCAAGATGGCGTTGCCCATCATATTGGTGGCCCGGCTGGCGCTGGTGGTGGCGTCATAGGGGGTCAGGGCCGTGTCGGGGCCGACGACGGACACCCTTTCGACCGGGACGCCGACCGCTTCCGCCGCGATCTGGGCCAGGGCCGTGTGCGCCCCCTGCCCCATCTCGACCGTGCTGGTGTAAAGCGTCAGCCGGCCCCCGGCGTCGAGCGCCAGGCGGCACTCCGACTTCGAGGTGGGGATGGTGCTCTTCATCATCACCGCCAGCCCGCGCCCGCGCCGGGTCGGGCCGGTTTCCGCTTTCTGCTCCGGCTGACCCCAGCCCAGCCCCTCGGCCACCGTCTGCAAACACTCGACGAAGTGCACGTCGTGCAGGGTCTCGCCGGTGCAGAACCGCTCGCCGGAGCGCAGCAGGTTTTTCAGACGCAGCTCGAGCGGGTCCAGCCCCAGGCGATGGGCGATGCTGTCCAGGTGCGATTCGTAGGCCCAGGTCGCCTGCGAACTCATCGCCCCGCGAAAGGCCGCCGCCGGCGGCAGGTTGGTGTAGACCCCGTAAGAATCGACCCGGACCGCCGGGATGCGGTACGGCCCGACGGCCCGCACCATCCCCCCCCGGACCAAAGCCGGGCTGGCGTCGGCGTAAGCCCCGGCGTTCCAGAAAAGCCTGATCTGGCGGGCGGTGAAAGTTCCATCCCGCCGGACGCCGGTTTTGATGGTGATCGTGGCCGCGTGCTTGGTGACGGTCACAAACTCCTCGGCCCGGCTCAGGGCCAGCTTGACCGGTCGCCCGCCGGACTGCCAGGCCAGGGCCGCCGCCAGCGGCTCGATCCGCACGTGGCCCTTGCCGCCGTAGCCGCCCCCCAGCGGAGAGACGATGACCCGCACCGCCTCCGGCGGCAGGCCAAAGGTCTCGGCCAGCACCCGGCGCACGATGTAGGGCGCTTGCGTGGCCGACCAGACGGTCAGTTGCCCCCCTGCCCACTGCGCCGCCGTTACGTGCGGCTCCAGCGAGGCGTGCTGGGCCGCCGGGCTGGTGAACGTCTCCTCGATGATCTCGTCGGCTTCAGCGAAACCGGCCTCGACATCGCCGTGGCGCAGCTTGGCGTGGACGAAGCAGTTGTCGGGGTAAGCCTCGTGGCAGACGGGCGCGCCCGGTTGCGCCGCCTCGACAGCGTCGTAGACGGCGGGCAACTCCTCGTATTCAACCTCGATCAGGGCCAGGGCCGCCTCGACGATCTCGGCGGTTTCGGCGGCGACGAGGGCCAGCGGCTCCCCGACGTATCGCACCCGGTCGCGGGCCAGCAAGGGCTGGTCCTTCAGCCCGACCCCGTAAAACAACGCCGGCCCGCCCGGTCGATCCAGGCCGGCGGCGGTGACGACGGCGGCCACGCCGGACAATCGTTCGGCGGCGCTCGCGTCCAGGCGCAGGATGCGGGCGTGGGGCAGCGGGCTGCGCAGCACCCCGGCGACGAGCATATCCGGCAGCTTGAGGTTGGCGGCGTAGGGCAGCGCGCCGGTGACCCGCGCCACCGAGTCCAACATCGGCAGCGATTTACCGACGGCCATCGCGCACCTCCTGCAAGGCCCGCCGCACGTGGACGCGGACCATCTCCGTCCGGTAGCCGGCCGAGCCACGCAAATCGTCCAGGGTCTCGATGCCGGCGGCGTAGCCCTCGGCGATCTCGGCGATCAGCTCATCCGTCAGGGTCTGCCCTTGAGCCAGGGCCTCAACCTGCGGCAGGCGACGCGGCGCCTCGCAGGCCGCCCCCACCGCCAGGCGCAAATCGGCGCAGGTCTGGCCCTCAAAGCCGGCCACAACGGCCACGCCGACGCAGGGCCGGTCCTCCGAGGAGCGGCTTTTGAATTTCAAATAGACCATGCGGCTCGTCTCTGGGGGCGGCGGGACATAGATGTTGGTGATCAGCTCATCAGGCTCCAGGGCGGTGGTGTAAAAGCCCAGGAAAAAATCGGAGAGGGGAATCTGGCGCGAACCGGCGGGGCCGGTGGCCGTGACCGCCGCCTCGAGGGCCAGCAGCATCGCCGGCGGGTCGGAGGCGTAGTCGGCCTCGGCCAGGTTGCCGCCCAGCGTAGCCTGGTTGCGGACCCGGACGTTGGCTACCTGCCCGCAGGCGCGGGCCAGGGCCGGGTACCCCTCGGCCACGCGCGGCGAAAGCTCCACCTCGCGCAGCAGAGCCAGCGGCCCCAGGTGCAGGCCCCCGGCCTCCGGGCGAATGTCGTCAAGATCGGGAACCCGCCCCAGGCTGACCAGCACCCTGGGCGCGATCAACCGTTGCTGGAGCATCAGCACCACCGCCGTGCCCCCGGCGATGACCTGCGCCTCGTCGCCGTATTGCGCCAGGGCTTCCAGCGCCCCGGCCAGCGTTTCGGGTTGGATGAAGCGCAGGCTCATATCACAACTCCAGCACCGCCCGCCCGACGATCTCCTTGTTGCGCAGGCGGGCGTGGAGGGCTTCGGCTGCCTCCAGGGGATGCACTTCGGACACGACCGGCCGCACGCGCCCGGCGGCGACCAGGGCGACTACCTCGGCCAGCTCGCGCTTGGTCACGTTGCGCGAGCCGAGGATCTCCCACTCGTTGGCGATCATCGCCTGCGGGCTGACGGTCAGCTCCCGCCCGGTGTGCGCCCCGACGATGACCATCCGCCCGCCCCTGCCCAGCGCCTTCAGGCTGGCCGGCATCGTCGCCGGGCCGACCAGCTCGAGGACGGCCTCGACCCCCTGGCCGCCCGTCCACTCCCGCGCGACCCCGGCAAAATCGGCCTGCGCCGGGTCGACGGCCAGGTCCGCGCCGCACTCCGTGGCCGCCTCCAGCTTGGCCCCGCCGATGTCCACCGCCATCACGAACGCGCCCATCAGCCGGGCCAACTGCACGGCGTGCAGGCCCACCCCGCCGCCCGCGCCAGTGACGATCAGCCGCTGGCCGGGCTGCAACCGCATCCGCTTCGTCAGGGCGTGGTACGGCGTGCCGACGGCGTTGGCGATGATGCTGCCCTCGGCGAAGGGGATCGACTCCGGCAGTTTGACCAGGTTGGCCGCCGGGACGGTGGTGTACCCGGCGTAACCGCCGGGGGTGTGGATGCCCAGGTAGCCGATGAAGTTCTCGCAAATCGTCTCCCGCCCGGTCTGGCAGTGGCGGCAGCGCCCGCAGGTCAGGTAGAGGGTGCTGGTCACCCGGTCGCCGGGAGCGACGTGGGTCACGTTCGGGCCGGTCTCGGCCACGACGCCCGCGATCTCGTGGCCGAGGACGAGCGGGGTCTGGGCCGTCGGGAACCTGCCGTCGCGGATGGTCAAATCGAACTGGTCCACGGCGCAGGCCTTGACCCGCAGCAGGACCTCATCCGGGCCGGGCTCCGGGCGGGGCACCTCCTTGAGCAGCAGCGGCCCGCCAAATTCTTCCAAAACCAGCGCCCTCACGTCGATAACGCCTCCTGCAAACAGCGGGCAAAGCGGGCCGTCATCGACCGGGCCGTTTGCTGCACGGCGGCAAAGCCGATCTGGGCCAGCCGTCCACGCAGGGCCACGTCCACCTCGTAATCGAGCTGCGTGCCGCCCTCGACCGGGGTCAGGCGGCTGGTGAAGGTCCCGCCGACCGAACTGGCCAGCGCCCGGTCCTCGGCCTGGAAGGAAGCCACCAGCCGTTCCGGGGCAACGCGCTCGACGACCGTCACCTGGCCGGCGAAGGCCGCCCGCACCGCGCCGACCCTGGAGGTCAGTTTGCCGCGAAAGACATCCGGCTCGATCTCTTCCACGCCCTCCGCGCCGGGCACGCAGGCGCTGACGCGGGGGATGTCGAGCAGGAAGGCCCAGACCGCTTCCGGCGGGGCCTCCACGGTGAAGTTGTTTTTGATCAGCATCGGTTACTCCATCCGCTCCCAGGTGACCCGGTAATCGGGCACGGCGGCTTTAACCAGGCTATCGACCGGGCAGTAGCGCGAAACCAGCTCGGCCAGCCGCTCCAGCCGCTTGTCGGGCTCGTCGGTTTTGATGCGGATGGTCAGGCGCACGGCCCGGTAATGCACCGGCACATCGGCCTGACCCTTGCGCCCCCGCGTATCGAGCGTGCCCTCGGCGTGGCTTTCCAGGTCCTCATACTTGAAACGAATCTTGGCGGCCATCCTGGCCGTCGAGACGTTCGTTCAGGCGCAGAGGGCGACGAGGATGTATTCCAGCGGGCTGGGGCCCCGGTTCTCCCCGCCGCGCGAGGGTGGCTCGTCGGAGATGAGGGGGGCAAAATCGCGCACGTAGACCTCGGCGGCGGCGTGCGACAGCATCTTGCCCCTGGCCCGGTTGACGACGATGTAGTCCGGTTTATCGTTCATAGCTCACTCTCCCGGCGCGTAGCCTTGCAGGATTTCCAGGCCGTCCTCGCCGGCGATGAAGCGGTAGCGTTCGCCGGGTTCGAGCCAGAGCACGCTTTCGGTGGACAGGGGCAACGCCTGCCCGTCGACGAGCGCCGCCCCGCCCCCCCGGATGACGTACAACAACTGCTCGGCGTCGCCCTGCTCCAGGTCCGGTCCGGATGCGCCGGGCTCGAGCCGCCAGCGCCGGGCGACCATCGCCGGGGCGCCGATGGTCCGGGCATCGGCCAGGGTGATCTCCTGCCAGCCCGCCCCCCGGCGGGTGAGGTGGGTGTCCTGCGCGTTGATGATGATGGGCATTCGGCGTTTTCCTTCAACTATAATTCTGGAGATTATCGTCTTAGCCGTCCGGCGCGGCCCAGGCCCGCACAATTTTATCAGATATTGTCACCTGGCCAAAATAGCGATCCAGGTTGGCCAGGGCCGTTTCCTGAAGTTGCGGGTCAAACGAGGCCGTGCAATCGGCGGGGACGACCACGAAGTAATCCCGCTGGAAGGCATCCCGCGCCGTGCAATCCACGCAGACGTGGGTGGCCGTGCCGGTCACGATGACCGTCCGCGCGCCCAGAGAGCGCAGGGTCAGGTCGAGCGTTGTATCGATGAAGGCGCTGTAGCGGTGCTTGGTGATCACGTGGTCGTCCGGCCCCGGCGAGACGCCGTAGAACTCGGCCCCCCAGCTTCCGCTGCGGCAGACGTACATCTTGCGGAAGAGGCGGTGCGCCGTGCGGGCCGGCGAATCGGTCCATTCGTCGTGGGTCGTCCGCACGAAGATGATCTTCGTCCCGGCCCGGCGGGCGGCTTCGAGCAGCGCGGCCAGGCGGGGGACCATCGCCGCCACCGCCGACACGTCCCGGCCGTCGCGGGCCAGCGCCCCGTCGGGATGGCCGTAGTCATTTTGCATATCGACCACCAGCAGGGCCGTGTGCCGGGGGTCGATTTTCTCCGCCAGGTCCGTCATCATTGGCTCTAGCATAGCTCCACCACGACCGGTTCAAAGGGAACCTGGTGCAGGCACTCCGTCCCCTCCGCCGTGACCACGGTCAGCGCGCCCAATTGCAGGCCCATACGCTCGTCGGGGGTGATAGGGTTGGGCTGGATGACTATCGCCATATTTTGCTCGAAGCGACGGCCCTCCGGCGGCGGGTTGGCCTCGTCCCAGGGCCAGTAACGGCAGCAGGAGCGGTCGATCAGCGGGGGGTGGATATCGACCCCGTAGCCGTGGAGCAGGTCATCGTAAATCTCGTAGCCCCGCTCGCCGATGACGGCTGCGGCCCGGATCGCATCGCGCTCGGTAGCGCCGGGCCGGATCGCGCGGGCGATGCGCCGGTAGGCCTCCAGCGCCGTCTCGAACATGCGCGCCCAGGCCGGCGTCGGGTCCGCGCCGACGAAGATGGGCCGGTGAATCTGGCCGGAGTAGCCCCAGTAAGAGGCGCTGATCTCGGTGATGATGACATCCCCGCGCCGGATGACCCGGCCGGAGGGGTTCTGGGCCGGCAGGCAGCCGTCTGGCGCGTCCATCGCCATCGAGCGCAGAAAAGCGATGTGCGGGATGCCGCCTTCGGCGCGGTAACTGCCCTCGATGATGCCCAACAGGGCATACTCGGTCATACCGGGCCGGATTTGCTCCTGCAAGGCGTAGATGGTCCGGTCGGTGAAAGCGGCGGCCCGCCGCAGCCAGGCGATCTCCTCCTCGGATTTGATCGTCCGCAGGCGGGTAAAGTCGAGGGTTACGTCCACCAGCTCCAGATCGGGCAGCGCCTGGCGCAGGGTCCGGTAATGCTGGTAGGGCATGCCCATCCCGAATTTGTGGTTGACGCCGACCAGCCCCAACCGGCCCCGCACCAGCCCGACGGTCTTGAGGCGGTGGGCGACGGTTTCGGCGGGGTTGTAGCCGCCCCACTCGATGAGGGGCAGGTCGCTCACCTGCCGGGCGTTGGGCACGTGGTTGGTCAGTCCGGTGTACAGCGCCGGTTCGATGCTTTCGTCCAGGGGGGCGACCAGGTAGTTGTGGTGCAGGTCGAGGTGGTTGGTCAGCCAGAAAACGTTGGCCTCGTTGTGGCGGTTGACGCCGGAGTTGCCGAAGACGAGCAACGCGCTCAGGTCGTGGCGGCGCATCAGGTCGCGGGCCAGCGCCCAGCGGCGCGCCATCTCTTCAGACGAGAATTTAGCCCACATCGAGCAGTTTCTCCCGCAGCCAATCCGCCACCAGGGGCCGGTACTTGTAGGGGATGTTGTTGCAGACGTGGTTGCCGTCCGGGTACATGACCAGCTCGGCCTTGGGCGCTTCGGCGGCCAGGCGCTCGGCCTGTTCCCAGGGGATGAGCCGGTCCAGCTTGCCAAAGACGACCAGCAGCGGCGGGGCGATGCGGTCCGCCACCCCCTCCAGGCTAAGCCGGAGCGCCCGCTGCCGCGCCTGGCCCTCATCCGCCGCGCCGGCGTGGTGGACGAAGGTCTCGCGGGTGATGGGCGGCAGCCGGTCCCAACATTCGCCGAAGTTGTACGGCCCGCCGATGGCCACGGCGGCTTTCAGGCGCGGCTCGAAGGCCGCCGCGCGGGGAGCGTAATAGCCGCCCATACTGACCCCAACGACGCCAATCCTCGCCAGGTCGAGGTCCGCCCGGCCCTCCAGCGCGTCAAGCGCCGTGGAGACAGCGGCCTCGTAATCGGGGCGGATGTGGGTCTGGTAGCCAGTCTCGCCCTGCCCCGGCCCCTCCAATGAGAGCGTAGCCAGTCCGCGCTCAAGATAGACGTTCTCCCAGTTAAAGAACTCCTCCTTAGTCGAGTCCAGGCCGGGCAGCAGGACGGCCAGCGGCGGGCGGTCGTGGCCGGCAGGCCGGCGCAGGTTGGCGACCATCGTCGCCCCCTCGAAGGGGATTTCCAGGCGCTCGGCGGTCGGGTCGAGGTGCCTGTGGGCAGCGTACAGGCTGCGCACCGCTTTATTCGCCGCCGCCCGGTATTTGGCCGGGTCGACCCTCCACACGAACTTGGCGAAATGGTAGCACAGGGCGGCCCGGACCCAGGCCTGGCCCGCGCTCAAGGCGCGTCCATTGGCCTCGGCCTGCCGGGCCAGGTCGGCGTGCACATCGCCGGTGGCGCACCAGGCATCGAGCCATTCCTCCCAGCGTTCGATGGCGCGGGTGGTGCGCGTGAAGTCGTTGTAATCGACCCCCTGCGAGGTAAAACGGGGCGCCCAGTTATCGATGGCAGCTTGAACTTTGGCGTCAGGCATTATCTTTCCTCTTGTTCGACTGAACCTCAGTCGCTGCGCTCCCACGTTCAGACATCGTCGGCCTTGATCCAAACCGTCTCTGTGGGCGGCGGGGCCCAAAACTCGACGAACTTGAAATTGGCTCCGCTATCGTTCTCGAACCAGTGCGTCTCGCCCGGCCCGACCACGGCCACCATTCCCGGAGCCAGCCGGTAGCTGCCTTCATCCACGTGGATCAGCCCCTCGCCGTCGAGGATGACGAACAGGTGATGGCAGTCGGTGTGGTAGTGCCGGGCCGCCGTGTCGCCGGGATGGTAGATGATGCGGTCGGCCCGCAGCCGGGTGGCCCCGACCGGCACGTTTTCGGTCACCAGGTCGAGCCGGTCGCGCGTGTCCCGCGTCGAGACGAAATGGGGCAGCTGATCTTTGCTGAAAAGTTTAGCCATCGTCAAGCCTCCAGGTTCAAGAGACGGGCCGCGTTGCCGCCCAGGATTTTGGCTTCGTCCGCCGGGGGCAGGCCCAGGGCGCGGACGAGCTGCGCCGGCCGCTCGACGCCCATATCGAACGGGTAGTCCGAGCCCAGCAGCACGTGCTCCGGCCCCACGTATTCGACCAACGACCGCAGCAGGTCCGGGTCGTGGGCGATGGTATCGAAGTAGAACCGCTTGAGCGAGTCCTCCGGCGATTCCGACAGGCGGGCCCGGGCCTGCGGCTGGAAGCTGTGGGCGTGCCGCAGCCGCCCGCGCAGGCTGAGGATGGCCCCGCCGCCGTGGGCCAGCAGCACTTTGAGCCGGGGGTGGGCCTCCATCACCCCGGCCATGATCATGTGGGCGGCGGTCAAGGTCGTCTCCAGGGGATTGCCGACCGAATTCCACAGGTAGTATTCCCGCAGGACGGGCAGGTTAAAGCCGCTCATAGCCGGATGGACAAAGACCAGGGCCCCGGTCGCCTCGGCGGCGGCCCAGAAGGGCCGGAAGCGGTCGTCGCCCAGGTATACGCCGCGCACGCTGGAGGTGATCTCCACGCCGTACAGACCGTGCTCGCCCATCAACTCTTCCAGCTTGCGCTCCGCCAGATCGGGCTCCTGCAAGGGGACCGCGCCCAGCCCGCTCACCTGCCGGGGGTAAGCCTGGGCCAATCTGGCAATCGCCTCGTTTTGGATGTCGCAGCAGCGCAGGGCCTCGTCGAGGTCGGCCTCGTAGCGCAAAATCGAAGACCAGGGGCTGAGCAAGACCTGGTCCACCCCGGCCGCGGCCTGATTTTCGAGAATGGCCTCGATGTGAACGAATTCGCCGACGGCGGACTTGAGCTGCTTGCCGCCAAAATCAATCACCTGGCGACCGCCCTGCCAGGTCACGTCGGGCCGCCAGCCTTCGTCCGGGGCGGCGGCGCGGGTGATCTCCGGGACGATGATATGGGCGTGGGTGTCGATGACCATAGCCTTCACCTCTCAACGGTAAAAAATCAACAGCAACGAACCGCCGACGATGAGCCCGGCCCCCAACCAGACCCGGCCCGTCACCCGCTCCAGGTGCTGGCCGACCATCAGCGGGGCTAAAACGATGACGACCGGCACCGACAGGCGGCCCAAGGCCAGCACCACCCCCACCGGGGCCAGGTCCAGCGCGATCCAGCGCGCCCAGGTGGACAGGCCGACCAGGACGCCGGCCACGATCTGCAAAAGCAGCACGCCGCGAGAAATCGGTATGGGGGCCTCCCGCCCCCGGCGAAAGAGGAGCGCCACGGCGTAGGTCGCTGCCGTAGCCGCCATCCCCACGGTCACACCCAGCAGCGGCGAGGGCAGGTCTTCCAGGCCCCGCCGGATGAAAATGGGGCTGACGGCCCAGCACAGGGCCGTACCCAGCCCAAACAGCGAGGTCCGCCAGCCAACGGCCGGGGCGCCCGCCTTCTGCGCCGCGCCTTCCATCGCGTCCGTCATCTCAGCCGCTGGAGACCACATACACGCCGGCGACCACCAGTACCACGCCCAGTATCGTCGGCCAGCTCAGGAACTCGTCCAGGGTCAGGGCGGCAATAACCGTGCCGAAGAGAGGCACGGCTCCAATCAACGCGCCGGTGCGGGCGGCTCCGACCCGCTGCTGGCTAATGCTAAGCAGGGTCCAACCGGCAAAGAAATGGATGAAGCCCGCCGCCGCAAAGCTGAGCAGCGCGCCCGGCGGCGCGGCCCGCAGCAGGGCTAGATCCTCCGTGACCAGGGAGGCGGCCCCCAGCAGCACGGCGCTGACCAGCAGCAGGATGAACGTCGTCCGGTAGACATCCATACTCCGGCCCGCCCGCCGGTTGACGGACTGGAACAGGCCGAAGCCGAGGCCGGCCGCGATGGCCCAGACGATGCCGATCACGCTTCGCCCCCTGCCTCCATCTGGCCGTTGCCTTCCAGGATCGAGCCGCCCAGATAAAGCTGGGCCACCTTGGGATCGTTGAGCAGATCGCCCGCCGGGCCTTCCAGCCGCTCGCGGCCCAGCTCCAAAACGTAAGCCCGGTCCGAGATGGCCAGCCCGCTCTTGGCGTTCTGCTCGACCATCAGCACGGTCAGGCCCGATTCGTTTTGCAGGCGCTTGATGGTGTCAAATACCATCCGGGCCATTTTGGGCGCTAACCCCAGCGACGGTTCGTCGAAGAGAATGACGCGCGGGTTGAGCATCATCGCCCGCCCGATTTCGAGGACCTTCTGCTGGCCGCCGCTCAGGTTGCCGGCCTTCTCTTTGCGCCGCCCGGCCAGCAAGGAGAACATCTCGTAGACCCGGTCCATGCGCCGCCGGCGCTCCGCCCGATCGCGCAGGGTGTAAGCCCCGACCAGCAGGTTTTCCTCGACGCTCATCTCCGGGAAGGCGCTGTGGCCCTGGGGCACGTGGGCGATGCCGTGGCGCAGCACCAGATCGGGCCGCAGCCCGGAGATGTCCCGCCCGTCGAAGAGGACCTGGCCCCGGCTGGGCTTCAACAGCCCGGAGATGGTGCGCAGCACGGTCGATTTGCCCGCCCCGTTCGGCCCGATCAGGCAGACCAGCTCGCCGGGATGCACGCCCAGGTTGATCCCTTGCAGCACGTTAATGCCCGGCAGGTAGCCCGCCTCGACCTCTCGCAGCTCTAACAGCACGCTCAATCCCCCAGGTAGGCGTCCAGCACCGCCGGGTCGGATTGGATCTCGGCGGGCGGGCCGGCGGCGATCTTCCGGCCCTGGTCAAGGACGATGATATGCTCGCACAATTCCATTACCACTTCCATATTGTGTTCCACGACGAGAAACGTCACCCCCTCCCGATTGAGACTGCGGATCAGGTCCATTAAAAACCGGTTCATCGTCGGGTTGACGCCGCCGGCCGGTTCATCCAGCAGCACCAACTCCGGCTCGGACATGAGGATGGCCGCCAGCTCCAGCAGCTTCTGCTGGCCGAACGAGAGCTTGTTGGCCGGCTGGTCCTTGAGATGGGTCAGGCCCACACGCTCCAGCAGGGCCAGGGCCCGCTCCTCCTCGTGACGGTGCATACCCGGCCCCAGCAAAGGCCGCAGACCGACGTGGCGCACCGGGACGATCATATTCTCCACGACGGTCAGGTCCCAAAAAAGGCGGGTGATCTGGAAGGTCCGGCTCAAGCCCCGGTGACAAATCTGGCTGGGCAGCAGCCGGGTGATGCGCTCTCCCCGCAGGTAGGTTTCGCCGGAGTCGGGCCGGTAGATGCCGGTGATCAGGTTGAACAGCGTGGTTTTGCCGGAGCCGTTGGGCCCGATCAGGCCGGTGATGCTGCCCTGGCGAACTTCGATAGAGCAATCCTGTACGGCCGTGATCCCGCCAAAACGCCGGGTCAGACCTTGCGTGTGCAGCAGCCCGGTCATGGTTTGGCCTGCCGGGTTTGCACTGGCTCGGCCTCCGAGGGCGGCAGCGGCGCGCCGGGCAGGCCGGATTGGGCGGCCTGCATCTCGGCCATCGAACGCGCCCCGGCGTGCGCCGGGCCTGACTCGCGGAAACGGGCCAGCCAGTCTTGAAGGGTGGGCAGGATGCCGCGCGGCAGGAAAAGGATGACCAGCATCATCAGGCCGCCCTGGATCGCCAGATGGATGGCCGTCGAGCCAAAGCGGAACAGAATCAAATCGGAGGCCGGAATGAAGATGAACGCGCCCAGGACCGGGCCCCACAGCGTGCCCAGGCCGCCCAGCATCGTCATCAGGATCATCTGCACGCCGACGATGATGTCGAAGGCAAAGATGGGGCTGATGTGGGTGGTGAAATAAGACCAGACGCCGCCCGCCAGCCCCACAAAATAGGCGCTGATCCCGAAGGCCAGGGCTTTGTACAGGGTGGTGTTGACGCCGACCATCTCGGCTTTGCCCTCGTCATCACGGATGGCCAGCAGGCCCAACCCGAAGCGCGAGCGGCGAATATAGGCCGACACGGCCACGCTGACCACCAGCCAGGCCAGGATGTAGTAGAAGAAGGGCATCCGCGAGAACTCCGGCGACCAGGGGGGCAGGGGCTGGCTCAGGCCAGGTGCTCCTTTGGTGATGCCTCGCAGGTTCAAGGCCAGCAGGCGAAAGATGAGCAGCATAGCAATCGTGGCGATGACAAAGGCCGAGCCGCTGGTGCGCAGCATAATCCAGCCCAGCAGCAAGGCCACCAGGACGACGATCAGGGCCAGGAAGGGCGCGCTGACCAGGGGGTTCCAGCCCAACCGGTTGGCGGCGACAGCCACCAGATACGCCCCCAGGCCGAAGAAGGCGCTGTGCCCCAGCGATTTATAGCCGGCGTAACCGCCCACGATGTTCCAACTGGTGGCCATCATGGCGAACATCAGCACGTTGAAGCCCAACACGTGAAAATAGGGCGCTCGCCAGAGCCAGGGATAGGCCAGTAGAAAAATCAGGATCGGAACCGGCCACCAGCGTTGCAGGCGTTGCAGACTCATCGGCTAACCCTCGCGAATCCGGGTTCCCAGCAAACCCTGCGGGCGAAAGATCAGGGTCAGAAACAGGATCAAATAAAAGACGATAGGCGAGATGTAGCTGGTCATTGTCACCGCCGCCACCGCTTCGGCCACACCCATAATGATGGCAGCCAAAAACGCGCCAGCCAGGCTGCCCATGCCGCCCAGGACGATCACTGACAGCATCTTCGAAATCCACTCGACGTGGCTGCCCGAATTAAAGGTCCAGATCAGGCTGAACAGGGCCCCGCCGGCGGCCACCGTCGCCAGCCCCAGGCCGAAGGTCAGGGCCTGCACCCGCTCGACGTTGATGCCCATCAGTTGGGCCGCGGCCCGGTTCTGGATGGTGGCTCGAATGGCCCGGCCCAGGTCGGTGCGCCTCAGCAGCAGGTAGAGCAGGACCAGGGCAACAATCGCTGCCAGGAAGCCGGCCACCCGCACCACCGGCAGGCGCACGCCGACCTCGGCCAGATTGAACTTCAGCACCTCGCCGGTGTACCAGGTCCGCACCGAGCGCCCGGTCGACTCCCACAGCGAGCCCATCACCCCTTCCAGGGTAATCGCCAGGGCAAAGGTGACCAGCACGGTCAGCCCCGGCTCGCCCCGCACGCGGGACAGCAGGTAGCGCTGAAAGGTGATGCCGATGACGAACAGGATCGGCACGGTGATTACCACCGACAGGAACGGGTCCAGGCCGTAGAGGGTGAACAGCCAGTAGCTCAGGTAGGCGCTGAACACCAGGAACGCGCCGTGGGCGATATTGATGACCCGCATGACGCCGAAAACCAGGGTCAGTCCGGCGGCCATCAGGGCGTACACGCCGCCGGTCAGCAGCCCTACCAGGGCGACTTGAACCAGAACGTTTAAGGAGGGTAGATTCATAAAGGTTCCTCGACTTTCGGAGAGACCGGCCGGAGCCGGCCTCTCCGAGTCTTATTCTCTGTTGGCGCTGAAGCCGGCCGGCCTCTACCACTCCGGTTTGGGCCAGATGGCCTGCGCTTGCTCGCGGCCCGGCGGGCCGACGATAACGAAGTTGTCGCCCTGCCATTGCAGCAGCATGAAGCTGCCCTGCGGCGCGCCCACCTCGTCAAAGCTCAGCGGCCCGACGACGGTTTGGTAGGTTCCCTGGTGCAGCTCCTCGATCAGCGCTTCGTTGTCTATCGAGCCCGTGTTCTCCACCGCCTGTTGCAATACCTGGCCGACCGTGAAGGCGTTGGCTGCGTCTTCCGGAATGTCCCCAGCCGATCCACCGAACATCTCCACATAGCGGGCCACGAACTCCGCGTTCTGGTACTCGTCCGCCTCCGGGAACCAGGAGATGGCGGCAAAGATGCCCTCCGTCAGCGGCCCCAGCGCCTCCCGGAACGGGCCCGGCAGCGAGGGACCGGTGGTGAAGAAAGCCCCTCGCGGTTCGTAACCTGCCTCTTGGTAGGCCCGAATCTGGCCGATGGAGTCTTCCAGAACGGTGCCGCCCACAATCAGGTCCGGGTCCAGGTCGGCCACCTGGATGGCAATGGCCGAGAAGTCCGTCGTCTCCGGGGCGTAGATCTCATCAAAGACCAGTTCCAGCCCGCCCTCCGTCAACTGCGACTTCAGGCCGTTCATCACCCCCAACGTGAAGGGGTCATCCTGGCTGACCACCGCAAACGTCTGCGGCCGCTCGCTCTCCGGCAAGCCCAGAATGTACTCCGTAAACGGGTCGGCCTGCCGCGCTCCTCGCGCCGGTTGGGCGAAGAACAGGTTGGTCAGGCCCCGATTGAAGACGTCCGGCGCGCCCCCGGCCGGCTCGACAAAGGCGTAGCCATAGCGGGCCGCCACTTCGGAGGTGGGGATCACCAGGAAGCTGGAGAAGGGTCCGACCACCAGGTCCACCTTATCGACCGTGATCAGCTTTTCGTAGTCGGCCACGGCCGTGTCCTGGTCGCTGGCGTTATCCAGCACGGCTAGCTCCACCGGACGGCCCAGCAGCCCCCCGGCTTCGTTGACCATCGCCGCCCAGACCTCGTAGCCTTGCTTGGCTGCCGTGCCCGGCTCGCTGAAGCGGCCCGTCAGCGGCAGCGAGGCCCCGATGGTGACCGGTTCGCCCTCCGCCGGCTCGGCCGGGGCCGCTCCCCCCGGCCCGATGGCCTGCGCTTGCTCGCGGCCCGGCGGGCCGACGATAACGAAGTTGTCGCCCTGCCATTGCAGCAGCATGAAGCTGCCCTGCGGCGCGCCCACCTCGTCAAAGCTCAGCGGCCCGACGACGGTTTGGTAGGTTCCCTGGTGCAGCTCCTCGATCAGCGCTTCGTTGTCTATCGAGCCCGTGTTCTCCACCGCCTGTTGCAATACCTGGCCGACCGTGAAGGCGTTGGCTGCGTCTTCCGGAATGTCCCCAGCCGATCCACCGAACATCTCCACATAGCGGGCCACGAACTCCGCGTTCTGGTACTCGTCCGCCTCCGGGAACCAGGAGATGGCGGCAAAGATGCCCTCCGTCAGCGGCCCCAGCGCCTCCCGGAACGGGCCCGGCAGCGAGGGACCGGTGGTGAAGAAAGCCCCTCGCGGTTCGTAACCTGCCTCTTGGTAGGCCCGAATCTGGCCGATGGAGTCTTCCAGAACGGTGCCGCCCACAATCAGGTCCGGGTCCAGGTCGGCCACCTGGATGGCAATGGCCGAGAAGTCCGTCGTCTCCGGGGCGTAGATCTCATCAAAGACCAGTTCCAGCCCGCCCTCCGTCAACTGCGACTTCAGGCCGTTCATCACCCCCAACGTGAAGGGGTCATCCTGGCTGACCACCGCAAACGTCTGCGGCCGCTCGCTCTCCGGCAAGCCCAGAATGTACTCCGTAAACGGGTCGGCCTGCCGCGCTCCTCGCGCCGGTTGGGCGAAGAACAGGTTGGTCAGGCCCCGATTGAAGACGTCCGGCGCGCCCCCGGCCGGCTCGACAAAGGCGTAGCCATAGCGGGCCGCCACTTCGGAGGTGGGGATCACCAGGAAGCTGGAGAAGGGTCCGACCACCAGGTCCACCTTATCGACCGTGATCAGCTTTTCGTAGTCGGCCACGGCCGTGTCCTGGTCGCTGGCGTTATCCAGCACGGCTAGCTCCACCGGACGGCCCAGCAGCCCCCCGGCTTCGTTGACCATCGCCGCCCAGACCTCGTAGCCTTGCTTGGCTGCCGTGCCCGGCTCGCTGAAGCGGCCCGTCAGCGGCAGCGAGGCCCCGATGGTGACCGGTTCGCCCTCCGCCGGCTCGGCCGGGGCCGCTTCGGTGGGGGCCGGCGCTTCGGTGGGAGCGGCGGCCTGGGTCGGGGCCGGCTGGTCGGCCGGCGCTGCCGGCTGGGATGGTCCTCCGCAGGCCGCCAGGATCAAAGCGGCCAAAACTGTAACGACTATTACCAAAAAACCACTGCGTTTCATCACCTTTCCCTCCTGGGTTTATTCTATGACTTATTTATATACCCAACCCGGCCATCCGGGCCAGCACCTCGAATAGAATGGCGAAATCTCTTTCGACCAGCCCCATGCCTCTGGCCGCCGTCAGCAGCTCGTTGGTGGTGGCGGTTGTGGGCAGCGGCACATCAAGTTGCTGGCCCAACTCCAGGGCCAGGTTCATATCCTTCTGCATCATATTGACGTTGAACCAGGCCTCGTCCGGCATCTCTAGTACAAAGGGGCCGCGATATTTTACCATAGGCGAGGCGATGACGCTATTGAGTAACACCTCGACGGCGGTTTCGCGGGCGATACCGGCCTTCTCGGCCAGCAGCACCCCCTCGCTGAAGGCCAGCATCTGGACGGCCAGGCTGAGGTTGGTAGCGATCTTCATCGTCACGGCCAGGCCGTTCCCCCCGACGTGGGTGGCTTTCGGCCCGATGTCGAGCAGGATGGGCTTAACCCGCTCGAAGGCGTCCGCCTCGCCGCCGACCATAATCGACAGCCTGCCCTGCTCCAGGGTGATCACGCTGCCGGAAACGGGCGCGTCGAGCATCTTCGCCCCCCGCGCGGCGACCTGGGCCGCCAGCTCGCGGCTGGCCGCCGGGCTGACGGTGCTCATATCGACGTAAATCTGGCCCGGCCTCAGACCGGCCAGCAGCCCCTCGTCGCCGCCGGTGACCGCTTTCAGGGCGGCCGTGTTGGTGACCATACTGAAGATCACGTCGGCGGCCTCGGCCACGGCCC
Source organism: Anaerolineae bacterium (assembly GCA_046757065.1). Taxonomy (GTDB): domain Bacteria; phylum Chloroflexota; class Anaerolineae; order 4572-78; family JBHHXL01; genus JBHHXL01. The sequence goes on from JBHHXL010000021.1 coordinate 20,424, forward strand.
GGGGCGTCTCGCCCCATTGCAGCCCGTGTTCCAGCAACCACTCGGCCTTGGACCGGGTTCGATTATAGCCGGTGACCGTGTGCCCGGCGTCGAGCAGCCGTTTGGCCATACGGCTGCCCATCACCCCCAATCCAATGTATCCAAGGTTAGCCATTCATCCCTCCTTGTACAAAGTATAGGCGCGCGATACGTCACATCTGCTGCTCAAGCTTCTCGGCCAGGTAGCCTTCCCAATCCTGCCAGAAGCGGAAGGCGTGCTGCGCCGGCGGCTGCGGGGCCAGCATCTCCAGCCAGCGGACGGGCGTCGAGCCGGCGTTGCGCCAGGAATGTGAGGTGGCTACCTGAACGACGCCGTAATCGTTGGGGCCCAACTCGCAGGCGTGGCCGTTCAGGCCCAGGATCGCCTGGCCCTCCAGCAGGAAGAAACCCTCTTCGTAGGAATGGACGTGAGCATCCAGGCTGCCGCCGGGCGCAAGCTCGCAAATGCCTACCCCTGAGTGCACCGACCCGACCGTGTGGTCCACCAGGGCCACCCGCCGGTAGCCCTGGCTATGCCGCTCGTAGCCGGCCAGTGGCCGGAAATTGGTGGGGTCGAATTTTCCAACGTGATGCATGGCTGTTACTCCGGCACCACGGCCACGGCGGCCAGCTCCAGCACCAGGCGCGGGTCGGTGGCCAGGCGCACAATTTCCACCGAGGTGCTGGCCGGGCGGTGATCGCCCAGGTAACGGCCCATAACCGCGTTGATGGCGTTCTGGTTCCTGTCCTGATCGACGATGAAGCGGAAAAGCTGCACGATGTCGGTCAACTCGCCGCCGGCGGCTTTGAGCACCTGGCGCAGGTTCTCCATCGTCATCTCCGTCTGGGCCGCTGCATCCTCCGGGATGTGGTCGAATTCAGCCGGGATGTGGGGGTGGCTGTGGTAGACCGGTGCGGCGGTCACGCCGGCCAGAAACACGATTTCGGCCTCGGTGAAGTGCTCCTTGAGCCGCTCCTGCGTCTCCGGGCTGACCGCCAGCGGCTCGTCGGCCAGTGCCGCTCCGAGCGGCTTTGTCGTCAGTTCCTCGGCCAGGGCGATGGCCGCCTTCTCCCGCGCCGAAAAGCCGGGGTACGCCTGGTACTCGGCCAGAGCCAGCATCTCATCCAGCCGGATGCCCGCCTCACGGGCGGCGTGATAATGATGGGCCAGTCAGTACGGGCAGCGATTCAGCAACGATGTCTTCAAAATCGCCAGCTCCAGGATGCGCTGCTCCAGGTGAGCCGGGTTGAGCACGGCAAAGATGAACGGCCCGAACCCCCGTAGGATACGGGGCGCGTGGGCCAGCACCTTCCAGTTGCTGAAGATGAAGCCGCGCTGCTTCTGGACGGCCCGGTACATCCGCTTGACTTCGGGCGGCGCTTCGCTGGCTTCGAGCTGGCGCACAAAGCTCATCGCTAGCCCTCGGCGCTCTCGTCCAGGCGAACCATACCCTGCGGGGCCTCCAGGGCCAACAAAGCCAGGGTCGCCTCCAGGACGCGCCGTTGCTGAGCCGCGTCGTGCGGGCGGCCAACCGTTGCGCCACGGGCGAGTTTGGTGAAGGTGCCGCGTGGCGGGGCGGTCAGGCGGGTCACGCCGGCGTTCCAGGTGGTCAGCGTGGTGGCGATGCCGTCCATCTCCAGGGCGCGGGCAACCAGTCCCACGGACTGGGCACAGAGCGGTCAGGCGGGCACCAGCAGGGCGGCGTCGATCTGCTCCGCTTTCGCCGCCTCGCGGATGGCCGGAATCAGCTCATTGACGGTGCGTACCACGTCGGGCTGGAAGCCGCAAAAGCTGATGACCGACGGGGCTAACTCCCCGATGACCCCCCCAGCGGCCAGGTCCTCCAGGTGGCGCAGCGGCACCAGCACCTGGGGGTCCTCGTCCACGGCGGCGTGATCGTAGAAGCCGTGGGCGAAGGCCAGGTCCGCCAGCGGGGTAGCGGTTGGAAAGCGGCGGATGGTGTAATCGCCCAGGGCGGCTTTATCGGTGTTGAACGGCTCCTGGCTACGACCCAGGTAGCCCCCCGCCGAGGAGATGAGGGCCAGGCGGCTGCGGCCCAAATCGATCCCCGGACCGGCGGGCGCGGCGCTGTTCTTGGGGCGGTTGTAGCGTTTCCAGTCCATCTCGCCGGTGGCCCGGTAGTGAGCCAGCCAGCCCCCTTCGTATTCGGCCTGCCATTGCTCCAGATTTTCAAGGATGTTCATAGGCTTTGCTTCCTCATATAAAATAGGGACTGGAGTGCGGAATTCATTCCGCGAAAAGGGGCAGATTAAAATCTGCACTCCTTTTTATCTCCCTCTGTCATTGCGGGTTATTTGGGTGGCCCCATCAGGGCTTGTAGTTCCTGCGGCGGCGGCTCCATATCGATGTCGGGCCCCAGGAACCGGTTGTAGCGGGTCATATAGTTGAAGACGGTGACGCCCATCACCAGTTCGGCGGATGTCGGTCGGAACGGCCAGTACCTCCACGGCGCTCTGGCGGCGGATCTCCTCGGCGGTCTGGTCGAGCGCCTCCTGGCCTCGGGCCAGCAAAGCCAGATTGACCCCCTCGGCGGCTAACCCTTGGGCCGCCGCCTTGCCGATGCCCATGCTGCCGCCGGTGATGACGGCGGTCCGCCCTGCTAAGCCAAGTTCCATTGTTTTCGACCTCCTCGTATAGAATGTAGGACACGCGAAGCGTGTTAGGCGGTCCGGCTCCTACGAAAGTAGCTTCTTAATCCAAAACCCGCAGCGGCTCCTCGATAAAATCGACCAGGGTTTGCAGAAATTGCGCGCCGCGCGCGCCGTCAACCACCCGGTGGTCGCAAGACAGGGTCAGCGTGGTCATCGGCTGCACGGATGGCTGCCCGTTGAGCGGAACCACGCGCTCGGCGATGCGCCCGACGGCCAGAATGGCCGCCTGGGGCGGGTTGATCACGGCGCTAAAGGCATCCACGCCGTACATACCCAGGTTGCTGAGGGTGAAGGTTCCGTCGCGAATGTCGTCCAGCGACAGCTTGCCGGCCTGGGCCCGGGCCACAAGCTCCCGGCGGCGGGCGGCCAACTCGCTGAGACCCAGCCGGTCGGCCCGGTGGACCACCGGCACGACCAGCCCTTCCTCGACGGCAACGGCCAGCCCGATGTTGATCTCCGGGTTCAGGACAATCGCGTCTTCCTCCCACCTGGCGTTGAGGCGCGAGTGCCTGACCAGCGCCGAGGCCACCAGCTTGACCAGCAGGTCGGTGTAGGTGATCTTCTCCGTTGCGCCCTGCTGGACCGCCTCCCGCCAGGCCAGCAAACGGCCCGCGTTGGCCTCCCGCGTCAGGTAGAAATGGGGCGCGCTGGCCCAACTGTGGGTCAGCCGCTCGACCATGACCGCCCAAATTCTGGACACGGGCAGGGTTTGCGCTGCGGCCATCGCCGCCGGGGGCGGTGAGGGCGCGGGAGCCTGGGCTGCCGCCAGTACATCGGCGGCCAGGACCGCGCCGTTGGGGCCGCTGCCCCGGATCGCCGCCAGCTCCAGGTTGCGTTCAGCCGCCAGCCGCCGGGCCTTGGGCGAGGCCGGCAGCCGCCCGCCGGCGGACTCGACCGCCGGTTCCACTGCCTGTTGGGCTGCGACCCGCCGGGCCGCGAGGTAAGCCAGCACGTCGGCCTTTTGTACGCGACCGCCTTCCGGCTTGACCTGGCGCAGATCGATGTTGTGCTCGGCGGCGATGCTGGCCGCCACCGGGCTGGCCAGAACCTCAGGCGCGGCGGCCGGGGCCGGCGGCGTGGGCGCGGATTCGAACACCGGCACGGTCTCGCCCGGAGCCAGGATGAAGGCGATCACCTGGCCCACCGGAACCTCGTCTCCGGCGGCGGCGGTGATGCCGGCCAGCAGGCCGGAGGCGGGCGCTTCAACCTCGACGGTGGCTTTGTCGGTTTCGATCTCCAGCAGCGGCTCGCCTTTGGTAACTTCCTGGCCCTCGGCCTTAAGCCAGCGAACCACGGTGCCCGTTTCCTGGGCCATCCCCAGCGCGGGCATAATGACGTTTGCGGCCAAATTCGTCTCCCTTTGCTACGCGGGAACCATTTCGCCTTCGACCCTGGCGCTGCCGACCACCGCCTCCAGAGCGCCGGGGTTGTTCCGGTGCGATTGGGTGTCGCGGGTGGCCGTGAGCGGCCCGGTGGCGGTGTAGTAACGGACGCCGCAGACCATCAGCTCCTCCGCCGGGAAGCGGGTGATGACTTCGCAGCCGTCCTGGGTGACCACCAACTGCTCTTCGATCCGCGCCGCCGACCAGCCATCCGCCGCCGGCCAGAAGGTCTCCAGGGCAAAGACCATCCCCTCTTCGATCACCTCCGGGTGGTCCAGCGAGGTCAGGCGGCTGAAGACGGGCCGCTCCCAGATCGCCAGCCCCACGCCGTGCCCGTATTGCAGGGCGAAGCAGGCTTCTTCGTTCGGGAAGCCAAATTCCTCCGCCTTGGGCCAGACCTTCACCACATCAGCCGTGGTCACGCCCGGCTTGATCAGGCTGATGGCCGCGTCCAGGTAATCGCGGCAGCGTTTGTAGGCGTCCACCTGGGCCTGCGAGGCGCTGCCCACGACGAAGGTGCGGTAATAGCAGGTGCGGTAGCCCATATAGCTGTGCAAAATGTCGAAGTAGGCCGGGTCGCCGGGGCGCAGCACGCGGTCGCTGTAGACATGCGGGTGCGGGTTGCAGCGCTCGCCGGAGATGGCGTTGACGCCCTCCACATGCTCCGAGCCCAGGTCGTAGAGCACCTTGTTGACCAGGCCGACACATTCATTCTCGCGTATGCCGGGCTTCATAGCCCGGTAGAGTTCTTCGTAGGCGGCATCGACCATCATGCAGGCCGTGTTGAGCAGGGTGATCTCGTCCTCGGTCTTGATGATGCGGGCGGCCTGCATCAATTGCTGGCCGTCAACCACCGTGATCCCCTCATTTTGCAGGGCGAACAGGACCGGCAGCTCGACCACATCCACCCCCAGCGGCTCGTTTTGCAGGCCGCGCTCTTCCAGCTCGATCCGAATCTTGCGGGCCACGTCCTCGGCCCGCCCGGTTTCGGGGATCATCGCCCCGCGCAGGGTGGAGATGCCGGCCCGCGAGCGACCACCGCCCAGCCAGGGGCAGTAAAGATCGTGGTGGCGCGCCGCCGAGCCGAAATCCCAGTTGATCGGCTCGTCGCCCTGGGGCAGCAGGCAGAAGCGGCCCAGCTTGTCCATAGCCCAGGTCCCGATGTGGGTGGCGGTGATGTAGCGGACGTTGTTCATATCGAAGCACAGCAAAGCGCCGATCTCCGATTCCTTGAGCAACTTCTTGACCCGGGCCAGGCGCTCCCGGCGCAGCCGGTCAAAATCGACCCGCTGCTCCCAATCCACACCCATCAGACCAAACGTCTTCAAGCCCATGATATTACCTCCTTTGAGTCTCA
>JBHHXL010000022.1:0-25531 GCA_046757065.1 Anaerolineae bacterium
GATGATCTCTTTAGCCGTAGCCATTGATTGACTCCTTCGCAACATTAAAGATTTTACCGGCTCAGTATAGCCCACCCACAATTTTCTGTCAATGAACGGTTCCATCGTAGAACCGGTCAGTCCTCATCGGGCACGACCTCCCAGAAAGCCAGCGCCTCGACCATTGCTTCTTGCGTTTCGGGAGGCAACGGCATAAACGTCGCGGTGGCTTCGGCCAGCACCGTTCCATCCTCGAGCAGAACCCGCCCCTCCACCGACAGAATGCCCCGGCGCCGCCCGGTTGCCCGGCCTTCGACCAGCAGCCGCTGGCCGAGCGGGACCGGCTTGCGGAACCGAACGTTCAAGCGAGCGGTCACCATAAACTCGCCCTGAGCAATGGCCACGCGCCCCAGCGTTTCGTCCAGCAAGGCCGTGACGATCCCTCCGTGCAACACTCCCGGGTAGCCCTGAAAATGATCGGCGGGAGCATAAGCCGTTGTCACCCGTCCGTCCGCTTCCTCGTAAAAAGGCAATTTTAAGCCTACCGGGTTTTCGAGACCACAGGCAAAGCACATCTGCGAGTTGGGTTGTTTTTTTCGGCTCATCAAAGCAGTTTGTCTCCATTTGGGTAAAGTGATCGGGTAAATCGCGGGCGATTCCTTGCTTCCCTGCTGGCAGGTGAGTACAATAGGGCCATCTTAGGCCAGGGGAAAGCTCGATGAACCTGCCAGGAAAAGTTGTATTGCTCACCGGCGCATCCTCCGGCATAGGTTGGGCCGCCGCTCAGGCTCTGGCCGAAGCGGGTTGCCATCTCTCGCTGGCGGCGCGGACGGCCGGCAGGCTGGAGCAGCTTGCCCGGTCGCTAACCGCCGGCGGGACGCAAGTGATATTCACGCCCACCGATCTGTCCCGGCCCGGTGATATTCGCAGCCTGGTCGAAGAGACGGCCGGCAAATTCGGGCGCATCGACATCCTCATCAACAACGCGGCCATCGGCCAGTACGATGCGATTGCCGATTTAGACATCGATGATATGCGCTATCTGTTCGAAGTCAATTTGTTTGGCCCCGTTCATCTCATCCGGGGCAGCCTGCCGTTAATGCCAGTTGAGGGCGGTCTGATCATTAACATCTCGTCCATTATTGGCCGGCGAGGGCTTCCCCTTTCAGGTTCTTATTGCGCCAGCAAAGCGGCCCTGGAACGCCTGGCCGAGAGCCTGCGCCTGGAATTACGAGCGCGGAACATCCGGGTCAGCACGATCTACCCCGGGGTCACGGCCACGCCCTTTGTGAAGAACTCGCTGGGAGGCCGGGCCCGGCGATTGCCCCGGCAGAGGCAAGGTGTACCGGCGGAACGCGTGGCGAAAACCATCGTGCGTGTGGCTCGACGCGAACCACGTGACGCCTTCGTGACCCTGTTTGACCGGGTATTTGTGCTCGGCAGTCAGGCTGCCCCGTGGCTCACGGATTGGCTACTGGCCCGCTATTTCTCCGAGAGACTATGACCCAAATTCTTGATTACGCCGTTATCGACGGAACGTTAACGGAAGCATCAGAAGCGCAAATCCCCCTGTCCCATCCGATTTTTCTGAGCAGTTTCGGCGTGTATGAAACCGTCAAGGTTGATGCGGGTCGAGCCTTCCACCTGCGGCAACACCTGGAGCGGCTGCACCAGTCGGCCCAATACATCGAGATGCCCCTACCCCTGGAGGTCAAGACCCTGGCCGCCTGGTTTCAAAAGCTGTTGGAGCTGGAACCGCAAGCGACGTTTACCTTGCGCATCCTGGCGCTGGCAAACCCGGGCCCCTATGAGGCTCCGTTGGTGGCTCTCGTCCCCGAGCAACTGCCCAGCTATCCGGCGTCGTTTTACCGGCGCGGGGCCAGGGCCATCCTTTATGAAGGGTTGCGGGCCATCCCCCAATGCAAATCGCTGAACACCCTGGTTAACTACCTGGCCCGGCGGGAGGCGGAGCGCAACGATGCCCTGGAAGCGATTTTGTTCCACGCCGGCCAACTCACGGAGGGAGCGCGCAGCAACGTCTTCGCCGTCCTGGATGGCCGCCTGATCACCCCGCCTTTGGATCGGGTACTGAACGGCATTACCCGCGAGATAGTCATTCGGCTGATGCACCAGACCGGCACCCCCGTCGACGAAGCGCCCCTATCGTACGATAGCCTGGCCGCCTGCTCCGAGTTATTTATCACCAGCACCAGTATGCACGTGATGCCTATTAGCCGCATCAACGGCCGGGGTATCGGCGATGGTTCCGTTGGGCCTATCACTCGCCAGGTCATGCAACAATTTGAAAAGTATTATCGAGACTCAATGCAGAGTGAAAGATAAAGGCCAGGGCCAGACCCCGCTAGCAGGTTAATCGTCATCTCCCAAAACGGCCTGGCCGGGCGCATCAAGCTTCACAACCTGGCCGTGCATATCAACCACTATGCGAAAACCCATCATCCCCAGCCAGGTGCGCGCATCATCCGGCAGGCCGTGATCCAGAACTTTGTCGATGTTCTGGATAGAGGAATCGATCATCGCTTTGGTAAACAAATCATCCTTACCGAGCATCGACATAATGCCCTCGGTCACCATCTCTTTATTGGCGAAAACCTGTTCTTGCAGCCAGGCCAACACCTGACGATCGACCCCCTCCGAACCAACGTGCCGCCGAAAATCCTCGTCCAGAATGACGTAATGCGGCTCATCTCCGATATAAACCGTCTCGGCCAACTGGCCCGCTTCGTTGTACACCAGCCCGCTGAACAACGCCTGTCGACGCGGTAAGTGATTCATCAGACAGCAATCCCTTCCGATCCGCAACGCCCAAGTAACTGTCCGTAAATAACTTTTCACTTTTTTCCAAAGAAACACCCTGCAAAAATGCCAAGTTATTTCTGAACAACCACTAAAGGCAATATCTATTGGGTGCATTCAAATCATTGGAGCAACCACAGAAAATGTTAGAACTAGGAAATCGTAGGGGCGAACCCGTGTGTTCGCCCTGTATCGGGCAGACACGTAGGTCTGCCCCTACAATGTACCAACTCGTTTTGAACACACCCATATCTATTTGCGCCCCCCCACGCGAAAGGAATTATAGCAAAACTATGGAATGTGAGGCAAACCCAACACCGACCTAAACCGCGCCTCCCCCCCAAATACAAAAGCCCCGGAAGGTTCCTTCCGGGGCCTCTCGATAAGACCAGAGATTACAGATAACGCACTTCAACGGTTTTGCCATCCCTGTCTTTAGGAACTTCAACCTTGAAGGGTAGTTTTCGGAAGCCGAGCTGCTTCCGAATGAAGCGTTGCAATGGCTGCTTGCCATTGCCGTTTAGATGAACCAACATCTCTTGTTGGTCCGATTGATACAACTTGCAATCCTCCACCGGCACGACTGCCAAAGGCCCCAACATTTGGCTGAGGTAGGTGGGCAATCCCACCCGCTTAATATATTCATCCCGAATTTCATTAAACGTGGCGATGATCGGGTGATCCCAGGGAAAGCCCGCTTTCAAGCAGTAAGCGCGGCTCTTGAGCACATCTCGAACTTCCCGCGCCCCAAAAACACTAAAATCCACACCGTCGACCTCACTCAGCTTATATAGTTCCCGTTGGGGTTGATTGCGATTCGATGGAGCACTTCGTGAATCTGTTGCCTCAAGAAAAGCCTGCCGAAGCACTAAGCCACCTCCTCACTTCATTGTTAAAGAACAGCTATTGGCATTCCCCATAAATTTGCGCAAACCCGTCGATGAGCCGGAACTGCGAAAACAGCTGCTCAATGTCCCCTGCCGCTGCCCACCTCCTTTCACAAGAAACCGCAAACCCGCCGCACAACTGATTTATCCGGCCAATGCACGGTTATGATAACAGGTGCCCCCCTTGAAAACAATAGGGTCAGGGTACTAAATAGGACTATAGTATACTTGACGTAGTTTTAGCTTCAAACTAAATTCAAATTTTGGACATGGTTCATTTGAGCATTTTTGGTAGGAGCGCGTAGAACTTCGCGGCCTCGACGACATCGGCCAGGGGCACGTGTTCTTCGATGCTGTGGGCGTAAATCTCGTCGCCGGGCCCAAAGCCAATGGAGGGAACGCCAGCCTTGCCCCGCCAGTAGTTGCCGTTCGTCGAAAAATCCCACTTGCCGGCCGGCTCCCGGCGATGCCAGATGGCCTCGACCGCATCCTGCGCCGCCCGGACAAACTGGTGGTCCTCCGGCAAGGCCCAGGCCGGAAAGTACTTCTCGTACACGAAAACCGCGCCGGTGTGGCTGGGTTCGTCGTAAACCAGTTCCTGGATTTCAAAATCACGCCGCTGGTCTTCCGGGATCAGGGCCGCAATCTCGGCGATGACCCCCTCCTTCGTTTCGCCAAACGTCACGCGGCGGTCGATGAAGATGCGGCACTCGTCGGGCACGGCGTTGTCGCTGGGGCTGACACTCGAAACCCGGGTCACCGTCACCCGCCCCTGGCCCAGGAAGTCATCGCTGGGCAGTCTGGCATCCAGGTCGCGAACCCCGGCGAGCAGGGACAGCATCTTGTAGATGGCGTTGTCCCCCATAAAGTTGCTGGCTGCGTGGGCGCTCTTGCCCTTGCAGACCACCTCCAGCTCGACCCGGCCCTTGTGGCCGCGATAGACCTTCATATTCGTGGGCTCGCCGATCACCACAAAGTCGGGCTTGATCCCCTCCCACTCGACGAAGGCCTGGCAAGCGATCCCGTCGCACCACTCCTCGATGTTGCCCAGGAAGTAGGCGGTGAAGCCGTCCAGCAAGCCCAGGTCGCGGGCGATGGCCAGGCCATAGACCATCCCCGGCGTGCTGCCCTTTTCATCCAGAGCGCCACGGGCGTAAAGCAGACCGTCCTCAACCTTACCCTCGAAGGGGTCCCACTGCCACTGGCCGGGGTCGCCGATGCCGACGGTGTCCAGGTGGCTGTCGTACAGGAGGACGCGGCCCGCCTCCCCCCGGCCGATCTTGCCTACAATCGAGCCGTATTGATCCACATAGACCTGATCGAAGCCAAGCTTCCTCATTTCCTCACCGACCCGCCGTCCGACGGCCTCGATGTCGCTGTCCACACTGGGGATGGCTACGATTTCTCGAAAGAAGCGCAACATCTCAGCTTCGGCAGCAGCGACCCGCTCGTTTATCTGTTGAATGATCTCATCCATCGATTCTTCACCTATTTGCAATATTCGGCAACTAAATTGACGCTGTGAATGCCGTCCCCCGTGACGAAAGACGAAGGACGGAGGACCGAAGCCCTGTTACTAAACCGAGCTTTCGTCTTTGGTCCTCGGTCCTTCGTCGACGGGATAAAGCGACGGACTTTGCCCGTTTGTACAACGCTTAATTGATTCATCCGCCGGCCAGGCCGGTCCGTTCGTTGAAGGTATCGATCAGGGCGTCGATCTCCTCAAGCTGGCTTTGGATGTTCCGCCAATAATCTGGCTCGTACCACTGGGCCTGCAACGCTTCGGCGGTCTTGCCCTGCTGCTCGACCCAGGTGTAATATTTGAGGTTGTGAATCCGCTTGCGGCCATAGTAGGTCAGCTCTTCCATATGATCGAGCGAAACCCCCAATAGATAGCGGTGATAGGCCGCGGCGGCATCGATCGCGGTGAATTCGCCCAGATCTTGGTTCAACTCTTGCAAGCGGCTCTGGTACATTTCCATTGAGTCGGTTAAGACGGTCAGCACCACATCGCCCTCGCCCATTTCGTAATACCTGGCCAGCTTGATGGCCGACAGCAGGTTAGCCACCCCGGAGATGCCTAACAAGGGCAGGTTCTCGATAAACGCCGCCGGCAGGCCCTGCCCGGCCAGGTATTTCCGCCCGGCCGGTTCGTTGAACAGCCGGATGAGGCTCATCGTGGCCGCATCGTCGATGGCCATAACCACGTCGGTGTTGCGAACGTTGTGAATCCAGGGCACGTGCTTATCGCCGATGCCTTCGATGCGGTGCGCGCCGAAGCCGTTCAAGAGCAGGGTCGGGCATTGCAAGGCTTCGCTGGCCGCGATCTTGCTGGCGGGAAACAGTTCCTTCAGATAGTCGCCACAGCCGATGGTCCCCGCCGAGCCGGTCGTCAGGGCCACCCCCCGGTAGGTGTCGCCGGGCCCCATAACCCGTTCCAGGACCTCGGCCATAGCCCGCCCGGTGACGGCGTAATGCCACAGATAGTTGCCAAACTCATCGAACTGGTTCAGGATGACGATGTCCTGGCCGGAGCGGCGCAGCTCCCAGCACTTGTCGAAAATCTCCTTGACGTTGCTTTCGCTGCCCGGCGTTTTGATGACCTCGCCGGCCACCGAAGCCAGCCACTCGAAGCGCTCCCGGCTCATCCCCTCCGGCAAAATGGCGATGGAGGCGCAGGCCAGCAGCGCAGAGTCATAGGCCCCGCCCCGGCAGTAATTGCCCGTAGACGGCCAGGCCGCCTTTTGCGTGGTGGGATCGAACTGGCCGGTCACCAGGCGCGGCACCAGGCAACCGAAGGCCGCCCCCACCTTGTGCGCCCCGGTCGGGAACCACTTGCCCACCAGGCCGATAATCCGGGCCTTAACGCCGGTGATTTCGGGGGGAAACTCCAGGAAGTTGACGCCGCCAAACCCGCCCCCGCGCGGTCGCGGCTCGTTCTTCCAGGTGATGCGAAACAGGTTGGCGGGGTTGATGTCCCACAGGCCCACCGTCTTGAGTCTGGCCTGGATTGACTGCGGGGCCCGCTCCGGGTTCATCTGCTGCCGGAAGGTGGGAATGATAATGTTTCGCTCGCGGGCGCGCTGCACCGCCCGTTCCAGGCCAACTTCGTTGATGGTTAAATCGATCATATCACTTTTCCCAAAAGAAAATCCGGCACCGAATAAGGCCATTGTAATCGTCCGATGCCAGACAGGTGCCGAATTCAACCTTACCTGGCTTAAAGAATTCGCCCATGTTCAAACTCTCCTGATCAGAAGTATAGTACTCGCCTCCGCCAATAGCAAGGTCTCACAGTAATCTCGACTCCGGCAACCCGTATGCTCCTCAGCGCCCCCCCACCATCGCCATCACCCGTTTGACAGCGGCCAGGTCCGGGGCAACCCGATGAGGCCGCACGCCGGCCCGCTCAACCGCCGCCATTGCGCCGGGCACGTCTTTCAAGCCGCTGCCGGTGACCAGCACAACCACGCTTTCATCCGCCGAAACCAGGCCCTCCCCCACCGCCTTGAGCAGCCCGGCGTAGGGCGCAGCCCCGGCGGGCTCGGCGAAGACGCCGCACTTCTGGGCCAGGGCCGGGATGGCGGCCAGAATCTCCTCGTCGCTCACGCGCAGGAAAGCGCCGCCGGTTTCACGCACGGCGGCCATCGCCTTCAGGCGGTCGCGGGGCAATCCGGCGCTGATGCTATCGGCCACCGTTTGGGCCTGAATGGCCGGCTTGGCCAGCACATCTTCGTTGTTGCGCCAGGCATCGTACAGGAAGGCGCTGCCCGCCGCCTGGACGCCCATCAGCCGGGGCATAGCCTCGATCCAGCCCAGCGCCAGCAAATCCTTCAGCCCCTTGTGCAGGCCGCCGATGATACAGCCATCCCCCACGCCGACGAAAATGCGGTCGGGGGTGCGCCAGCCAAGCTGCTCGCAGATTTCGTAGCTGGCCGTCTTTTTGCCCTCGGTCATGTAAGGGTTGTAGGCCGTGTTCCGGTTGTACCAGCCGTAATCCGCCGCCGCCCGCAGGCACAAGTCGAAAGCGTCATCGTATGTGCCCTGAACCAACAGCACCGTCGAGCCGAACACCAACAGCTGGGCGATCTTGGCCGCCGGCGCTGTCTCCGGCACGAAAATGACGTTGGGCTGCCCCACGCTGGCGCACAAACCGCTCAAGGCGGCGGCGGCGTTGCCGGTGCTGGCCGTGGCGATGATCCGCCGCCCCCCGCCCTGCTCCCGGGCTTTGACCACGGCCACCGCGCTGGCCCGGTCCTTGAACGAGACCGTGGGCTGCCGCCCGTCGTCTTTGATCCAGACCTTTTTAAGGCCCAACGCCTCCGCCAGCGCCCGGCTGCGGTAGAGCGGCGTCCAGCCCACCGCCAACGGCGGCACGGCAGCCTCGGGGGCCACGGGTAACATCGGCTTATAACGCCAGATGGTGCGGTCGCTCGAATGGAACAAATCGCCCTGGCTGATGCGGCGGGCGATGAGATCGTAGTCGTATTGCACATCAACGATGCCCTCGTTACCGTGTTCGGGGCAGACATACTCGATCTCATCCGGGCCATACATTTTGTGACAGATCAGGCACTCAAGGCCGGTGACGTGTTCCAAGCGTTTCTCCATTATCGGTAGACTTAGTGGATCCAATTTGTAGCGCAAACTGTTAGTTTGCGCGGGTCAAACTAACAGTTTGACCTACATCACGAGCCCAAATTTGGATCTACTGAGACTGGTAGACTGGGACATTAGTAAACTGGTAAATTAGTAGATTGGTAGAACAGTGAACCGGCAAGCGGGCGCACGTGTAAGGTTATCCTTGTGTTTGCGAAAGGATACTCAGCGGATCGCCTCCGGCGGAGCGGATTAACGGATAAACTCCGTGCCAGAGGACATCCGCTAATCCGCTAGGCCAAAGGCCATCCGTTGATAATGGTCTCTGCGCCGCTTATTTGAAAAGCATTGCTCCTAACCTACTAATCTACTCACATTCTCACCTCCCCACCCGGCGGTCAACTCGTAATTCGCGTTCCCGTTTCCCCGGCCAGGGCCCGCTCCAGGTTCTCAGGGTTGGTGATGATGGCCTGGCCGCCGCCCCGCTCCAGGTAACGGATAACCGCCTGAATCTTGGGGGCCATACTTCCCTGGGCGAAGTGAACCCCTTCGGCCAGGTATTGCCGGGCCTGGGACACGGTCAGATGGTCGAGCCACTGCTGGTTGGGCTGGCTGTAATTCAGGGCCACCTTCTCCACGGCGGTGCTGATGATGAACAACTCCGCGCCGATGGCCGTCGCCAGCAGCGACGAGGCGTAATCCTTATCGATCACGGCGGCGATGCCGCGCAGGTTGCCCCGTTCGTCGGCCACCACGGGGATGCCGCCCCCGCCGACGGCGATGACGACGAAGTCGTTCCGGATCAAATTCCTGACTGCCTCTTCCTCGATAATGCGCACAGGTTTGGGGGAGGGAACCACGCGCCGCCAGCCGCGCCCCGCATCTTCCACCACGTCCCAACCGTCTTTGGCCTGACGGCGTCTGGCCTGCGCCTCATCTATAAAGGAGCCAATGGGCTTGGTCGGATTCTGAAATGCGGGATCGTCCGCCGCCACCTCCACCTGGGTGACGACGGTCACCGCCTGTTTGTTCAGGTTCAGCCGCCTGAATTCGTTGTAGAGGTTTTGCTGCAAGGCGTAGCCAATGGCCCCCTGCGTATCGGCCACGCAGGCATCGAGCGGGATTTCGTGCAGTTCGTGCGCGGCCAGCTCGGAGCGACGGAGGATAAACCCGACCTGCGGCCCGTTGCCGTGGGCGATGGCCACGTCCCACCCGTCCCGGATCATCGAGACGATGTGATGGCAGGTTTCCCCGGCCGCAATGTATTGATCCCGCACCGTGCGGTGCTGTTTATCCTTGATCAGGGAGTTGCCGCCGATAGCAACCATAGCTATCTTGTTGGACACGCTACACCCCCACACCCATCGTCAGAGCCATCACCGCCTTCTGGACGTGAAGCCGGTTCTCGGCCTCGTCGAAGACAACCGACTGCGGCCCGTCGATGACGCCATCGGTGACCTCGATGTTGCGGTCGGCGGGCAAACAATGCATATAGACGGCGTTTTCTTGAGCCAGCGACATACGGCGTTCGTCTGTAATCCAATTCTGGTACTTCTTGCCGATGGCAGCGCTCTCTTGTTCGTCCTCGGTCGTCATCCAACTGCCCCAACTCTTGGGATAAACCACATCGGCGCCGGTGAAGCCGGCATCCATATCATCCATAATCTCAAAGGAGCCGCCGTGCCTCCTGGAATTCTCCCTGGCCTGCTCCACGATGTCGGGCATCAGCCGGTATTCAGAGGGACGGACCAGGCGCACGTTCATCCCGTAGCGGGTCATCAGCAAGACCAGGCTCTGCGGCACGCTGATGGGCTTTTGATAGCTGGCGGCATAGGCCCAACTGACGGCGATGGTTTTGCCCCGGGGATCGCCCACTTTTTCGATGATGGTCATCAAATCGGCCAGGATTTGAAATGGGTGGTAAATGTCGCACTGCATATTAAAGACAGGCACGCGGCTGGCCTCGGCCACGGCGCGGATGTAGGCGTTGCCGACCTTCCAATCACACTGCCGGATGGCGATGCCATCGTAGTAGCGCCCGTAAATCTCGCCGATTTCGGTGGCCGTGTCGCCGTGGCTGATCTGGGTCGTTGTGCTGTCAATGAAGGCCGCGTGGCCGCCTAACTGGACCATTCCGGCCTCGAAACTGGAACGGGTGCGGGTGCTGGTAAAGAAGAAAAGCATAGCCAACACCTTATCGCGCAGGTAAGTGTGCGGCTGGCCCAGGGCTCGCTTTCGTTTCAAGTCAAAGGCTACGTCTATGACAGTGTCGATCTCCTCTTTGGCCCATTCCTGAGTTGTGATCATATCACGCCCGCGCAAACCTGTTTGCATAGCAACCTCCTTATCGACATTTTAGCAGTTGTCCAGAACTAACCTGTCATTTTTGCAAGATGTTCCTTGGGATAGTCCCCCTGTCAAGTGTTGCCGGTTCCAAACGAGGCAAAGATGCACCGCCAAAACGCCAGGAACGCCAAGTTTTGCCTGGTTTTGGGTTTTTCTTAGCGCACTTCGCGTCTTGGCGGTTCAACTCACCCCCCAATCGCGCGCGCAACAACACCTAAACGGGAGACTACCTTCCTTGGGAAAAAACGAAAAGTTATTTACGGACAGTTACTCAGACATTGGTCAAGGGATCATCGACGACACCAGATGGAGTTGTGAACTACCGGGATACAAAGCGAGGGCAGATGCCGGAATGTTGAACAAAGCAGATTGTGGGCATTATAGCGCACGGTCAGGTTTTTTGGCAAGTGGGATTAAGTAGGCCGCACAGGGGAAAACAACCCCTCACCAACACTCAGGCGGGGGACTATATGAATATGAGCCAATCTCTAATCTCTCAAATGGCCCATTACTGAGGTTACTACAATTGCCTGGTCCGTTCCTGCAAGGTCTGCCTGATTGCGGCCACGATTTCGTTAACGCTGACAGGCTTGATCAGATAATCCGCCGCGCGCAGCTTGACGGCGGCCATGGCGCTTTCCACAGACGGGCGACCGGTCAGGATAACGATCATCAAGTTGGGGTGTACCAGGCGGGCGCGCTTCATCACGGTTATGCCATCAATCCCCGGCAGGTGGAGATCTAATAGCATCAGGTCATAGGCTTGATCTGCCAGCAAATTCAGGGCCTCATAGCCGGAGCCGGCTCCTTCAGCCTGATACCCCATCAGGTTGAGCGCCCGCACCAACGCCGAGCGAATCTGGGGCTCGTCATCGACGATCAGGAGCCGCGCTTTCGGATCATCCGGCGCAGAACCTGGCATCCCGTTCATACTGTTGACCCTCACACTTCGTTGAGCAAGGTCGCGGGGTATTTCACGCCCTGGCAATAACCATCGGGAAAGACAAAAAACAAGGAGGAAGAATCGCCCTGAAGTAAGTATAGCACAGGAATAACGCGCGCGCCTTAACAGTTTGATTTCAAAATAATTCCAGGCGACCAGCTATAGCCGCCGTTATCCGGTGGGGTCAAAGAGGTAGCCGCGCCCGCGGATGGTGCGGATCAGGTGGGGTTTGCCGGGGGCGGCCTCGATCTTCTGGCGCAGGCGAAAGATGTAGGGCCGGATCAGACCTTGCGCTTCGCGTTTATTCAGGTTGCGGTCCAGCAAGGCCTGCGCCAATTCGGGGCAGGAGCAGGCCTGGTTTGGATGCTCCATCAAATGGGCCAGGATGGTCGCCTCGCCCTCGGTCAGTTCAATGCTGGCCTCCGGCTGGCGGCGCAGCACCACCCGCCGCTTGTGGCGGTCCAACAGCAGCACATTCGACCGCACAAATCGCTCCGAACGCGCCAGCTCCGTTTCAGACCCGCTCGAAACGTAGCGGGGCGCTTCCATCCGGCGCAGCGTCTCCAGGGCCTGGCTCATCATATCCAACAGCCGCTGCCGCTGCGACCACTCGAACCGCTCCTCCAGCGTGGTGGCAATGACCGCCGCGATGTCGTGCACACTGGCCGGCTTCTGCAAATAATCGGCAGCGTAGAACTTGACCGCAGCGATGGCGCTCTCCAGGGTGGCGTACCCGGTCAGGACGATGATCAGCAAGTCCGGCTGCATCGACCGGGCCTGCTCCATCACCTCCACCCCGTCCAGGTCGGGCAGGCGCAGGTCCAGGACCATCAGGTCGCAGGGGGCGGCTTCCAGGAGGGCCAGGGCCTGCTGGCCGGTAGCAGCGGACTCAACCTGGTAGCCCACCAGGCTCAGGGCCCGGACCAACGCCGAGCGGATCTGGGGCTCATCATCCACGATCAACAGACGGATATCGATGTTTTCCCTGAGTGACGCAGGAACATCGGCCACGAGTTCAACTCCTGCCCAGGGGTAAGTCGGCGGATGAAATCAACTGGATGCGGCGTAAATCCAGCGGCAGTCACGCGTCGCGTGCCACCCTGAGCGCAGCGAAGAGCCTGCCGAAGGGGTCTCGTTTAAACGGGTACGAGACGCTTCGGCTGCACCTCAGCGTGACATGAACTGCGGCCTTTTCTCCGCCGAGGAGTACTAGAAAATGGAGTCTGACAAACCTGGCCCGGAAATGACTGGTGAAAGGGTAGTTCCCCTCCCTGCTACCTCCCTGTACCGGTACTATACCACAAAAGTTGAGCCGTACGCTTGCAATTTGATTGCAAAAGTATTCAGGCCCCGCCGGACGGGTGCGTCCAAGATTCTTGGAAAGCACAGGGGGGACGCGAAGCGGGGGGACACCCCCAAACCCCCGGTCCTCCTGGACGTCGGACAGGCCCGGCCGGACCGGCGGGTTAATCGGGCAGGGCAAACAGATAGCCGCGCCCGCGAACCGTACGAATGAAGGCCGGGTTATTGGGCTTGCTTTCAATCTTCTGGCGCAGGCGGAAGATGTGGGGCCGAACCAGATTCTGGGCCTCACTTTTATCTAAATCAAAACCCCACACAACCTTTGCCAACTGCTGGCACGTAAAAACTTCGTCCGGCCGCTCCAGCAGGTGGGCCAGGATGCCCGTTTCAATGCTGGTCAGCTCGACCACCTTCTCCGGCGTGCCGCTGATGACGACCGTTCGTTTGTGGCGGTCCAGGGTCAACGTCCAGAACCGGACATAGCGGCCCGCACCTTCGACGGAAGGGGCAGGCTTCGCGCCCGGCGAGTCGATCTGGCGCAGGCCATCCATTGCCTGGCCCATCACCCGCAGCAGACGCTGTTTGTTCAACCGCTCGGCGCATCGCCGCAGGGCGTCGGCCACCGCTTCGGCGATGTCGTGCACACTGGTCGGTTTGCACAGGTAGTCCACCGCGTGGGTTTTGACGGCCACGATGGCGCTCTCAAGGCTGGCGTTGCCGGTGAGGATGATGATCAGCAGGTTGGGATGCATCTGCCGGGCGCGCCGCATCACCTCGACCCCATTGAGACCCGGCATAGACAGGTCCAGCACCATCAAGTCGTAAGGCCTATCCGCCAGCATCGCCAGCGCCTGCCGGCCTGAGCTGGCCGGATCAACCTGGTAGCCCTTCAAGGTCAACGCCCGGACCAGCGAGTTTCGAATTTGAAACTCGTCATCAACAACCAATAACCGCGCCCTATCCTCCGGATTTTGCCGCATCCAATCCCTGTGGGGCGCGGGAACCCCGTTGTTGCGCCGATGTTCCAATCTTTGATCCGTTGCTGGCCTCATATACTATCTTCTCCATCTTCTCGTAGCCCCCCGCTCAGGTGTTGTTGGGATGGAGAACCGCCCCATCTACTGGGCCGAAAGGCAGGCAGTAGGACGGTAAACACCACGCCTCGTTCGTCGTCTCGATTCCGGGCGGCGATGCAACCGTTATGCTGTTGGATAATGCTATAACTATTCGCCAGCCCCAGACCGTTCCCATTCAACTTGGTGGTGAAAAACGGCTCAAAGATGCGGGGCATATCCTCGGCGGGGATGATAGGGCCGTCATTCACAAAGGAAACCTCAACCTGTCCGTCGCTGGCAGCCGTGCCAATACGAAAGCAACCGCCCTCAGGCGTAGCGTCGATGGCATTCAGCACCAGGTTGTGAAAGACCTGCTCCAGTTGATCCGGGGCAGCCATCACCGGAGGCACCTCTTGCCAGGCGGTGATAACCTCAAGCCGGGACTGCTTGAACTCTTTCTCGTACACCGCCAGGGTCTGCTGCACCAACTCATTGACCGATACCGGCCGGCGCGGCGCGTGTTCCGTGCGGGCGAAGCCCAACACGCGCCCGGTAATGTCAGTCAACCGCTTGATCTCTCCCCTGATCACCTGCAAACTTTCGGCCCGTTCCTCCGGCTCCAGCGGAAAATCGAGGACCAGGTCCAGATGATTCTGCATCGCCTGGAGGGGGTTGTTTATTTCGTGGGCCAGGGTGGCCGCCATGCGGCCCAGGACCGCCAGCCGCTCGGCCTGGATGACCTGCCGTTCGCTCTGTTTGCGCCGGGTGATGTCGCGCACAATGGTCAGGACTTCGTTGTTGCCGCTGGCAACGATTCGAGTCTCGTAATCTCGCATCTGGCCCCCGACGACAAACTGGTACTCAAAAACCTGCATCTTGCCACTTTGCAGGGCCCGCTCTATGCAGATCATAGCCGGCTCGGAAATTTCCGGGGGCATTACTTCCGGCACCCTTCGCCCCATAAAGTCGGCTGGGGGGATCGGGTAATTATAGGTCTCCTCGCGCTTGTAATCGAGAAAAATGCCATCCCGGCTAATACGAAACATCATATCCGGAATAGCGTTCAAGAGGGCCTGGCTTCTGGCCCGGCTCCGGCGCAGGGCCTCGTCCGCCCGCAGGCGGTCGGTGATGTCCTCCTGAACGCTAATCCAGTATTTTTTGCCAAAGGACTCCACCGCGCTGATGCGGGCCGAGGTGGTGAATGGCGTCCCATCCTTCCTTACGTTGCTAAATTGCCCAAACCAGGCCCGGCCGGTCTTCAACTGCTCCATGATTTCGGCCACGATCCGGGCATTTTCTTCGGGGGGATAGCTGTTCAGAACGGATACGTGCTGGCCGTGCAATTCGCCGCGCCGGTAGCCAAACATCTCGTCGAAGGCCGGGTTGGTATAAAAGATAACGCCATTTTCATCACATACATTGACGCCTTCCGCCATGCTCTCCAGCACCCGGGATTGCGTCTTGAGCATCTCCTCAATCTGGCGGCGGTCGGTGATGTCGTTGCCAATGCAGATGATATAATCGACCATTCCCTCAGCATCGACCAGGGCGGTATTCGAAAAGGCGATAAGCCGGCGTGCTCCAGCGGGCGTAGCGCAATCGGCCTCGCTCTCATTGGGGAAGTGGTGGGCGCTGACCCGGCCGCTCCTGAAAGCCGGTTTGAGCCGGTCCATCCCTCGACGCAACGAGAAGAAATCCCAAAATGGCCGGCCCTGCACCTCGGAGAAGAGTTGGCCTGTAATTTCCTCGGCGGCTCGGTTGAAGCGAACGATTTTGCCGTAGCGGTCGATAACCATGACGATGGCCGCAGCGGTATTCAAAATGGCCTCGACGAAATCGTATTCCCGCCGCAGAGCTTCTTCCACCTGCTTGCGCGTGGTGATGTCGAAAGCGGTGCCCAGGATGGCCGGCTGCCCCTCGAATTGGATCAGGCTTGCGGCCATATCAACCCAACGGACCTGGCCATCCTTCGTCAAGAGCCTGATTTCATATTGAGCCACCACCGGTTCGCCCCGCTGGCGGGCCAGCCCTCGCTGCCTGATGAGTTCCCGTTCATCAGGATGGACCACATCCCAGAAATTCATCGCCAGCAACTCCTGGCGGGTGTAGCCGGTCATCGCTTCGGCGGCGGGGTTGACATAGCGATTGCGGGTTCCCTGAGCGATAAAGAGCGCTGCCGCAACCGTTTCGGCCAGGGCCTGAAATTTCTCCTCGCTCTCCTGCAAGGCCATTTCCAGCCGCTTGCGTTCGGAGATATCGATATAGTATTCGATTCTGCCGCCGGCCAGGGGGGCCGACGGAATGCGTTGGCTCCTGAATTCAAGCCATCGTTCCTGACGCCCAGCGCCGGGGAGGATATGGGTCTCAAAGGTTTGAACACCGGCATTCTTGCTGCGGATGGCCAGCATATGCGCCAGGAAGCGATCCGGGTTTTCAATAATATCACCGAAAAGCTCCGGCGCGAGTTGAGATGGGTCCTGTCCGAGAACCGCCTCTGGCGGCAGGCCGAAATACTCCTGCCAGGCCCGGTTCACCCAAATCACACGGCAGCCAGCATCGAGGATGACAATGCCAACCATCAGCTTTCCGTAGACATCTTCAACGAGGGAGGATTCTTTACCAACCTGATCGTACTTGACCCCGTCAAGGTTTGCATCCATCACCATGATTAAACGGCCTTTTTGTCAGGATTCGTCCATAACTTCCACGAATTCAGGCGCAGCTCGCTTGAGACGCGCCGTTCCATAGCAAGGATAAAGGGGCAGGGTAAGCAGGGCTGCTGCCCCGAAGTATACCATAAAAACCCCAAGAAGGCCCATTTGACCCTGCAAACGGGTCTGTCCCAGATTTTAGGCGAATTAGGTGCGACGCACTTCTGATGTGCATGTCAACGGACAGATCTAATGGTACGGGGGGGGATTTTCGAGCCAATAGCTTATTGTAAGTGCGTCGCACCTAAAATTTGGGACACACCCCTGCAAACCCTGCCGAATTTTTTTGCAATCAAAATGCAAGCGCTGCTAAACGCTTCCTGTGCTATACTCTCAGGTATCAGGGAGGGGTTTTTTCCCTCCACCTGCCGAACACCAGGGCCATAGTTGTAGACGCGCATCCATCTCGAAGTATCAAATCCAATCGACTTCTGAATTTTTACGCAATCAATTTGAAAGTATGATAGGAGTTTCTAACCAAATTCCCATCTATTTCCAAGGGCCACTTTGTGGTAACTTGTGGTACTATTATAAGCAGTTATTTAGCCAAGAAGAGTGGGGAGAGGGGTTTCACGCTCGCGTTTGACCCCTAAGGGAGGGACCCCTTTGGCCGTTGTTCATTGCTCTCCCAGCACCGGCGAGATTTTGGTCAGGGTCTTCAACACCCCCTCTGCAATTTCCTCTACGTAACTTCTATTGTACTTAATCGGTAACGGAATAACGGCAGCTTCTACCCTTAACGAACTTCGTCCAGCGCTTATTTATCCAGGTCGTAGTCTATTGCCCGTTAAACGCTCTCTGTTGTAGCCACCGCTCCGGAGAGCGGCCATAGACTTCACGTTATACCGGAGCTCCCCCGCCCCGGTGCGGCGGAGCCTGCCCGCAGATCGATAAACGTGCAAATCGCCCGCAGCCAACCTTTACCAGCCACCTCGAATCAAACCGAAGAGACGATGCCCGGACTTGTGCAGCTTTACCTTAAGCGGCAGGCCAGCAACCTCCGGCGATATTTCCTGGAGCAAAGCCTGCAGGCGCTGCTGGGCTGGATGCCAACCGTCATCGGCATCGGCCTCCGCGCCGTTTTTTACAAATTGATGTTGCGCAGCGAGGGCCTGGTCGCCATCGAAAGCCAGGTCCGCCTGCGGTTTGCGGACCACATTCGTCTGGGGCGCGGCGTTTACCTCGATCAAGGCGTTTACCTGCACGCCTGCCCCAACGGCATCGACCTCGGCTCAAACAGCTACGTCATGCACGGCTCGGTTCTACACGTTTACAATTTTCGAGAGCTGCCCCGGGCCGGCATCCGGATCGGGCGGGATTGCCTCATTGGGGAATACAACGTCATCCGGGGGCAGGGCAGGGTGTTGGTTGGCGACCGGGTTTATACCTCGCCGCTGGTCCAATTGCTGGCAGTCAACCACGTTTACCAGGACCCCCGCCGCCCCTTTGTGGAGCAGGGCATCACCGCCGAGGGGATTGTCATCGAGGATGATGTCTGGATCGGCGCCGGGGCGATTGTAACCGACGGCGTGCACGTCGGCCGGGGGGCGGTCATCGCCGCCGGGTCGGTCGTCACCAAAGATGTGCCGGCCCACACCCTGGTGGCCGGCGTTCCGGCCAGGGTCATCAAGCCCATCACCGGAGATGATTTAGCTTCCCTCGCCCGGCGTACCATCCATTTTGCGACGGGGTAGGCTGAACTGATATTAAAGCGGCGCTGACCGTTGCGGCCAGCGCCAGGGACAGCCAAGTTCAAAGCTTCGGCGGAATGTTTAGGGCAAGTAAACGTTCCGCCCCACTGGGCTAAGCCCTTGCCGGGCATCGCCCCTTGTCGCCTTTTCACCTGGCCTTGTGTGTTATTCTACCCAGGAAAGAGGCCGACGTCAATCCAAAGGTGACGCAATGCCAACGTTATCGATTGTGATTCCGGCCCTGAATGAAGAACGCGGCATCGCCGACATCATCGAGCGGGTGCTGGCTATTCGCACCTCCCTGGCCGATGTTGGGGTGGCGGGCCTGGAACTGATCGTGGTAGACGACGGTTCGCAGGACCGGACCGCCGAGATCGTGGCCGGTTACCCGGAGGTGGTCTTGATCCAGCACCCCACCAACCGGGGATACGGGGCGGCCATCAAAACCGGCTTCCGCCAGGCCCGGGGCGATTTGCTGGCCTTCCTCGACGCCGACGGAACCTACCCCCCCGAACGCTTCCCGGACCTGTGCCTTCCCATCCTGGAGGCCGGAGGCGATCTGGTCGTCGGCTCGCGTATGGCCGGCGGCGATAACCGGATGCCGCTCACCCGGCGCATCGGCAACACCATTTTCGCCACGCTGGTCAGCATCATCAGCAGCCGGCGGGTGACGGACAGCGCCAGCGGCCAGCGCGTGCTGCGCAGCGAGGTCCTGGCCCAGCTCTACCCCCTGCCGGACGGCCTGAATTTTACCCCCGTTATGAGCACCCGCGCCCTGCACGAGCGGATCAAAGTGGTTGAAGTGCCTATCCCCTACTCGGAGCGGGTCGGGCGCTCCAAGTTGAGCGTGGTCCGCGACGGGCTACGTTTCCTCAACTCGATCTTGATGACGGCCCTGACCTACAACCCGGTGCGCATCCTGGGTCTGATCGGCCTGGGTCTGATCGGCCTGGGTTTCATCATCGGCTTGCTGGCCTTCATCCTGCCCGGCGAAAGCGCCCGGCCTGCCGATCAGTTCGCCTCCCTGTTCGCGGGCCTGGTGCTGGCCTCAGCCGGGGTGAATGTCTTTTCCATCGGTACCACCTTCAACTACCTGGTCTCGCTCTTCCACAAGCGGCGCATGCGGCAAGGGCTGTTTGGGAGCCGTCCACTTTTGCGGGTCCCGGTCGAGTTTCGCTTCGGTTGGCTGGGTCTCGGCGCAATGGTGGGAGGCGGGCTGATTTACGGCCTGGCCGTCTGGCTGGGCTGGACCTCCTCCGCCAGCGCCGCACCCTGGTTCGCTCCGGCCGTGAGCGCGATTTTGGTGCTGACCGGGCTGCAACTATTCACCTCCTGGCTGCTGACGCTGGTTCTGGCCGAACTGAGCCAGCGCGAGGCCAGAACCGAAATGGACCTGGGCGCGCCGCCCTTGCCCGCCGGGAGCCGGCCCCAGGAGCCACAGCCGGTCGAGCCGGTGGTTTCGCTGCCGGGCCTGGGCTGAATGCAATGTATGGTACTTCTCAAAAACTCTGGGGGAAGCCAGGGACGAAGAATGACCTCTGACTGGATAAACCTCGGCACCCGACCGCTCAAGAAGCTACGCCCGGCGCAGTTCCCGGACATCAGCGCCCTGGCCCAAGACCCAACCCGGGCGGAACGCGGGCCGGAGGCGGTCGATGTCTTGCTGGCCAACCCGCCCGCGCCCGACGGCGGCATCTGGATTCGGTCGCAGCACCGCGTGGGCCGGCGCTCGCGGGAAAACATGCTCTGGCCCCAGGTGTCGCTGGCCACGCTGGCCGCCTGTTTGCAGCCGGACTACCCGGTCGAGGTCGTGGATGCCATCGCCACCCGCATGAGTTGGCCGGAGTTCGAGGACCTGCTCGATAGAAAACGGCCCCGCTTTTACCTGACCCAGGTCACCGCCCCGACCCTGACCAACGATATGTACGGCGTCTTCCTGGCCAAAAGCAAAGGGGCCAGGACCATCGCCTTTGGCACTCACGTCACCCCGAACACGATCAACACTATGACCGCCCACCCCGCGCTCGATTTCATCCTGCGCGGCGAGCCGGAATTGACCCTGCGGGAGCTGATCGACGCCCTGGCCGGCCGGACCGGCCAGAACGCGGCGATGGAAGCATTGATGCAAAAGACCGATCCGGACCGCACCCCCCTCCCGGCGGAGATGGCCGCCGGGGGCGATTTTAGCTCCATCAAAGGGCTGGCCTGGCGCTCCGGAGGCGAGGTCAAGATCAATCCGGACCGGCCATTCATCCCGGACCTGGATGACCTGCCCCTACCGCTACACCATCTGCTGCCGCTCGACAGCTACCGCATGCCGCTCATCAAAGGCCCGTACGCCTTCATCGTGCCCAGCCGGGGCTGCCCCGCCGGTTGCAAGTTTTGCATCAAGCACGTCAGCTACAACTACACGGTCCGGGTCCGCTCGGCGCAGAACGTGCTGGCCGAGTTGTGGTCGTTGAAGCGATTGGGGATCAACCATGTGATGATGTACGCCGACCTCTTCACCGTGGACCGCGACCACGTGGTTGGCATCTGCCGGGCGATGATCGAAGACCGGATCGATATGAAGTGGATGTGCAACAGCCGGGTGGACTACGTTGACCAGGAAATGTTGGCCTTGATGGGCCGGGCGGGCTGCCACATGATCTCGTGGGGGATCGAGTCGGGCTCCAAGGAGGTGCTGAAGCGGGCCAGAAAGGGGATCGATCCGGCCAAAACCGAACGAGCCTTGCGCTGGGCCAAACAGGCCGGCATCAAGAACTTCGGCTACTTCATCATCGGCCTGCCGGGCGAAACGGCCGAGACCATCCGCCAGACCATTGCCTTTGCCAAGCGCCTGCCGCTCGATTTTGCCATCTTCCACATCGCCGCCCCTTACCCCGGCACGCCCTTCTTCTACGAGGTAGTGGAAAACGGCTGGTTCCGGCCCGGCACCAATTGGGAAGAGATCGATATGGATGGCTCGACGGTGCTGGACTACGGGCATCTGTCGGCGGAGGCGTTGGAATACTGGCAGAAGCGGGCCACCCGTGAGTGGGCGCTACGCCCCGGCCCGATCCTGTCGGCCTTCAGGAGCCTCAACACCTGGGCCGGCTTCAAGAGCGCGGTCGATGCCGGACTGCAAACGTTGTCTTTCATTAAAGGATGAACGCTGTGCGTGAGGGATGAGGGATGAAGGATGAAGGCGAAGTTGCCTGTACCATTCAAGGCTCTGTTCCGATATCCATTTCATCCTTCACCTTCACCCTTCCGGTCCGTCTCTTTTTTTGGCCGCTGATGGGTACTCGTGTGCGTTCGCTAACGCTAATAGGGAGTGGCCGGGTCCAGGCCGTCGATGGAGGGAGTTGTGATGAACCCGGAGCCACTATCAGAATTTGATGAGCAGGCCCTACGTATGGTCCGCGACCTGCGGACGAGGGTAGCCCAGGCCGCCACAGTTGCGAGCAGCCCGCAACCGGCCCAGGCGGGCGAATTGCTAACCGCCGCCGAAGTGGCCGATTGTTTGAAGCTGAGCCGGCGCACTGTCTGGCGCTGGTGCAAAAGCGGCCACCTGCCGGCCCGCAAGGTGGGCCACCAGTGGCGTATTGCCCGTGGCGACCTGGAAGCGTTCATTGAGCTTCACGGCAAGTTGTAGCCCCTGGCTCCCGGAATTTCTTCGCCGCTGACCCACAAGGTGCTCAGGGCCAAACGGGTGAAAGCCCTCCCGCCCGGTCATCAATGATCGGGCTACAAAACCACGCCGGATCAATCCGGCTTGGCTGCGGCTGAAGCCCCGTTTACGGGGCACAGTTTCGTAGCCCGGCGAATTCATCGCCGGGCGAACGGCGGCTTCAAGTAGTTTCATTTGCCTCTATTTTCGCCCAATGTGGACAAGTTGACACGAACTGCGTAAGTCCTAATTAAGATAATGTGGTTTGATACTATACATAACGGTGATAACCAGATGATAGTCGGCGATGACACCTCTAGCCTGGATGTGTTGTTAGTTAACCCGCCTGCGCCCGACGGCGGGCCGTGGAGCGGCGGTTCCCCCGGCAACGACCACCGCCCACCGGGGCCGCAGACCTGGCCGCCGGTCGCCCTGGCCCAGATGGTCGCTATGCTCGCCCCCGATTACCGGGTGGCGGTGGTCGACGCCGCCGCCGAGGGCCTGAGTTGGGCCGAATTCGAAGCGATGTTGCGAACCCGGCAACCGCGTTACTACCTGACCCGGGTCAGGCCCGCCAGCGTGCAAAACGATCTGTTCGGGACCTTCCTGGCCCGGGGGCTGGGGGCCAGGACGATAGCCGCCGGCCTCTACGCCTCGACGATGGCCAACTCTCTGCTGGACTGCTACCCCACCCTCGACTTCATCGTCCGGGACGAGCCGGAACTGACCCTGCGGGAACTGGTCGATACCCTGGAGGCCGCCGCCGGCCGCTGGTCGGCGGACCGGGCCGAGCCGGCCACCTGGACCGGGCTGCGAGAACTCTTCCGGGCGACCGGCCCCGACTGGCGACCGGCCTGGAGCTTCGCCGGCGGGCTCGATCGCCAACTGGCCCAGGTGCGGGGCCTGACCTGGCGCTGCCACGGCGAAAGCCGCTCCAACCCCGACCGCCCCCCTATCCCCAACCCGGACGACCTGCCGCTGGCCCACCATCACCACTTGCCCCTGCATCGCTACCAGATGCCGCTGAACAACGGGCCATACGCCCGCGTTGTTGTCAGCCGGCGCTCGCCCGTCCGGGCCCGCGCGCCGGAAAGCGTTATGGCCGAACTGTGGCTCCTGTACGACCTGGACATCCACCAGGCGCACCTGCTGGGCGATGGTTTCACGACCGACCGCGAGCGAATGATGAGCCTGTGCCGGATGATCATTGAAGAGGAACTGCCGCTGCGCTGGATGTGCTGCGGCCGGGTGGAGGCAGTCGATGCGGAGTTGCTCAAAACGATGAGCCGGGCCGGCTGCTGCTTGATCGCCTGGAACCTGGAGCCGGCGGCCGGGCCAGGCCGTAATCGGCGCAGCCTCGACCGGGCCGGGCAGGCAATAAAATGGGCCAGGCAGGCCGGCCTCAAGAACTGGGGCTGTTTCCCCATCGGCCTGCCGGGGGAGACCGCCGCCGCCGTCCGGGAGACGATCGCCCTGGCCAAGGCGCTGCCGCTCGACCTGGCCCTGTTTCACCCGCCCGCCCGCGGCCCTTCGCCCCGGTTCAGAAGGGAGGGCGCGCAACCGACGGGCGGCGCAAACGGCCAGCTATCCGCCGAGGACCTGGCCTACTGGCAGAAGCGGGCCTTCCGCGAGTGGGCCCTGCGGCCCGGCCCGATGTGGGCCCTGCTCAAGGATTTCAACAACTGGGCCCGCCTCCGCAACGCCGGCGGCGTCGGCCAGCCATCAATGGGGTGGGTGACGGGAGGATGAGTACCCTGTTCGAGTTAACTTGCATCTTAACGGCCCTGGGCCTGTTCGCCTCGGCCAAAACCTACCAGCCGGTCATGGCCGGAGGCCTGGCCCTGCTGGCCAGCGCCGGGCTGGCCCGCCTGGCCCGCCGCCGGCGTCTCATCGAGCCGACCCCCCTCGACCGGCCCCTGGCCCTCTTCCTGCTCAGCGGACTGATCGGCCTGGCGGTCACTTACGACCTGGGAACCAGCCTGGCCCGCTTCTGCCTCATCCTGGGCGGGGTGGCGCTCTACTACGCCGTGAGCGGGGCTTCGTTTCGGGTGCGGCTGGCCGTCGCCGGGGGCCTGGTCTTGTTCGCCTCGGCGCTGGCCCTGTACCTTGTCACCCAGCAAAACCCGCTGGCCCAGGTCGGAGCCGGCAAGTTCGCGCCCCTGGGCGCGGTCGCCGCCTCAATTCGAGACCGCGCCCCGCAATTGCACCTGTACCAGCCCCACCCCAACATCGTAGCCGGGGTGCTGGAGGTTGGCCTCATCACCGGCGCCGGCCTGCTGGGCATCGCCCGCCGCGCCTCCTGGTTGATGTCGGGGCTGCTGGCCGCCGGGCTGGGCCTGATCGGCTTCGGGCTGCTGCTGAGCGGCGCGCGCGGGGCCTGGCTGGCGGCCGGCCTGGCCGGGCTGGGCTGGGCCCTGTCGGACATGCGCCGGGCCAACCGGCTGCGGACTCTCGACGCCCTGGCCCTGGCCCTCATTCTTGGCTCGACGCTCCTGCTGTTGCTGCTGGCGTTCAGAGGGCCGGGCGAACTGCCCCTGGCCGGGCGGCTGGCCTCGAGGCTGGAGCTGTACAATAGCGCAGGCCGGTTGGTCCGGGACTACGCCCTGACCGGGGCCGGGTTGGGGACCTTCCCCCTGCTCTACTCGGCCTACGTGCTGGGCATCGACGTGGTCAAGCAAAACCACGCCCACAACCTCTACCTGTCGGTCTGGCTGGAGCAGGGACTGCTGGGGCTGATCGCCCTGCTGTGGCTGGGCTTCGCCTTCTTCCGGGCCTATTGGCCCCCCCTCATCCCCCTGGCCCCCTTCTCCCCCCGACTTCAGGGGGAGAAGGGGGAGAGGCGTCCCAAATCCGCGTTGGACCCCCTCGACCGACGCCGTACTCAGGCCCAGCGCCTGCTGGCCAGCGCCGCATTCTGGGCGATGGTCGCCGTCTTCGTCCACGGGCTGATCGACTCGACCCATTACAACAGCCGCTTCCTGTTCGTCGTCTTCATTCCGTTGGGGTTGGCGGGGGCGCTGCGGCAGCAAAGGTACCGGAACTCAAGATTGCATCTCCATCAATGTTTGACAGGGTCTTCAAGTTCCTACCTTAGCCTACGGTCGAGCCGGCCCACGCCGGGGGTTGGAGTCCGGGCCTGGCGGCCGGCATTGGCCCGGAGCGGCAACGTGGCCCTGGGTACGCTGGGCGGGGTTCTGCTCCTGGCGCTGCTGGTCTGGGGCCGGACGCCGGTTCTGGCGGTCTGGTACGCCAACCTGGGGGCGGTGGCCCAGGCCAAAATCGAGCTGGGCGATTACCGCTGGCCCGACCGCATCCCCAGCCGGGTGCGAGCCACGGCCGACCTGAGCGGGCCGCGGCGATACTTCGAGCAAACCCTGGCCCTGAGCCCGGACAATGCCACCGCCAGGGAACGGCTAGAGATGATTCGCCTGGCTGAGAGTAGGAAGTAGGAACCTCAGCTCGAGAATTGAGAATTAGGACGCGGACCGCGAAGCGCACGGAAAAACACAGATTCTTGAGAGAAATTCATCAAAAATCCGTGGAATCTGT
>JBHHXL010000023.1:0-25354 GCA_046757065.1 Anaerolineae bacterium
CTGCTGGGCGATTGGTTCAACCTGATCGCCTCGGCCTCTCTGGTTGCTATGTTGACCGGGTCCGGGCTGGCGATCGGCGCCCTGTTCGTGGTGCGGATGCTGGCCCCCTTCCTGGTCAGCCCCATCGCCGGGGTTATGGCCGACCGCTACAACCGCAAACACATCCTCATTGCCACCGACGTGGCCCGGGCGGTGACCGTTTTCGGCTTCCTGCTGGTGCGAGATGCCGGCCAGGTCTGGCTGCTTTACGCTTTGACCGCCGTTCAGCTTGGCATCAGCGGCTTCTTCTTCCCAACGCGCAACGCCATCCTGCCCGATATTGTCCCAACGCGCGGCATTGGCGCGGCCAATGCCGTCAGTTCCGCCACCTGGTCGGTGATGCTGGCCCTGGGCGCGGCCATCGGCGGCCTGGTTTCGGGGACGTGGGGCATCTACCCGGCTTTCATCATCGATGGCCTGACCTTTTTGCTCTCCGCTCTCTTCATCACCCGCATCAAATTCGAGGCCGTGCCGGGGCTGGACGCCTCGGAGCAGACCGTGGGCGCGGCCCTGCGGCAATACTTCGAGGGCCTGCGCTATCTCCGTCGCCATTTTGACATCCTGGCCATCTCGCTGCACAAAGCGGCCATCGCCTTTTTTATGTTCTCCGGATTCCAGGTGGCTCAGGTCGCTATCGCCGAGGAGATATTCACCATCGGCGAAGGGGGCGGGATCAGCCTGGGCCTGATGTTGGGCATCGGCGGGGTTGGCACGGGCATCGGCCCCATCATGGCCCGCTACTTCACCGGCGACCGGGACCGCCCTTTGCGCCTGACCATCATCCTGGGTTACCTCGTCGGCGCTGTGGGGCTGGCCATCGCTGCCCCGCTGCTCAATTTCGAGACGGTTCTCCTGGGGACGTTGCTGCGCGGCATCGGCGGCGGGATCGTGTGGGTCTTTTCCACACAGCTTCTACTGCAAGCGGTTCCGAACCGGGTGCGCGGTCGAATCTTTGCCACCGAGTTCGCCTTCTTCACCTTGTTGAGCGCCGTCGGCGCGGCCCTGGGCGGCCAGGCGCTGGACGCGGCGTTCGGGATTTCGGAGGTGATCTGGTGGATGGCCGGCTTGACAACGATTCCGGCCGTTCTGTGGACGCTGTGGCTCGGTGGCCGCAAGATCGCCCAACTCGCCCCCGAAGACGCCAGAATCTGAACCGGCCTGGGGTCGTTGTGATTCATCGGGTGCACTCAAACTACGTAAGGGAAAGATTCTCAGCGGATAGCTACGCTGGGCGGATTAACGGATAATCTCCGCTAAAAACGAAATCGAGGACAGAGCAATGACCGAAAAGAAAGTTGCCATCGTCACCGCTGCCAGCCGGGGCATTGGCGCTGCCTGCGCCCGGGAACTGGCGGAGCGGGGGTATGCCCTGGTTATGATGGCCCGGTCGAACGCGGTGATGGACGTTGCCGGCGAATTAAAGGCGGCCGGCGTCATCGGCTCGGTGACCGAGCTGGCCGACCTGCAGGCCGTGGTCCAGACGGCGCTCGACACCTACGGGCGCATTGATGCCGTGGTCAACAGCACCGGACATCCGGCCAGCGGGCCCTTGCTTGACATTTCCGATCAGGATTGGCACGCCGGGCTGGATTTGCTGCTCTTGAACGTCGTTCGAATGGCGCGCCTGGTAACGCCGGTGATGGAGGGCCAGGGCGGCGGGGCCATTGTCAACATCTCGACCTTTGCCGCCTTTGAACCAAGCCTGGCTTTCCCGGTGTCGTCTGCCCTGCGCGCGGCCTTGGGCAGCTTCACCAGGCTTTACGCCGATGCCTACGCCGGGGCCGGGATTCGGATGAACAACGTGCTTCCCGGCTTTATGGACAGCTACCAGGTCGATGAGAGTACGCGGGCCACCATTCCTATGGGGCGCGCCGGCTCTGTGGCGGAACTGGCCAGGACCGTGGCCTTTCTGCTTTCGGCGGAGGCAGGTTACATCACCGGCCAAAACCTCCGGGTGGACGGCGGGTTGACGAGATCGGTTTGAGCGGGCCGGGTTGATCTTTGCCGTGAGCATCTGCGGTATGTTATAATCCAGCGTAACTACTCAGGTCAGAGACCCCAGGTCGGGTAAGCGGGTATAAGGAATTTGAGACTGGCGGCAACGGGCAGGCGTCTGTGGCAACTGATGATCGTGAGGCAATGGTAGCAACGCTAAGGAAGATGGGGATCGGCTTTCTCGCGCCGGGTGACGCCGAAACGGACCGGAGCATCTCTCCCCCCGATCTTATTCGGGCCCTCGTCACCCAGCCCGATCCCAGGTTGCGCCTGGCGCTGGTAGCCCTGTTTCTG
Source organism: Anaerolineae bacterium (assembly GCA_046757065.1). Lineage (GTDB taxonomy): Bacteria > Chloroflexota > Anaerolineae > 4572-78 > JBHHXL01 > JBHHXL01. The sequence goes on from JBHHXL010000023.1 coordinate 2,329, forward strand.
CGCCGGCCCGATTTGGCTTCCTGTGTGCCGGAATTGGCCTCTGCTCTGGATCAGGACGCCGTCCTCGACCTGCAAACCCTTTACACGGCGGCCGTTTATTTACAGCGCCTGTGGCGAACCCGTCTCGGGCTTTACCTGGGTGATTTTAGGGCTTTGCCCGATTATTATTCTGAAGACCTGGCTTTGCCGCCGCCTGACGAACGCTTTGGCAAAGCCGGCCTCTATGCTTTGACGCAGGCCTGGGCTGCTCGCTCGACATATCCATACAACCGTCTGGCCTCGTTGAATAAAACCGTCGAGCTCCTGTTCGATCAGCTATACCACGAAGCAATGGCCTATGAGTCCACGTCGGGCAGTTGATCGCCGCCGAATCGAAACCTTTCTGCAAAAGTTGGGGGCGCGTTTCAGGCATCGAGGCCGGGTCTACCTGGTTGGCGGCACAACGCTGGTTTTTGAGGGGTTTCGCCAGCAAACGCTTGACATCGATCTCACCTTCGATCTCGAGCCTGCTCACCACGCTGAGTTCATCCAGATCGTCAGAGAATTGAAAGAAGAGCTTGCCCTCAACGTCGAAGAAGTTTCGCCGGGAGACTTTATCCCGTTGCCGTCGGGTTATATGGAGCGCAGCCAGTTCATTGATCGCTTCAATCAAATAGAGGTATTCCATTTCGATTTGTACAGCACTGCCCTGAGCAAGATCGCGCGTGGCACCGAGGAAGATTTTTCCGATGTGTTAACCCTCCTTCGAGGGGGGCGCATTACGTTACAGCAGTTGGAAACATACTTCACCGAGATTCAGCCCCAAATAGCAACCGCCAGTTTGAAGCAAAACCCCGCTGAGTTCCAGAGAAAATTCCAGGCTCTCGTCGATATGTGGATGGCATGACCTTTTCCTTCGAGCTACTCAAAGAAGACGGCCAGACTAACGCCCGCGCCGGCCTGATCCACACCCCGCACGGCGATATCCCCACCCCGGTCTTCGCCCCGGTCGGGACGGCGGCCACGGTGAAAGCCATCACCCCGGCCGAATTGAGCGAACTGCAAGCCACGCTCATCCTGGCCAACACCTACCACCTCTACCTGCGCCCCGGCGCTGAGCTGGTGGCCGGGCTCGGCGGGCTGCACGAGTTTATGGGTTGGTCCGGCCCCATTCTGACCGACTCCGGCGGCTTTCAGGTCTTCAGCTTGAAGGGTCTGCGCCAGATCGACGAGGACGGGGTCACCTTCCAATCGCACCTCGACGGCTCGCGCCACCGCTTCACCCCGGAGCGGGTGATCGACATCCAACAGAAACTGGGTGGCGACATCATTATGTGCTTTGATGAATGCGCGCCGCCCGATGATTACGTGTACAACGTGTCCGCCCTGGCCCGCACCCACCGCTGGGCCGAGCGCTGCCGCCAGGCCCACACCCGTCCGGACCAGGCGCTTTACGGCATCGTCCAGGGCGGAATCTTCCCCGACCTCCGCGCCCAGAGCGTTGAGTTCCTGGCGGCTCTCGACTTCCCCGGCTACGCCATCGGCGGGTTGAGCGTGGGTGAGCGCAAGGCCGAGATGCACGCCATCCTCGACGGCCTGCACTCGCTGTTGCCCCGCCATAAACCGCGCTATCTGATGGGCGTCGGCAGCCCGGAGGACCTGTTCGAATGTGTGGCCCGGGGCGTGGACCAGTTTGATTGCGTGCTGCCGACGCGCATCGCCCGCAACGGGGCCGTCTTCACCAGGCGGGGCCGGATCAATTTGCGCAATGCCCGTTTCGCCGGGGAGCGCGGCCCCATCGAGGAGGACTGCGATTGCTACACCTGCCGCACCTTTAGCCTGGCCTACCTGCGACATCTTATCATTAGCAAGGAAATCCTGGGCCTGCGCCTGACCACGCTCCATAATTTGCATTTTATGCTGGAAACGATGCGCCGCATCCGGGCCTCGATTTTGGACGGCTCCTTTGCCACCTACCGCCGGGCGTTTTTGAGCGCGTATCAAACTGTACCTGAAGAGAGAAGGAATGTGAATCGATGAACTTATTCCAGGCTCTGATCCTTGGCCTTGTCCAGGGCGTCACCGAGTACATCCCGGTTTCCAGCTCCGGCCACCTGGTGCTGGTGCCCTGGCTTCTGAGCTGGCCGGATGCCCCGTTTACGTTTGAAGTGCTGGTCCAATGGGGCACGCTGGTGGGCGTCTTTATTTTCTTTTGGTCGGACATCTGGGCCATCACCCGAGGTGTGGTAGAGGGGCTATTCAAGGGTAAACCTCTAGCTACCCCTGAAGGCAGGTTAGGCTGGTTGATTGCTGCCAGCACCCTCCCGGCGGTAGTTCTTGGCCTGTTGTTGAAGGATTACTTCGAGCGGGCCTTCAACGCGCCGGTCTTCGTAGCCGCGATGTTACTGGTTACGGCGCTCATCCTGGTTGTGGCCGAGCGTTTTGGCCGGCGGCAGCGGCAAATGGAGGCGCTGGGCTGGCTCGACGCTATTGTGATCGGCTTCTGGCAGGTCGGGGCGATTTTGCCGGGGATCAGCCGCTCGGGGGCGACCATCGGCGGCGGGGTCTTGCGCGATTTTGACCGGCCCACGGCGGCCCGCTTCAGTTTCTTGATGTCGATCCCGGCCCTGGTCGGCGCCGGTGTCATCGCCATCTTTGATCTGCTGGAAGCCGGCTTGTTGGCCGCGGAAATCCCGGCGATTGCCGTTGGCTTTGTCGCCGCCGCCATCTCCGGATATATTTGCATCCGTTGGCTGTTGGGCTATTTGCAGCGTCACTCCCTGTACGGGTTTGCCGTTTACTGCACGGCCTTCGGCCTGTTCAACCTGATTATAGCCCTGCTCCGCAGTCGATGATGAAGCATTTCAAGGTGCGGTTTATAGTCCTGGGGTTATCGTTGCTGGCCGTTGGTTTGACCGCCTGTGGGGCCACGGTCGAGTCGCCGCAGCCGGTCTTTCTCAAAGCAGTAGGTTCAACCAGTATGGTCCCCCTGGTAAGCGAGCTGGCCGCGGCCTACCACCAGGGGCAATCGCTGGTCACCATCGATGTGGACGGCGGGGGATCGCAACTGGGCCTGGCCCAGGCGCAGGCCAAACAGGTCGAGATGGGGCTGGTGTCGCATCTTCCCGACGAGCTGCCGGAGGGATTAAGAGCGGTCGTCGTTGCCAGGGATGGGGTGGCGATCATCGTTCACCCGGACAACCCCCTGGCCAATATCACCCTGGCCGAGCTACAGGCGTTGTTTGCGGGCCGCATCTCGACCTGGGGGGAATTGCCGCGAGCCGGGGCAGGTGAAATTCAACTGGTCAGCCGTGAGGACGGTTCGGGCACGCGGGCGGTATTCGAGGCGCGGGCGATGGGGGGGCTGCGCGTCAGCCCAACGGCAGTGGTTATGCCCGGCAGCCAGGCCGTGATCGAGTTTGTGGCCGGGCACCCCGAGGCGGTTGGCTATGTCAGCGCCGGTCTTGTCCCAGATTCGGTGCGCGTGCTGGCGGTCGAGGACAGCGCTCCCGTACCGGACCTGATCTCCACCGGCGCGTATCCGCTCACCCGCGAGTTCAACATCCTCGTTCAGGTCGACACGCCGCCCGAAGTGGAAGCGTTTCTTAACTTCGTCCTCAGCCCGGCCGGCCAGGCCATCGTCGCCGGGCGCTACGGGCGGGTGCGATAGGGGAGCGAGCAGGCTGCTTATGCTTCGGACGCAGCAAAATCACGCGGCTTGAAATCGAGGTCGTTCTTGATCTGCACCACCCCATCGCCCACCACGCCCAACACAAACAACCCCTGGCGATAGGCGTAGCGGTCCACGCCCTCCACAATGTCCAGTCCGGCCACCCCGGCATAGACCCGGTAATCCCGATAGCGGGGGAAGAAATCCAGAAAGCGGGCCATATCGGCCAGAAAGTCATTCACGTCACTGACCCGCAGGGTGCTCTTGACTTCCAGAACAATGACCTCCCCCTGGTTCTCCAACAACAGGTCCAGCTCCATCATTTGGCCGTTAAGCTGGCTTTTGGCCCGTTGATAAATGTGCTGAACCCGGATGCCGCGCTCCTGAAAGAGGCGCAAGGCGTTTGGTTCAACCAGAGCCTCAATCAGTTTGCCCCATTGGCTGCTGAACAGGCCGGACAATTGATTGATCTTTCGGTCGGTTTCTTTGAACCTAGCGTCAGTTTCCTTGAACCTAGCGTCAGTTTCTCTGAACCTGGCCTCGGTTTCCTTGAACCTGGCCTCGGTTTCTTTGAACCTGGCGGCGGTTTCTTTGAAAAGCTGCCAGATTTCGGCGACGGAGTCTTGCCAGGGTTGGTCTGCCATTACACCCCTCACAACATTGCTTCAAACAGATGTGCTACCGGTTATTATAGCAACATCGCAGGCGTTTGCAATTTGAATCGCGTGCCCGTATGTCTGTTGACGCCCCTTGGGCCTTGAGGTATACTTTGTAACGGTTCGTCGCTACCTTTCGCTTGTTTTCTGGAAGCATTTGGCAAAACCGCGCCGCCCTTTGCGGCGCTTCTTTACGTAGACACGCCTCGTTTTGGGACCCGGTGATGGCGGAGCAACAATCGTTAACCAACCTGACACAAGATGATTTGAAGAATCTGCTGGAAACCTGGGGCGAACCGCCATTTCGAGCAGGTCAGATTTGGGACTGGCTGTACCGGCAGTACGTCACCTCCTTCGACGAGATGACGAACCTGCCCAAACAACTCCGGCAACGCCTGGCCGCTGCCTACATCCTCAATCCCCTGAGGCCAATCGCAACCCTGAACTCCACCGACGGGCTGACCACCAAAACGCTCTTCATCCTGCCGGACAAAGCCCAGATAGAAGCGGTGTTGATGCGCTACAACAAGCGGCGAACGCTGTGCATCAGCACCCAGGCCGGTTGCGCGCTGGACTGCCCCTTCTGCGCCACGGGCCAGATGGGCTTTCTGCGCAACCTGACCGCCGGCGAGATCGTGGCCCAGGTCCTTTACTATAGCCGCCGGCTCAAAGCCGGGAATGAGCAGGTGACCAACCTCGTCTTTATGGGTATGGGCGAACCCCTGGCCAATTACGCCGCCTCCTGGCAGGCCATCCGCCGCCTGAATAACCCCGGCGGTTTCAACCTGGGCGCACGCCGGATGACGCTGTCCACGGTTGGCCTGGTGCCGGCCATCCGCCGTATGAGCCGCGAGCCGGAGCGGGTTGGCCTGGCCGTTTCCCTCCATGCCCCTACCGATGCGGTGCGGGATAAACTGGTTCCCCTGAACCGGCGCTACCCGCTGGCAACCCTGATGCAAGCCTGCCGGGACTATGTGGCCGCCACCGGGCGTCGCATCACCTTTGAATACGCCCTGATGGACGGCCAAAACGACAGCCCGGCGCAGGCCGACCAGTTGGCAAAATTGTTGGCCGGGCTGCGATGCCACGTCAACTTGATCCCGTTGAACCCAACCCCCGGCAGCCCCTATCGAGGCTCGCCCCAGGAACGGGTTTACGCCTTTCAAGACCGCCTGCAAAAACAAGCAATCCCCACGACGGTTCGCCTCCGCCGGGGGATCGATATTGAAGCTGGCTGCGGTCAACTGCAAACGGCGCGCGCTGCCGCCAGCCAAAACACCTGAGACGTGCGCCCTGAAATGCAACCACAGGCGCGCTCTACAGCCGCATCGCCCAGGATTTAGGTTTCATTTGACCTTGCATTTTCAGCTTGACCATTGTATCATTAACAAGTTATTTGAAGGAACGTCAATGGTCTGCCCGGGCCCAACGCGAAGAGTCTTGCTTACGCTTTCGTGAGCGTGCGTAAGCAGCGCGCGCATATCTTAACCTTACGCGCAACTTTTCCCTCGTAAATCGTTGTGGTCTGGATGTTAGGTTTCCATTGTCGCTTGGTTCTCTTCTGCGAAAAGCTTACATTGTTACCGAATTGTGGTTTCTTGCCGCAGATTTCGCAGACAGCCATAAGCCAATACTCCTTTGTAAATAGGAGTGCAGAGCTTGCTCTGCACGCGAAGCGCAAGGTCTGCACTCCATCTTCATTACTCGGTGTCGTCCCGCAGGGACTGTTTGACTCCTGTGTAAATAGGAGTGCAGAGCTTGCTCTGCGCCCGGGGCGCAGCACATCCCTGGAACAATTTGTCCCGAAAAAACCGCCACAGGGGTGGCGGCGACAGTACTTATCATACCATAGCCCCTGGATTTGGCAAATTTGCGGAACCACGTGAGTGAATATGATGACCATCCGCAGCGATTCCACAACCCAAGAAGGACCAGGCAGGCGCGAACCGCTGGTAGCGATCGATGGTCAGGTGTTAAAGACAATGCTGCGGGGCGGACAGGCGTGGCTGGAAAACCACGTTGAGGTTGTCAATAACCTCAACGTTTTCCCCGTGCCGGATGGAGACACGGGTACCAATATGTTGCTAACTATGCACTCGACGATGCAGGCCATTGCCCACTCCCCGGAGCGGCACCTGGGGCGCGTGGCCGCTGCCGCCGCCCAGGGGGCCTTGATGGGCGCGCGCGGCAATTCGGGCGTCATCCTGTCCCAGATTTTGCGCGGGCTGGCGGCCAGCCTGGAACAGACGGCCACCGGCAACGTGGCCGACTTCGCCAGGGCCCTCCAGCGCGGCTCTGATACGGCTTACGAGAGTCTGGTTAAGCCGGTCGAGGGCACGATTTTAACCGTCATCCGGGCGGCAGCGGCAGCGGCGGGCGAGGCCAGCCGCAAAACTAATGATTTTATCGCGTTCCTGGAGATCACCCTCAAAGCCGCCCAGGATGCGGAAAGAACCACCCCAACCCTGCTGCCGGTCCTCAAAGAAGCGGGCGTGGTGGACGCCGGCGGGCAAGGGCTGGTCTACATTTTAGAGGGAGGCTGGCGCTCTCTAACCGGGGACGGCACGGCCGGGGGCGAAGCGGCCCTTGCGCCGGCCGCGGTTCCCGCCCCGCCCCCCGTGGACGCGGAGGGATACGGCTACGACGTGCAATTTCTGATCCACGGCCGGGAGCTGGACGTGGCCACGATCCGGGCCAAAATCGACGCTATGGGCGACTCAACCCTGGTCGTCGGCGACGAGCACCTGGTCAAAGTCCACGTTCACGTCCCGGACCCGGGCCTCCCCATCAGCTTCGGGGCGAGTTTGGGTGTCATCAGCGATGTTGTCGTCGAGAATATGGATGCCCAGCACGAGGAGTTTGCTCAAAAGCGAAGCGGCCTCCAGACCCAGGCGAGGCCCATCACGCCCGCCCCCACGGAGGAATTGACCGACATCGCTGTTGTTGCCGTGGCAACCGGCGGCGGGTTCCGGCGCATTTTCGAGAGTCTCGGCATCAGCGCCATCGTCTCCGGCGGGCAAACGATGAATCCCAGCACCCAGGAATTCCTGGAGGTCGTCGAAAACCTGGCCGCCGACCAGGTCTTGATCCTGCCCAACAACAGCAACATCATCCTGGCCGCGCAACAAACCGCCCAACTGTCGCGCAAGGAGATCCACGTTGTCCCGACCCGGACGATCCCCCAGGGGATCAGCGCCTTGCTGGCCTTCAATTTCCAGGGCGATGCGGCCACCAACGCCGGGCGCATGCTGGCCGCCGCCCAGGACATCCAAACGGTCGAGGTGACGCAAGCCGTGCGCAAAACCCGGCTCAACGGCATCGACGTGAACGAGGGCGATGTCATCGGCCTGCTGAACAACAGGCTCATCAGCGCCGGGGCTGATGCGGAAACGGTCGTGATGGATGTTTTGGCCCAGGTTGGCGCAGACGGCTACGAAATAGCCACCATCTACTTCGGCAAAGACGCCTCGCCGGACGAAGCGGAGGCGCTGGCCCGGCACATCAATACTACCTACCCTGACCTGGAGATCGAAGTGCTTGATGGCGGTCAGGCTCATTATCCATACATCCTTTCTCTGGAATAGTTGAGAAAAATATGAGTAACATTGCCATTGTAACAGACAGCAACGCCTACTTTGAGCCGGGCGAAGCGGAACGCTTGAATATCACCGTTGTCCCGCTCCACATTCATATCGGCGACGAGGTTTTGAAAGACGGCGAAGAGATGAACCCGGACGCATTCTTTCAGCGGTTGCAACGCGGCGGCCCGATGCCAACCGTCTCCGCGCCGTCTGTGGAGGCCTTTCAAGCGGCCTACACCGAGCTGCACAAAAGCACCGACAAGATTTTGTCGATCCACGTCTCCGGCTGCCTGAGTCCCACCGTTCATAACGCCCAATTGAGCGCCGACACCTTGTTGGGGCGTTGCACCATTGAAGTGATCGATTCGATGACGATCTCGGTGGGCCTGGGCATCCTGGCTAAAACGGCGGCCGAGGCCGCCAGAGATGGGGCCAAAATGGACGACATCGTGCGGCTGGTCCGGGGTATGATCCCGCACATCTACGTCGTGCTGTACGTGGACAGGATGGGGTTCCTGGAGCGCAGCGGGCGTATCAGCCGCTCGCAGGCCATCTTGGGCTCGATGCTCAACATTAAACCCATCCTTTTTATGGAGGACGGCGAGATCATCCCCCTGGAAAAAGTCCGCACGCCCGACAAAGCCATCGAAAAACTGTTCAACTTTGTGGCCGAATTCGACGGCAGCGAACAAATGGCCATCATCCAGGCCACGCCCTACCCCACCGAGGAAACCAAAATGCTCCTGGAACGCCTGGGCCAGCTTTTCCCGGATATGGATTTCCCCATCATCCAGTATAATCCGGTCCTGGCCACCCACGTTGGCCCCACGGCGCTGGGAGTCATCGTTTACGAGGGAATGGACTACTAACCGTATGCTACCCGCTTTTCAAAGGCTCACTAAAATGCTAACCCAGGAAAAACGCCTGGGCTACAACAACAAGGCCGTCATCGGCGGCCTGGAACGCCTGGCCGGGCAGTGGGGACCGGAGGCATTGGCCGAGGCCCAAACCGTCGAGCAGCGCAAGCTGATCGAGCGCATTGTGATTGACCTGCGCAGCTACCCCGGGGCCCGGTCCACCGCCGAGCGCCAGACGCTCATCGAGAATTTGCTGGAAACTTTACAGAACCCCTCGCTTGCGCCGGAGCGGGAAGCACCGCCCAGCCGGCCGGCGACCGGCTACCAGGAACCACCGCCCAAAACAACCGACGGGCAACGGCAGAAAGAAGCGCGAAGGCCAGCTCCGCCTTCACCGCCGCCCGCCTCCGGCCAGAAAGCGGCGGCAACCGGCCTGGAGGCCCCCGTGACCCGTCTGCCGGGCATCAAGTCAGGCAACGCCAAAAAGTTGGAAAAGTTGGGGATTCGCGCCATCGGCGATTTGCTGACCCTCTATCCCCGGCGTTACGATGACTACCGCTCGCTGAAAACGATCAACCAGCTAGAATACGGCCAGGAAGTGACGATCATCGGCCAGATATGGGATACCCGGGCCAGGCAGTCGCGCCAGGGACGAACGATCGTGACCACCCTCCTCTCGGACGGGACCGGCACCATCGAAGCGACCTGGTTCAACCAGCCCTGGTTAACCAAGAAGCTGACGCCGGGAACGCAGATCGTTTTGAGCGGCAAGGTGGACGAGTATCTGGGCCGGCTGGTCTTCCAATCGCCGGAGTGGGAGGAGTTGGACAAAAACCTGGTTCACACCGGCCGCCTGGTTCCGGTTTACCCGCTCACGGCCGGGGTGACCGCCAAGTGGCTGCGCTCCTTGATCAAGCGCACCGTCGATTACTGGTCGCAGCGGCTGCCGGACCATTTGCCGGACGACGCCCGCCAGCGGCTCGGCTTTCCGACCCTGGCCGAAGCGACCAAACAAATTCACTTCCCCGACGATTGGGACCACCTGGAGGCGGCCCGCCGTCGCCTGGCCTTCGATGAGCTGTTGCTCATCCAACTGGGCGTGATGCGGCAACGCCGGGCCTGGGAGGCGCAGAAGGGCCGCCCGGTTCATATCAAACACGACCTGGTCGAGCGATTCATCGCCGCTTTGCCCTTCAAATTGACCCAGGCCCAACGGCGCACCTTGGACGAGATACTGGCCGACCTGCAAAAAGAGGCGCCGATGAGCCGCCTCTTGCAGGGCGATGTCGGTTCCGGCAAGACCGTGGTGGCCCTGGCGGCGATGGTCGCCGTCAACAGCGCCGGCGGCCAGGCCACCATCCTGGCCCCAACCGAAATCCTGGCCGAGCAGCACTTCCAAAGTATGGGCAATCTGCTGGCCACGATGCAGGGCGCGCTGGGCGGGCGGATCGTCATCCGCCTGTTGACCGGCAGCACACCCGCCGCCGAGCGCAGAGAACTCCTGGCCCAACTGGCCGGCGGCCAGATCGACATCCTGGTCGGCACACACGCTATCATCCAGGAAAAGGTGGAGTTTCAGGACCTGCGCCTGGCCATCATCGACGAGCAGCATCGCTTCGGCGTGAGCCAGCGCCGGGACCTGCGCGAAAAGGGCTTCAACCCGCATCTCCTGGTGATGAGCGCCACCCCCATCCCGCGCACCCTGGCCCTGACCCTGTACGGCGATCTGGACTTGAGCATCATCGACGAGATGCCGCCGGGCCGCCAGGTTATCAAAACGCGCTGGCTCGGGCCGGAAGAGCGGGAACGCGCCTACCAGTTCATCCGCTCCAAAATCGAGCAGGGACAACAGGCATTTATTATTTGCCCTTTGGTCGAAGAATCTGATAAAATCGAGGCGAAATCGGCCAAGGAAGAACACCGGCGCTTGCAAGAGACCATCTTTCCACAGTTGAAGCTGGGCTTGTTGCACGGGCGGCTGAAAAGCGATCAAAAAGAAAAAGTGATGGCCGACTTCCGCGACCGCAAGCTGGACATCCTGGTTTCGACATCCGTGGTCGAGGTCGGCATCGACGTCCCCAATGCGGCGGTGATGCTGGTCGAGGGCGCTAACCGCTTTGGCCTGGCCCAACTGCACCAGTTTCGCGGTCGAGTCGGGCGGGGGCGGCAGCAAAGCTACTGCCTGCTCCTGGTTGATAAATCCACGTCCGAAGCCGAGGCCCGCTTGCGGGTTATGGAAGAAACTACTGACGGCCTGAAACTGGCTGAAGAGGATTTGAAACTGCGCGGCCCCGGCGAATTTTTCGGCACGCGCCAGAGCGGCCTGCCCGATATGAAACTGGTCAAACTGACCGATACGGCCCTCCTGGAACTGGCCCGGCGCGAGGCGCAAACGATCTTCGATGAAGATCCCCAGCTGGCCAGGCCGGAACATCGCCTCCTGGCCCGCCGGCTGAACGAGTTCTGGGAGCAACGCGCGGATTTGAGCTAACTGGCCTGCCGGTTTTGGACCCAGCGCCGGATGCGCCCAGGTCAAAAATCGAAAATCCAAAATCGCAAGGGGGTGTAAGGCCTTGTCCACAGACATTGCAATCTATCCCGCCAGTTTTGACCCGATCACCAACGGTCATGTCGATATTGCCGAGCGGGCGGCGACCATTTTCGGGAAGTTGATCGTCGGCGTGTACAGCAAGCCGATGAAAAACCTGCTCTTTTCGGCGGAAGAGCGGTGGCAAATGACGCAGGAGGCGCTGGCCCACATTCCGAATGTGACCGTCAAGCAATACTCAAACCTGACGATCCAGTTCGCCCGGGAGCATCAGGCCCGGGTCATCGTGCGCGGTCTGCGCGTGGTGTCGGATTTCGAGTGGGAGTTTCAACTGGCGCTAACAAACCGCACCCTGGCCCCCGACATCGACACCGTAAGCCTGATGGCCAGCCAGGAGTATTCCTTCCTCAGCTCCTCGCTGCTGCGAGACATTGCTTTGAACAAGGGTTCGGTGAACCACCTGGCGCCTCCCAACGTGGTCGAGGCTCTGTTGAAGAAGGTGGCCGAGCTTGACGGCGAAGGTAGTTGAATTGATTTCAAAACTGTTGAAAGGGGGTGATCTTCATTGACATCCTGCACTTAGTAGATCGGCTCGAAACTTTGCTCAGCGAAAGTTTCCACATTCCTTTCACATCCAACGTGGTCGTTCAAGAAAACGACTTTCTGGACATCCTCGACCAGATGCGAATCTCAATTCCAGAGGAAGTGAGGCAGGCCCGCCGGACTGAGGCCGAGCGGGAGCGAGTACTGGCTCACGCCCGTGAAGAAGCCGACCGCATTCTGAGTATGGCCCAGGAAAAACTCAACGCGATGGCCGAAGAACACGAGCTGACCCAGGTAGCCCAAACGCAGGCGCAGCAAATCCTGGCCGAAGCCGACCAACAGGCCAGCGAAATCAAGACCGGCGCCAATGAGTATGTGATCGACCAGCTCAGCACGCTGGAGGAGCAGTTGATGATGCTCCTGACAACTGTGCGCAACGGGCTGCGGCAGGTACAAGAGAACCGGCAAAGCCCGGATGCGCTCCCGGACGGAGAGGGTGAGGAAACCTCCCGGCCAGAAACCCAGTAGGAGATACGTAGATTTGGGTCGGGGTCATTATTCTTGACTTTGAATCTCAGATGCGTATAATTGTCCTGGCCCAACGAGGGGGTGCGTCCAAAACTTTTGGACAGCACAGGGGGGAATTGGGGGGACACCCCTATGCCCCCCGTCCTCCTAAAATGTCGGACACACCCCAACGAGGGCCAGTGTATTGAGGTTCAACAGAACCCCAATGGTCAAAAAAGATGCAGAAATCCATTCAGATACCAGGCCCAGAGCCAGGCGGTCAGCCAACGCCTTGCAGTTTAATGTTGCCCAACTGCTAAAGGAACCGGGAGGCTCCAGCCGCACCTATGAGCTGCAAGACGAGCTGCGGTCTGCTCTGGATGGCGAACTGCTGATTGTAGCCCCGCTTATGGGCCGCTTGCGCTTCCTGCGGGCCGGCCAGGGCATTCTGGTTACCGGGCAAATCAGCACAACGTTGCAGGTCGATTGCAATCGCTGCCTGGCCCCGGTCGACGTGCCCGTAACCGTGGAGTTGGAGGAGGAATTTCATCCAACCCTGGATATTGCCAGCGGCGTTGAATTGCCCGCAGACTTTGAGGTTGAAGAAGCCAACCTCATTAACGAGCAGCACGTTTTAGACCTGTCGGAGGTGATCAGGCAGGAGCTATGGCTGGCCTGCCCAAGCCTGGCCTTGTGCCGGGAAAATTGCAAAGGCTTCTGCCTGCAATGCGGCCAGGACTTAAACGAGGCCGACTGCGATTGCCCTGAAGAAATTCCCGACGCCCGATGGACGGGGTTGCAGGTCCTACAACTCGATGATAACCATTAAGAGCGAGGATTTACCGCAAGGAGTTTTTAATTATGGGAGCTCTTCCCAAACGTAAAATTTCTAAAGTTCGCCGGAACCGGCGGCGCGCGCATTATCTGCGCCTGCGCCTGCCGCAGATGGTGCCCTGTCCTCAGTGCAAAACACTGCGACTGGCCCATCACGTGTGCCATCATTGCGGCACCTATAAAGGAGTCGAGGTCCTGGAGGTTGAGGATTCTGCCAGCTAGACCATTTTGACCAGAGTCATCAACCATTATCGAAACGACGATAAAGGTTGGGCCGTGCCGGGCGTTGAATTGCACGGCTCTTTGTATGTCCTCTGCCGAAGGTGAATATGCCAACATCGCTGGCTTTTGTCTTTCCGGGTCAAGGCTCGCAAGAGGTCGGGATGGGCCGGGACCTGGCCGAAACCTTTCCGGCCGCTCGCCAGGTATTCGAGGAAGCGGATGATATTCTGGGCTTTTCGCTGTCCCGCCTCTGTTGGGAAGGTCCGGTGGAAAGCCTGAACGATACCATCAACACCCAACCCGCCATTTTTGTGACCAGCCTGGCCGCCCTGGCCGCCCTGCGCGCTGAGGGGTACGCCACCACGCCCGATTTTGTAGCCGGTCACAGCCTGGGCGAGTACAGCGCCTATGTTGCAGCCGGGGTTCTTGCCTTCGCCGACGGCCTGCGCCTGGTGCGCGAGCGCGGTCGCCTGATGCGAGAGGCCGACCTGAAAGCCCCCGGCGGTATGGCCGCCATCTTAAGGCTGACCGACGAGCAAGTCGAGGAGGTCTGCCGGCAGGTTTCCGCCGGGGATGGGCAGTGGGTGCAGGTCGCCAATTACAACGCGCCCGGCCAGGTGGTCATCTCCGGCGAGACGCGGGGCATCGACAAAGCCATCGAAGCGGCCAAAGCCGCCGGCGCGCGGCGGGCGGTCAAGCTGGCCGTGAGTATCGCCGCCCATTCGCGGCTGATGGCTCCTATCGCCGCCGACTTTCGCGCGGCCATCGATGCAGCCGCCTTGAACGCGCCAGCCGTGCCGGTCGTGGCCAACATCACCGCCCGGCCCCTGGCGTCGCTGGACGCCATTCGCGAAGAGATGACCGGGCAACTGACGTCATCCGTGCGTTGGACCCAATCGGTGCAGTATATGATCGGGCGAGGCGTGACCCACTTCGTCGAGATTGGCCCGAAGGATGTGCTGACCGGCCTGCTCAGGCGAATCAGCAAAGAAGTTCAAGGGTATGCGGTCAACGATGTTGGGAGCGTCTTGAAATTGACGAAGGACTCGGCTCCGGCCTGATTTGAGAACTATTCCAGAGGGGTTTCAATGTTCGATCTTTCCGGCAAAATCGCACTCGTTACCGGCGCTTCGCGGGGCATTGGGGCAGCTATTGCCCAGGGGCTGGCTCAGCACGGGGCCAAAGTCGTGGTCAACCACCGCGACAGCCTGGAAGGAGCCGAGGCGGTCGCCGCCGCGATCCGGGACGGGGGCGGCGAAACGCAGGTCATCCAGGCGGATGTCTCCCAGGCGCAGGAAGCCCAACGCCTGGTCAAAGAAACTGTCGCCGCCTTCGGCCAGATCGACGTTCTGGTCAACAACGCCGGCACGACGCGCGATATGATCATCATGATGATGAAAGATGATGATTGGGACCTGGTGCTGCGAACCAATCTTTACAGCACTTATTACTGCTCCAAGGCCGCCATCCGGCCGATGATGAAGAAACGCTGGGGACGCATCATCAACATCACCTCCGTGGTCGGTCTGGCCGGCCAGGCCGGCCAGACGAACTACGCCGCCTCGAAAGCGGGCATCATCGGCTTCACCAAGAGTCTGGCCAGAGAGGTCGGTTCGCGGGGCATCACAGTTAACGCCGTTGCTCCCGGTTGGGTTCCTACCGCCCTGACCGATGTCCTGCCTGACGAGGCCAAACAGGCCGCCATCGAGGCTACCCCGCTGGGCCGTTTTGGCAGCGGGGAGGACATCGCCGCCGCCGTCGTTTATCTGGCCTCCACCGAGGCCGGCTTCGTCACAGGGCAGGTGCTCTCAGTTGACGGCGGGCTCGTTATGCAGTAAACTCTATAGATGCAATTTACTCCACGCTCCCGGCGAAATGCATCTCCGATACATCTCCCTCGAGCGTGGCCGGCACGATAACAACTCATAGTATCTTGTGCGCTAACCATTTCGCACAGGCTAGTCGGTCAGAGAGGCAACGTATGAAAGCTCGACGTCGTGCTAGGGCAGCTGTCTTGCAGGCGCTGTACGAACTCGATTTCACCGGCCATCGCTCGGATGCGGCTTTAGAGGCCCGCTTGGCGGAAAAGCCGCTGCCGAAGTCCGCGATGGAATTCGCCCAGGTTCTGACCCACGGGGTGGATAAGCGACGTTCGTTTCTGGACAAGGTCGTTGGCGACCTGGCTCCGGAATGGCCCATCGATCAGATTGCGGCTGTGGACCGCAATATTCTGCGCATCGCTGTATACGAGCTTCTCTTTTTTTCTGATACTCCTCCAAAAGTTGCCATCAACGAGGCCGTCGAGCTGGCCAAAATTTTTGGCAGCGATAGCTCCCCGCGTTTCGTCAATGGCGTGTTGGGCAGTTTAGCTGCCAAAGACCGTATCCAGATCCGGGACAAGGCGTTGGCCCGGTAGAACCATAAGCGAAGTAAGAGAACCCCCAGTATGGATTTCCTCGGCATCGGTATACCCGAGCTCATTGTTATTGTGATCCTGGCCCTGATCTTTGTCGGCCCCAGGGAACTACCGCAACTGGCCCAAAAGGCCGGAAAGCTGCTGCGCGACCTGCGCATGATGTCCCAGGGCTTTACCACAGAATGGGAACGTGAGATAACGGCTGCAACCCGCCTCGAGGAGTTAGAAAAAATCAAAACCGAGCTGGCCGAAACTGAAAAACTCCTGAAAGAAACGGGCCGGGAAATTAAGGCCGCCTCTAAGGTCGATGTGCTCCCCCCCGCTACCCAGCCCGCCGATCCTCCGACTCCAACTAACAACAACGATTCCGCCCCGCCCCCGACTCAGCCAACTTCTGTGCCCCCCGGTACACAAGGTGCCAGCGGCAATGATTGACCAAACCCAGGAAACGCAACAACTCGCTGCGCAAATGACCCTTTTGGAGCACCTGGACGAGCTGCGGGTGCGCCTGATCCGGGTTAGCATTGCCATTCTGGTTACGACTCTGCTCAGCTTCATCTTTTCGAAATTCCTGGTCGAGATTCTGGCCCGTCCCCTGCCGGAAGGCATCAACTCTCTGGAGTCCATCGACGTGACCGAGAATATCAGCGTCTTTATGCGCGTCTCGCTGGCCAGCGGGATCATCCTGGCGATGCCGATTATTCTCTACCAGATCATTGCCTTTATCGTACCCGGTCTGACATCAGCCGAACGGCGCTTCCTCTATTTCACCATCCCCCCGGCGACGTTACTGTTCTTGCTGGGCGTGGCCTTTGCCTATTTCATTATGCTGCCCACCGCTATCCCCTTTCTCATCGGCTTTCTCGATATTCCCACCCAACCCCGGCCCAGCACCTATTTCGGCTTCGTCAGCCGCCTGATCCTGTGGATCGGCCTCAGCTTCGAATTGCCCATCATTATGGGCCTGCTGGCCCGCCTGGGGATTATCACTCCTAACTTTCTGGTTCGCAACCTCCGTTATGCCATTGTGATCATTGCCATCTTAGCCGCCCTGATCACGCCCACACCTGATCCCATCAATATGGGCCTGGCGATGACCCCGCTGCTGCTCCTTTACCTCCTGGGTATTATCCTGGCCCGGGTGATGTACCGCCCACGCGAGTAATAATGGACATCGACTGATGGCTGAGCGTCGCCTCTATCACCTCGCGCCGGCAGCCATGTACCGGCAGCAAGCGGCGGATGGCGCCTATCGCCCCCCCTCGCTGGCAGAGGAAGGCTTCATCCACTGCACGGCCGGGCGAGAACTGTTGCTGAAAATCGCCAATGCCTTTTTTCAGGACCTGGACGATGAATTGCTGGCTCTGGAGATCGACGAAGGGGCGGTCGAGGCCCCCGTCCGGTACGAGCCGCCAGCGCCCGTACCGCATCAAGAGGGCGTTCCCCCCTTTGCGGCCGGCCAGCTTTTTCCCCATATCTACGGTCCCCTCAACCGGGCGGCGATTGTGGCCATCCATTCCCTGACTCGCGCTAAAACCGGCGCGTGGACCTTCGCCGGGCAATGAGGCCGTGATCCGCTGGCGATACGTTCTGCGCCTGGTGCTTTTCGCCGCCCTGGCCACCGCCGTCGGCCTGCTGCTGCTGGGGGCTGAGGTCAGCCGCCGCTACGCTCTGTGGCTGGCCAATCGAAACTGCCCCACCCCCACCCGCCGGCCCGAAGACGTGGGGCTGCAGGCGTACCAGACCATCACCTTCACCACCGCCGACGGGCTGGCCCAATCGGGCTGGTACATTCCCTCCGAAAACGGCGCGGCCGTCATCCTCCTGCAAGGCATCGGCGCGGGCCGGGACGCGATGCTGGACGAAGCGGCCCTGCTGGCCGAATACGGCTACGGAGCGGTCCTGCTCGACCCGCGCCCCTGCGCCGGACCCGACCAGACCACGACCCTGGGCTACCGCGAGGCGTTCGACGCGGTCGGCGCGGCGGCTTTTTTGCAGACGAGACCGGAGGTCAACCCCAACCGCATCGGCGTGCTGGGCTTCTCGATCGGCGGGGCGGGGGCGATTTACAGCGCCGCCCAATCTTCAAGCATCGGGGCGGTGGTGGCCATGGGCAACTACCACGATTTCTACGAAAACCTGACCAACACCGGCGGCTCGCCGAACATCCTGGACAGAACTTACTACCAGGTCATCCTCTACTTTTTCGAGCGGGCCGCCCGCATCGATGCCAGCCGCTTAAGTCCCATCAGCGTCATCCACCGGATCAGCCCCCGCCCGATTTTGCTCATCTTCGGGGAGGGGGAAGTGGAAAGCGGCCGGGGCTTCGCGCAGTTCGCGGCGGCGGGCGAACCGAAGGAATTGTGGATCGTGCCGGGGGTTGGGCACGGGGGCTACCTCCAGGCCGACCGAGAGGCGTTTGCCGGGGAAGTGATCGGCTTTTTTGACCGGGCGCTGCCGGCGCCTTGATCGATCACATTTTAGCTTTCGTCTTTTTCGGAGTCGGTCTCTTTCATCGTGCGCCAGGCCAGAGACACCTTTAATTGGGCCTCGACCTCCTGGGTCAGCATTGCCCCCGCCTCCCGGTCGAACTTGATGCCGAAGGCCACTCGCACATCGTCAGGCCGCTCGGCCAGGTCGTTGAGCGTACCGAGCAGACTGTTGGCCGTCAACCGAATGGTTTCCAGCGCCTGGCCAAAGGCCATCTCGGCCGTTTTCGCCCCCCTATCGCCGGCGGCAGTGGCAAAGCCCGTCCCTTTCGCCGGAGTCTTAACCTCGATCAAAATCTTTCCTTCATCGCCCACCAGGGTTTCAATGTAGTCTAACATTGCTTCAAACCTCCGCTAAATCCTTTTTGCACAGCCAGCCGGCGCAGCTCGCGCCGGTACGCCTTGGGCGTATCCATATCACGCAGCACGGAGTCGGTCTCGACATTGAGATAGTGGATCTCGCCGGCACGGGCGTTGATGAAATCACGGAGCGTCTTGGCCGTATCCAGGCTCAAAATCTCCGGCCAGTAGACGCGGTCGATCAAGATCGGATGGCCGCGCCGCATGTAGTAGCTGGGGATTAGCAAGCGGCCAGACCCTGCCCGGTAGGCTGCGATGAGCTGTTCCACCACAGCCGCCTCAAGTTGGGGCTGGTCGCCCAGCGCGATCAGCGCGACGCGCACTTCCGACCCCAGCGCCAGCAGGCCGCATTGCACCGAGGAGAGCATCTCCCCGGCCTGGTAACCCGGGTTGAAGACACAACGAACCGGCCAGGCGGCCAACCCGGCCTCGATGGCCTGGCGCTCGTGGCCGGTGACCACGATGACCTCATCCAGCGGACATTCGAGCAGGACAGACACAATCTGCTCGATGACCGTGTGTTCTCCATACGGGAGAAGCTGTTTAAGCGCTCCCATCCGGGTGGAGAGGCCGGCGGCCACCACTATCGCCGATACCCGTTCCCTTCCTGCCGCGCACATGCCCTAAAGCATAGCACGCTTTGGCTTTCTTTACAATTGCAGTTGGAATTAGGGTGTGTCCGACATTTAAGGAAACTATTATGGACACAACCCATCAAGATTTGCCTGACACTTCGGCTTATATTACACTTGTCCGAACCTTCTTCCCGGCATCGATACAAAACCCGCTCCGCACAAGGAGGCGAGATATGGGAATGACCGGACAGCAACTCCCGCGCTTGCTAAACAAACTGCGCTGGATTATTCCGGCCTCGATGGCTGCGCTCGGCTATGGCTACACCCTGTTCGAGCACCTGGTGCTCATCCCCGGTCTCGTATCCCCGGTCCTTGTCCTGGTGAAGGGCTTCGTCATTGGCACTCTGGGTCCGGTGCTGGCCTGGTTGCTCCTGACCTGGGCCAGCCGGATCGCGCAATCCAGACGAAAGGCGTTAAAATCGCTGGAGCGACGGGCGGTCCAATTGGAAACCGCCAGCCAGGTCGGCCAGAAGGTGGCCGCCATCCTCGACCTGGACGAGCTGCTGGCCCAGGTCGTGAAGCTGATCCAGGACCGGTTCGGCTACTATCACGTTCATGTTTTTCTGGTAGACGGGCGCTCGAACGAAATCGTTTTGCGAGAATGTAGCGGGCAGGCCGACGAGCCGTTAAAGATCCGAGGGCTGCGCCTCAAAATCGGAGAAGAGGGCATCACCGGCTGGGTCGCTCAGACGGGCGAGCCGGTCCTATGCAACAACGTCAGCCAGGAATCGCGCTACTACGCGCACGAGCTGCTGCCGGAGACCCGCTCCGAATTGGCTATCCCGCTCACGATCGGCGATGTGGTCGTCGGCGTGCTCGATGTACAAAGCAGGCAGCGCGATGCCTTCGGGAACGACGACCTCATCACCCTCCAGATTCTGGGTGACCAAGTCGCCATCGCCATCGAAAACGCCAATCTGTTTCAGGAGACCCGGCGGCAGTACGAGGTGATGCAAGCCCTGCACGACATCTCGCTCGATATTACCTCCCACTTGGAGAGCCAACAGGTTCTGCCCGCCATTCTGGAACAGGCCACCCTGCTCCTGAAGGCTCAGGGCGCTGCCCTGCCTATTTACGATCCGGACCAGGATGTTCTCCTCAATGTCGCGGTCCATAACACCCCACCGGAGTTCCAGGGAGTCTCGCTGCGGGTCGGTGAGGGAGTGGCCGGGTACGTAGTCGCGACCAGGAAGCCGCTGATCATCAACGACTACCCCCACTGGACAGGGCAAAGCCCGCACTTTCAGAACAGTCCCTTCGACGCGGTGATCGGCGTGCCGCTGCGCTGGCAGGGTCAGGTGATCGGCGCGCTGGTGGTGCTGGACCGGGGTGAACGCCGGCCCTTCACCGAAGATGACGTGCGGCTGTTAAGCCTGTTCGCCGACCTGGCCAGCATCGCCCTCAAAAACGCCGAGTTGTACGCCCAGGTGGAGCAGAAGGTCGAGCAACGGACGGAGGAGTTGGCCAAAGCCCGGGCCGCGCTGGCCGAAAAGGCAGACCAATTGCAGCGGCTGCTGGCCACCACGGTGCGCGTCCAGGAGGAAGAACGAATCCGGATTGCCCGGGACCTGCACGACGGCTCGAACCAGTTGATCACCGGAGCCCTGTACGAAATCCAGGCCGTTCAACGGCGGCTCACGGGCCGGGGCCTGGATGTCGCTCTGGGCAAACTGAAAACGGCCAAGGAACTCCTGCGCCAGATCGATGCCGAAAATCGCCGCATCATCTCCGACCTGCGCCCGCCAATCCTCGATGCCCAGGGGCTGATGCCCGCCTTGAGATGGCAGGCGGAAACTTTCCAGGAATGTTACCGGATCGCCTGCCCGGTTCGGGTTTCGGGCCAGCCCGTCGAGTTACCCCCTGAGGTTGAAACCGCCGTCTACCGCATTGTGCAAGAGGCGCTGAATAACGTGGCCGCGCACGCCCGGGCCCGGCGTGTTCAGTTGCGGCTGAATTTCTGGCCCGGACAACTGCGCGTTGTGGTCGAGGACAACGGCGTGGGGATCGAGGGCAATAACGCGCACAGGAATAAGGCCGGACAGATGGGCCTGATCGGAATGAGGGAGCGGGCGCAAAGCATCGGTGGCCGGCTGGAGGTACAATCTTTGCCGGGGCGCGGCACCCGAATCGCGCTCGACGTGCCCCTGTCCGCCGAGCCCGCGACCGACGCAGCGCCGGCCTGAACCATAAGGGAGGCGGACTCAGCCTGCGCCTTCGGCGGCAACGGCGATGAAAATTTCACCCCTCCCTGGGCCCTCCCCGCCAGCGGGGAGGGGTTGGAGCGGGGTATTCTCAGAGGCGCCCAATGGTGCTGGATCGCAGAATCCTGGAAAATGAAGAGGAAAGTTCGCGGGTGTACCTCGATGATGTCAACCGCTTTGGCTCCATTGAGGAGGCGATCCGCCCCTTCAATCTCATCACCTGGAACGTTGGCCTGGAGCACATCGAAAGCATCCTGGAAGTTGCCTGCGGGCCCGGCTTTTTAACCTTTATCCTGGCCCAACAACTGCCGGCGGCGCAGGTGCTGGGCACCGATATTTCCCCCGCCCTGATCGAATACGCCCAAGGCAAACACGGCTCGCTGCCAAATCTAACATATGCCGTCCGCGATGGTTACGCCTTAGCCGAGAACGATGCAACATACGATCTCGTGATTTGTAACGCCTCTTTACACCATTTCGCCCGGCCGGCTGCCCTCATCCGGGAAATGCTACGGGTTACGAAGCCGGGGGGTAAGGTCTACATTTTTGATCTCACCCGGGATATGCCCCCTGAGTTTTTCGAGCAGTTGCGACAATGGGAAAGGGCGGGAAACCTGACCCATAGTTTATTATCCGCCTCGATTCAGGCCTCCTTAAATCGGGCCGAGTACAGAGCGTTGCTATCGGAGCTGGACTTAGATGATTACGATCTCTTCTTTTTCACAAATCCGGGGCCATTCAACATTCCGCTGCCGGTGGTTGGATTGACCATCGCCAAAGATGAGTGAGATGGAAACCACGCGCGTTTTGATTGTGGACGATCACCCCGTGGTGCGCCAGGGTCTGCGCAGCCTGCTGGCCGAATACCCCAACATCCAGGTGGTGGGGGAAACGGCAGGCGGCCCGGCCACCGTGGACCTGGTGGCCGGGCTGGAGCCGGACGTCATCCTGATGGATATCCGCCTGGCCGGCCCGAGCGGGCTGGACCTGGCCCGGCAATTGCGGCGGGCAGGGTCCGAGGCGCGGGTCATTATCCTGACCTCCTACGACAAAGATGCCTACCTTTTGGAAGCGGCGCAGGCCGGGGCCTTCGGCTACCTGCTCAAAAATGCCTCGGCGGAGGTGCTGGTTGATACCATCCAGGCCGTCAAGCGGGGCGAGCACCGCCTCAGCCCCTCGCTGGCCGGCAAGGCTTTGCAGCAACTCGAGACCTTGAGCCGGGCCCAGGTGCAATCCAAAGCCGGTTTGTCCGACCACGAACTTCAACTGCTACAGCTTATTGCCGATGGCGCTACTACCCGGGATATGGCTGGGGCGCTTTACTTAAGCGAGCGCACCGTCAAGCGAAAAGTCCAGGATGTCCTCGACAAGCTGGGAGCAACCAACCGGGCCCAGGCCGTGGCCGAGGCTTTCAAGCGCGGCCTGCTCTGAGCACCGGACGCGATTGGTACTTTTGGGCCAAGGGTTGGCCCCAACGCCCCTTTAATTTTCCCCCCGATGTATATACAATGGAATGGTTAAACCTGCC
>JBHHXL010000024.1:0-25167 GCA_046757065.1 Anaerolineae bacterium
TGTGGTACCGGTATCTTGTTTACAACCCCCTCTTTATTTTGCTCGTGTTGGCCCAATCATTGCGGATACGACATTACTCTCTGGAGTAGAATCTCGCTGCTATTTGTCAGACCCCCTAAACCATTGCACTGTTTGCTCCAGGCCGGCGGTCAGGTCGACCTGGGGCTCGTAGCCCAACCGGGTCCGGGCCTGGCGGATATCGCCCTCAATTAGCTCGATTTGGTGGGCAAAGGGAGCCAGGTTTGCCCGTTGGCCGTGCGATTCTATAACGCCTGCTTCTCCGCGATGGCCTCCGACGCCAGCGCCAGAAACTCATCGACCGGTTTTGCCCCCAGGTTCTCGTTGTTGCGCAGGCGCACGGCGACGGTTTCTTGTTCGATCTCTTTATCCCCAACGACGAGCATATAGGGGATTTTTTGATTCTGGGCGATCCGGATTTTGTTGCCCATGCGCTCGCTGCCCTGATCAACCTTAACCCGCAGGCCGGCTTCCCGCAGGCGAGCGGCCACTTTCCCGGCGTAGGGGATGTGCCGGTCGGCGATGGGAATGAGCACGGCTTGCACCGGAGCCAGCCAGACCGGAAATGCGCCGCCGTAGTGCTCGATCAGGACGCCGAAGAAGCGTTCCATACTGCCGACCAATGCCCGGTGGACCATATACGGCTGGTGCTCCTGGCCGTCCTCGCCGACATACTTGAGGCCGAATCGCTGCGGCAGCACAAAGTCGAACTGGATGGTCGTCAACTGCCATTCCCGCCCCAGGGCATCTTTTACCTTCAAATCGATCTTCGGCCCGTAAAACGCGGCCCCCCCCTCGTCCACTTCGTAGGGGATGCCGGCCCCTTCCAGCGCCGCCTGCAGCGCTGCGGTGGGCGCTTCCCACTCCTCCGGCTCACCGGCGAATTTGTCGGGATCGCGCGTGGCCAGATAGGCTGAAAAATCGGTGAAGCCAAAGGAACGCAGGATATGCAGCGAGAAGTTGAGGACGAAGTCGATCTCCTCCGGCATCTGGTCCGGGCGGCAGAAATGGTGGGCGTCGTCCTGCGTAAAACCGCGCACGCGCAACAGGCCGTGCAGCACGCCGCTTTTTTCGTAACGATAGACCGTGCCCCACTCGGCGAAACGCAACGGCAGATCGCGGTAAGAGCGTAAATCGCTGCGATAAATCATGATGTGGAAGGGGCAGTTCATCGGCTTCAGGTAGTACTCCTGCCCGTCGATGTCCAGGGGGGCGTACATGCCATCCTTAAACCAGTTCAAATGGCCGCTGGTTTCCCACAACTTGCTCTTGCCGATGTGCGGGCTGTAAACCAGGTCGTAGCCGTGAGCCAGGTGCTCCGCTTTGCAAAACTCCTCGGCCAGATGGCGGGCCAGACCGCCCTTGGGATGCCACAAAACCAGCCCGCCGCCCAGATATTCGGCCTCGGTGCTGAACAGGTCCAGCTCCTGGCCCAGCTTGCGGTGGTCGCGCTTCTCGGCCTCCTCCAGCCAATGCAGATATTCTTCCAGGTCCTCCGGCGTTTCCCAGGCCGTGCCGTAGATGCGTTGCAGTTGGGGGCGGTTTTCGTCGCCGCGCCAGTACGCGCCGGCCGTCTTCAGCAGCTTGAAAGCGTTCGGCCTGATCTGGCCCAGGTCCTCGACGTGCGGCCCCCGGCACAGGTCCTCGAACGTGTCGTGCTTGTAGGTACTGATGACCACCCGTTCGCCCTCCGGCAGAAGCTGGCCATACTCATCCAGGTTGCCGGCCTCCAACCCCTCGATCAGTTCAAGTTTGTAGGGCTGGCCGGCGAATAGGGCCTTAGCTTCGGCGGCGCTCAAATCGCGCCGCTGGAAGCGGTGCTTCTTTTTGAGGATGTTGCGCATCCGTTTTTCGATGACCTTCAAATCCTGCGGGGTGAGCGGGCGCGGCAAATCGAAATCGTAGTAAAAACCATCCTCGATGGGCGGCCCGATGGCGATCTTGCCTTCGGGGAACATCTCCAGCACGGCCTGGGCCATCACGTGGGCCAGACTGTGCCGGATTTTGTAGAGTTGCGTTGCTTCGTAGTTTTGTTTGTCGGACATTTTCCTTACCTCGCTGCCCTCATCTTTGGCTGGTAGTGAGAGCTTCAGCCCTCAGAAAAGGCACTGAAGTGCCCAATACCAACAGGTTTTGAATGCGCCTAAATCGAAAACCCCTCGCCCACATTGGGGCGAGGGGTCCAGCCACGCGGTTCCACCCAACTTAAACCTCGATCTGACGGGCAGGTTCGAGGTTTATCTCGTTCGGGCCGTTAACGGGGCCAGCCGGAGCTTCTTACTGGTCGAAACGTTCAGAAGCCCGCTCTCGGGGGGTTTTCGATGGGGCCTGGCGGGAAAGACTCTCAGCCCAGTTGGTCTTTCCTCTCTGACACCCGCGATCCACCTACTCGTCCCGGTCATCGCGCTCAATCGATGGTGAATTGCCGACATTCTATCACAATGTTGCGCCGGAGTCAATCGTTTTTTCAACTACCAGCAAATGCGACAACCCGAACAGGCGCAGCGGCGTCCGCTCTAAAAAATAGGTGATACGCCGCAGCCATCCCCCCAGGGCGGGGCGGCGGCGGACCATCTTGTCGTAGCCGGGGTAGATTTGGCGGTGGGCGATGATCTCGACCGGCAGGCCGGCCACGAGCGCCCTGAGGTCGGCCCGGCTGTAAGCCCGGACGTGCGGCGCGAGTTTGTCCCGCCAGCGAGCGGGCAGATAGTTGATCAGGGGTGTGTTGCCAAAATGGTACCGGCCTCGCCAGAAATGGCCGTGCGTCTCGAACGGGAACCAGCGATTGGGGCAAAAGATGATGACGCGCCCGCCCGGCCGGGTGACCCGCACCATTTCCGCCACGCTCAGGCGGTCATCGGCCACGTGCTCGATCACTTCGTGACTGAGCACCAGGTCGAAACAATCCGCCGGGTAGGGCAACCTCTCCCCCGCGCCAACATTGACCAGCGGTGAATGGCCCCGGCTGGCGGCCACCCGTTCCGGCTCGATGTCCAGCCCGACTACGTGGGGGGTGAAGGCGCGCAGGGCGCGGACATACAGCCCCAGCCCGCAACCGTCCACCAGCACCCGGCTTTGGGGGTGGAGCCGGTCTGCGGCGGCTGCGCGGATCATCGCCAGCCGGCGGTCTTGCCCGGCCCGCCACACTAGCGAGGGTTGGCCGCGCTCGGCCCGAATGTCTTTCGCAGCGTTCACCGTGGCGGGGCTATCTCCAGAAGAAATCCCGTGGCTCGCTCTCCGGACTGATGGGAACGGTGCTGCCGTCGGCGTTGACCCGTTCGATGAAGACGAACCAGGTATACTTGAACTCCGGCCCGTCGGCGTCCCGGTAAAAATCGAAGGGGACGGTCCAGATTGGCTGGCGCACCTGCTGGCCTCGATAGACAACCTCGTTCTGGTGGAAGTACACCAGACGCACGGCGTACTGTTCGTCCCCGGCCAGATCGACCTCCTGCCAGGTCAGGTCGATGGTGTTGCCCTGGATAAACTCGAAGCCCGGCGGCGGATCCAGCAAAACCGGCGCCTCGTACTTGAAGCCGGGTGTTGCCGGGGTAGGGCCAGGCGGTTCCGGCGGCGCTGCCGTCTCTGAAGCGGGCGTGTCTGTTGGCTGGGGCGTCGGCGTGGCGGTGGCCGTCGGCGGCGGGGTGGGAGGCGGCAGGGTATCGGTCGGCACGGGCGTCGGCGAATCATCCGGCGGCGGGGTGTCGGTCGGCAGGGGGGTTGGGGTGGGGCTCGGCGTCGGGGCCGGCGTATCCGTGGGCGCAGCGGTGGTCGGCGTGGGCAACACCGGCGAGTCGGCGATGAACGGGGTCGGTGAGGGACTGACCGCTGCCACGGGCGCGGCCTCGCCCGGCGGCAGGAAGCCGCGCGCCCAATTGTAGATGTTTTCCCCTTGCAGGATGGCCAGAGCCAGCCCGCCCAGGCAACAAACCGTTAAAATCCCGGTTGTCAGCAAGGGCGTGTAGAAGGGGCGCGGGCGCGTCTCTTCCGACCAGGGTTCATCCTGGGGCGTTTCCGGTTCGGCCTCAGGCGTTTCCCCGGCCTCCGGCCGCCCCATCTTGAAGATCGAGGGTTCGCTAACCAGCACCTCGTCCTCGATGGCGGCCGGCACCTCACCGGCGGCCACGGCTGGTTGCTCTTCCGCAACCAGTTCCGGTTCTTCCGCCGCAATCGCTTCCTCGACCGGCTCCGCCGGAGGGCGAACCGTCTCCGGGCGGGAGGAGGGTTGCTGGACGGTGAAGGGCGCAGGCGGCGGCGGGGCCGGGGCGAATAAGGTCTTCGGGTCCGGCAGGCGCTCTTCCTCAATCTCCGTTTCAGACAGGGAGGGGGGAGCGGGCGCTTTGGTCGCCGGTCGAGCGGCCCGCCGGCGCTCCACGCGCTCCACGCGCGCCACCCGCCGTTTGACCTCGGCTTCCGTCAGGCCGTCGCCCTCTTCGCCGGGAAAGATCAGGGGCGAGGCGCTGTCCGCGCGGACGAGAACCCAGTTCACCAGCGCCCGGTGGGTGGCCTCGTCCAAAGCCACTTCTCTGCGACCGCCCCGGGCCTCATCCCAAACGTGGATGCTGGGTTCATTGCCCCCCAAACTAAGATCGTTGAGGGTCAGCGCCGCGGCCTCTGCCTCGCTCAAGCCGATGCGCTTGACGAGCTCGTGTAGGGCCACATCGTGCGCGTGGCTGCTGTCCGTACTGTTGTGGTCTGTCATAGCGGGGAATATACACCAGGCTGGGCAAGATTGGCAAGTACCTGCCGGATGCCCGTGGTTCTAGGCGGCCAGCTTCTCCATCACCTCTAAAAACCGGTCAACTTCAGCGGCGGTGTTGTAATGAACCAGGCCGACCCGAACCATACCGCCGCTGTCCTCCACGCCCAGGCGCTCCGTAACGGCCAGGGCATAGTAGTTGCCGTCCCAAACGAAGATGCCCTCCCGGCCCAAAGCGGCGGCCACCTCCGAGGGGGAACGCCCGCGCAACGTAAAAGCCAGCGTGGGGCAACGCTCGTCAAACCGGCCGGGATCGGCGATGCCGTAGAGCGTCAGGCCCGGCAGAGATTGTAAGCCCTGGAGCATCCGCCGGAACAGGGGCCGCTCGTATTCGGCGGTGGCGGCCATCGCCTGCTTCAATTCCAGGCGGCGACCGCTGAAGCCGGGAAAGCGGCTGGCGTAGTCCGCGCCGTAAACGCGCCCGGCTTCGGCCAGGTAATCGATGGCGGCCCGGGTGGCGTGGATGGCCTCGAAGCTCTGCGTGCCGGTCTCGAACTTTCCGGGCGCTACCGGCGACGACGGCCGCACCTTGTAAGCTTGCAACCGGTCCAACAGCTCGTGGCGGCCCCACAGTACGCCCAGGTGCGGGCCAAAGAATTTATAGGGCGAGCAGACCAGAAAATCACAGTCGAGGGCCTGCACGTCGATGGGGCCGTGCGGGGCGTAGTGGACGGCATCGACATAGAGCCAGGCTCCAGCCCGGTGGACCGTCCCGGCGATCTGTTGGATGGGGTTGATGGTCCCGACCGCGTTGGAAGCGTAACCGACCGCGACCAACCGGGTGCGCTCGTTGAGCAACGACTCCAACTGGTCCAGGTGGAGGGTGCAATCTTCCACATCGAAATCGAGCCAGCGGATGACCGCGCCCCGCTCTTCCAAGGCTATCCAGGGGGCGATGTTGGCGTCGTGGTCCAGGCGGGTGACGATGATCTCGTCGCCCGGACGAAGCTCGCGGCCAATGGAGCGGCTGAGGGCGAAGGTCAGGCTGGTCATATTGGCCCCGAAAACGATCTCGCTGTCCGAGGGCGCGTTCAGGAAATCGGCCATAGCCGCGCGGCCCCCGGCCAGCCATTCGGTTGCCAGCCGGCTGGTGTGAAACGGGCCGCCAAGGTTGGCGTTGGCCTTGACCAGGCTTTCACCCAGGGCCTCGATCACGGCCTGGGGGACTTGCGTGCCGCCCGGCCCGTCGAAGAAGACGAAAGGGCGGCCCTGTTTATCGGTTTGCTGCAACGCCGGGAATTTTGCCCGTAAGGGCGACGGGTTGGGAATTGGCATTGTGTTTGAATGGACTCCTGAAGGTAAGATATTGGTTGGTTGGTTGGTTGATCGGTTACTGGTTAACTCGTTAACGAGTTAACCAGTAACCAGTTGACCACATCAGGTCGATAGGCGAGATTTGCGGGCGGACAGGTCGGCGTCCTCGTCGTCGCCGGCCTCATCTTCTTCGCCGGCGGCGGGGGCTTCCAGCGCCGTTTGGGCGGTATCCAGGCGTTGTTGGGCTTCGCGGCGGGTGTCCGCCAGCTTTGTTTCCAGGGCAGCCAGCTTCTCCTGAAGCTTGATGGCCTGCGTTGACTGCGTTTCCAGGTGGGCCTGGAGTTCATTGGCCAGACGCTGCTGGGCGCGCGCCGTTTCGCGATCCCCTTCGGCGGCGGCTTCGGCTGCCTTCGTCTCGGCAGCGCGCAGATGATCGGCCACTGCCTGCTCTTTGGCCTCCACCTCGGCCAGGGCCTGGCGGATGGCCGCCAGTTGGCCGCCGGGGTCCTCCGGTGGGGGATGGCGACGCTGGCCTTTGAAGGGGCTGGCGCTGCGCAGGCGGGCGCTGAGCAGTGTCTTGAGTTTATCGGCCAGGTTCATCATACCTCCCTCGTAATCTGGCGGCGATAATCGACCACGACCTTGCGCGGGGCAAAGCCCAGGCGCGTGTAGAGTCGGGGCGCTTCATCCCGGGTGGTGTCAGCGCCCAGGGTAGCCACCTCCGCGCCGGCGGCGTGCAGGCGACGCAACGTTTCCTGCATCAGGGCCGCGCCCAGGCCGTTTCCGCGCCGGCCCGGCTCCACCCCAACCCAGACGATTTCGCCCTCGTTGGCCCGGCGCGCCCGGCGGGTCCAGGCCAGGCAACTGAAAGTGAAGCCGACCGGTTGATCCCCCTGCCAGGCGATAACGGCCAATTCCGGCTCGAAGCGCCCCCGCCGGAAATCGCGGCACAGGCGTTCGGCGCTCAGCGGGCGATAGTCCCAGTCTTCGGCGAAGATGCGGTTGCGCAAGGCGACGACAGCCCCGGCGGCGCGCTCGTCCCAGGGGCGGGGGCTGATGCCCTCCGGCCAGGCCGCCGGGGGCACATCGGCCAGGTTTTGCCGGGCCATCTCCCAGTAAAGGTGATAGGGTTTCAACCCGAACTTAGCGAACAAAGCCTGCCGCCCCTCATCGCCCTTGTAAGCCCAGGCCAGGGCGTATGAGGGCCGGTCCGGGGCCAGCTCGCTCTGGAGGGTTTGCCAGGTCCGCCGCATCAACCGTTCGCCGAGGCCCTGTCGCCGCCAGCCGGGATGGACGAGGCCATGCAGCCAGTAATTCAGCTGGCCGTTGTTGGCCCGTTGCTCGGCGCGGATGTAGCCGACCGGTCGGTCTCCGGGGGCGAAGGCCAGCCAGCAACGGCGCTCAAAATCATCCGGGGCAGCCTGGATGCTTTCCAGCAATTGCCCCCGGTCCAGGGCAAAGCCGGAGCGATCCACCGCCTCGACCTCGGCGCTGAGACGGACCAGGCCGGGGATGTGGCCGGTTTGAAAGGGTTGAAGGGTGATGGCGGGCGTGGCTGCTTTAGGTTGCTTTGGCTCCATCTAGGTTGTGATACCTTTGACCTATGCCGTCTATATCCTGAATAACCAAAGTTGTATTCAAAAGAGACTCAGTAGATCCAAATTGTAGCACAAACTGTTACGCTTCGCGTGTGCGGGTCAAACTAACAGTTTGACCTACATTACAAGCCCAAATTTGGATCCACTGAAACTACGCCATTTCGAAGAGTATCGCCAGTTTGTCAGTTACTTCAGCAAGTGTAGTTGGCGACAGTTCCCCTAACTCGCGTAATATCATCGAAGAAGAGACTGTCATCAGACGGTGTAATCGCAATGTAGATGCCACTTTTAATCCCGTTTTGGCGAAATCGGGCTGGCCGACATCCAATACAAGGTCCGTTGCCAATAATCTGGAAGGGATGCGGCTGGTAATGAAAGCTAAGACAATATGGCCGTATGCTCCCACAGGATTGGTCAAGCAAACTGCGGGGCGTACCTTGGTTGCAGACAAATCATCGAAGGGAAAAGGCACTAAGACGATTTTACCCCTCGCCATAGAACGGTTTCCCATCGGCCAGGGTGTAGATGTCCTCCTGGGGGTCCTGCAGGAACTCAAAAGCGGGATTGCTTGCCGCGGCTCGAAGCCATTCTCCCTCAGTTATATCTGATCCTTCGGAAAACAAAAGGATGACACGAACCCGACCCTGCCCAACACTTGCCAGTGGTTCGTCCAGGCGCAGATTTCCCTTTTCATCAATTGTTCCTGTCACTTCGACAGCTTTCATTGTGGGTTCCATATATTCCTCACAAGCTCTCACAGATCGTTGGCTTTGAATGTCCCTGCTGCTAGTATATGCTCTGAGCCCCCCGCCGTCAAGCGGATGATCCGGCGAAAATGCCCAGGCTTCGATTTCGCCGGCCTCAACAGCCCAGCGCCAGCAACCCCAGCGAGATATTGATCGCGTAGGAGATGATCGCCACCCGGCCGTCGGCCAGAGCCTGCTTCAACTCGTCTATGGCCACCCACCTGACGACGAACTGTTCCAGGTCGTTGTGATCGGGTTTGGCGATGGGGCGCGCGTCCCTGGCCAGGAAGAAATGCCCGATGCCGCCATGCCGGTTGGCGTCGATGACGAAGCTGCCCAGGCGCTGCCAGTCGTCGCTGTGATAGCCGGTTTCTTCCAGCAACTCTCGTTGGGCGGCGGCCAGGGGGTCCTCGCCGTCCTCGATGTAGCCGCCCAAGACCTGCCAGCTAGATCGCCCCAGGCCGTGCTTGTAGCCGCTGATGATCATAGCCTGGCCGCCCCGGTTG
Source organism: Anaerolineae bacterium (assembly GCA_046757065.1). Lineage (GTDB taxonomy): Bacteria > Chloroflexota > Anaerolineae > 4572-78 > JBHHXL01 > JBHHXL01. The sequence continues at coordinate 8,882 of JBHHXL010000024.1, forward strand.
AGCACCAGGGCGTTGATGTAATTTCGCATGTTGACAATCGGCCAGTTGGGAATGACCCGCTGGTCGGGCAGGCGGACCTGCTCCATATCCACGGTCACAAACGGATGCTGCAACACCCGTTCGCGGCGCAGTACATCCCATCTTTCTTCGGGCATCGCCGGTCTCCTTTCGCTTAATGTTCCAGCGCCAGCTCCACGGCCCGCAGGGCATCGATCTCGCCCCAGCCGTAAACGTTGTTCGGGACGCCGGTCACGCCGCCGCAGGCGCAGGCAGCGCTGTCCAGGGCGGAGAAGACCTGGGCCAACAGCCCCGGTTCGGAGGGGGTCTGGGCTGCGACGGGGCAGGCCGTTGGCACCGCGACGGGCGTGGCGCTCTGGCGGATGATGTCCTCGGTGGCCTCGATCTGGCCCCGCAGCTCGGGCCGGGCGGACCAGAGCAGGGCTACCAGGCCGGTCACGTGCGGTCCGGCCATACTGGTGCCGCTGGCGCTGCCATAGCCGCCCCCGGCCAGGCTGGAGCGGATGTCGGAGCCGGGGGCGGCGATGTCGGGCTTCAGCAACGACCCGCCCTGGCCCACACCGGCGATAGGGCCGCGACTGCTGAAGAAGGTCACCTGGCCGCTGGAGTCGGTGGCTCCCACGGAGAACACCGCGTCGTAGCGGGCCGGAGGGACCGTCGCCGTCCGGCAAGCCGGGCCGTCGTTGCCGGCGCTGACGACCATCATAATCCCGGCGGCGCGCAGGGCTTCAACCGCCGGTTCGAGCGTGTCCGCCTGGCAGCCTTCGATGTCGGGGCAACCCCAGGAGTTGTTGATCACGTCGGGCGAGCGGGTTACGTCGCCGTCGTGAAACGGATCGCCGCCGATGGGGTAGGGGGCCAGGAAAAATTCCATACATTCGGTGTAGCTGGCCGGATTACCGAGGCCCCGGCGCATATTGCGGCAGCCCATCCACTGCGCCTCGGGGGCCAGGCCGATGTGGTTGTCCCCCCCGTCATCGCCGACGATGATGCCCATCGTGTGCGTGCCGTGCGTGCCGTCGTCGTGGGGGGCGGTGGTGTCGTCCCAGGAGTCGTGCCAGTTGTAATCGTGCCCGGCCTGCCCGCCGGCGGCGTTCCAGCCGCGATAGCTGTCTCGCAAGGCCGGGTGGTCCCAATCGTAGCCCGTGTCCTGCCCGCCGACGACCACGCCCTGGCCGCGATAGCCCATCTCCCACACAGCCTCGGCCCCAAGGCGTTGCAGGTTCCACTCGACGCCCTGGCTTTCCGGGGCCGGGGTCGTGCCCAGAGCCGTATAGCTCGGATAGGGGCGCACGTTGGGGTTGAGCATAACGTAGGCCACGCCCGGCAGTTGCGCGATCCGGCCTCGTTCGCGGTGGTGGCCTTCGACCTTGATCATGTTGATCAGGTAATAGGGCCGGTAGGCAAAGCCCCGCTCCTCCAGCCTGGCGCGGAGGGGAGCCTGAGTTTCCTCGGCGGTGCGGACCAGCGTTTCGTAGACATAGGCCCGGCGGGCCACGGGGTCATCGATGCTGTAGGCGGCGCCCAGATCGGCCTGCTCCGACATCATAATGATGAAGCCATCGTTGTGGAAGCCTGGCTCCCCGGCCAGCGCCCAGGCGCTAAACCAACCGCCCCAGATGACTACGGCCAGCAGCGTTGCCACGCCCACCGTCCCAATCCCGGAAAGTCGCCAGCGCGGGGCCAGCGTCCGCCGGCCGATCCACAGCAGCAAGGCCAGGCCGAGCGCGCCCAAAACCATCCAGCCGCCGGCAACCCACTGCGCCGGGTCCAGGATTTCATCGCGCGGGTCGGTGAAGAGCCTGGGCAGCGCCCGGTAGAGCCAGGCAACCAGCACCCCGGCCCAGATGCTGCCGGTCACCACCCGCAAGGCAATTACCAGTAGCGCCATCGGGGCCAGGGCCGGGATCAAGCCCAGCACCCCCCACTCTCCGCCGGGCAGAATCCGGGTGGGAATGAAGGCCAGGTAAACCAGCAGGCTCAGGAAGCCGGCCCGCAGGTTTCGCCCCGGCTGGTAATGGATGAACAGGCCCAACACCAGGCCGCGAAAAAGGACCTCTTCGGGCAGGGTTGCCCCCAGACCCTGCCACAACAAACCGAGGCTGGCCCAGCTATCTCCCAGCGCGCCCGTCAGCGGCCAGCCGATGGTCAGCAGCCCGATAGCCGCGCCGCCGCCCATCAAGCCGGCCAGCGCAGGGCCGTGCAGCCCAAGGCCCCGGACCAGCGACCGGGCGGGGATTCCGCTCCGGCGCAGCGTTATCGCCCCGGCCAACAGCCCGGCGGGGGCCAACCCGACCAGCCGCAGGGTTGCTTCCAGGCCTTGATCCTCGCCGGCAACGGCCCGAACGGCCACGGCCAGCAGGGCGTATCCAACTGCCAGCAGCAAGGCCAGGGCCAGCGGCTTGAGGCCCGCCCAGCCGGGGCGGCGAGCCAGGATCAGCGCGGCCCCGGCTGGGGGCAGCAGCAGGCTCGCCAGCAGAATCAGGCTGAACACGTGGTTGATCGCCGGCGGCAGGGAAGCGAAAAGCGCGCCGGCCAGCCCGGCGGCCAGGAGCGCGGCCAGGCCGGTCCAGCCCAACAACAGCCCACCCACGGCCGGCGGGCCGCAGGCCGGTTTTGCGGATATGGCGGAAGGCGTGGCCGGGGATGTCGGGTCGGAGATGGTGGTGGTCATATACACCTCTGGCAAATACCGACTGGCAAGATATTACGGGCATTTCATAGAGTCTAGCACAGAAGTGGTTGGAGACAAAAGTTGACAGAACCGGGCCAGGTAGACCATAATGATGGGCCGAAGCGTCCTTTTCGCAACGTGTGATGGAGTGTGTGCTTTTGCGCCGACGCCTCCCCGAATGGCCCGATATTCTGCTGCCGGTCATCCTGGCTTTGCTGCCCGGCCTGTTCTTCTGGCCCCTGATCGCGCCCAACCCCGCCGACCGCCTGCAGATCAAAGCGGGCGATTTCACCGGGCAGTATTTCCCGCTACGAGCCTTCACCGCCCGGGAATGGGTGGCGGGCCGGGTCCCGCTCTGGAACCCGTCGATATTTGGGGGACAGCCGGCCCTGGCCGACATTCAATCGGGCGCGCTGTACCCGCCGCACGTCTTTGAGGCGTTGCTTACCGGTTGGGGCGGCTGGGGCTTTCCGCTGTGGGCGCTGGAGTTGCAGGCGATCGCTCACCTGTCCCTGGCGGCGGTCGGCGCTTACCTGCTGGGGCGGTATTTCGCCGGGCGGCGGCGTGGCAAGCGTGCTCAGCGGCCGGCCCGCTTTGCCGGAGTCATCGTATCGCTGGCCTTCACCTATGGCGGTTACCTGACCGGCTTCCCCGTGCAGCAACTCACCATTCTGGAGGTGAGCGCCTGGCTGCCCTGGGTCATCTGGCTGCTGGGCATCACCCTGGACCGGGTGACCGGCGGCAAACCGCGCCGGGAGTCGCTGGCGGCGGCGGCCTGGACCGCCCTGGTCTTGGCCCTGGCCATTCTGGCCGGACATCCTCAGACCGCGCTGTACGTGTTCTACGTCTCCCTGGCTTACGCCGCCTTTCGAGCCTGCTGGGCCTGGCGCGAGGCGGCCCCACCCCGGCGTCTCCCCCTAACTTTATCCGTCTTTGGGTATTGGTCAGCCGTTGTGGTCCTGGGCCTGGCCCTCTCCGCCGCCCAACTTCTACCCACTCTGGAATTTATCCGCCGCTCCCTGCGGGCGGAGTTGAACTACGAAGCGGTTTCCTCTGGCCTGCCGCTCAACGAGCTGGTGGCTGTGGTCTACCCCGGCTTCTTCGGCGGATCGCCGCAGTACGTGGGGGTGGTGACGATGGTGCTGGTTGGCCTGGCGCTGGCCGTTGGCCGCCCGCGTAGCCAGGTCTGGTTCTGGGGGGGGCTGGGGTTGATCGCGATGCTGCTGGCCTTCGGCGCGAACACGTTCCTCTACCCGCTATTTTACCTGCTGGCCCCCGGCTTCGATGCGGTGCGCCAGCAAGAGCGGGCCTTCCTGGTCTACAGCTTCGCCGCCTCGATCCTGGCCGGCCAGGGGGCGCTGGTCATCGCCCGGCCCCTGCCTTTTTCAATTAGAAGCGCGTATTATCGCTATCAACGGGGCCTGGGTCGAGTGGCCATCGCGGCCCTGGCCCTGACCGGCCTGTATGTCTACGGCGCGACGGCCTCCAACGCCCGAGGCGATGAGGTGAATCTGTTTTTCGGCGTCTTGCGCCATCACATCTTTGGGTTGATCGTTCTGGCCGGGACTTTGATTTTGCTGGCCCTCCGCCCCAGACGCCGCTTCTGGCGGGGGTGGGGGTTGGGATTGCTGGCCGCCTGGATGGCCTTTAACCTTTTCAGCGTCAACTGGCGCTTCAACCTGGCGCAGCCGAACGCGGAAAGCGCCTTCCAACCTAACAGGCTGGTGCAATTCCTGCAACGAGAGGCGGCGCTCCAGCCGGGGCCGGTGCGCATCGCCAGCGGTGGCCTGTTGCCCGGCGGCCATAACGCGGCCTCGGTCTTCGGCCTGCTGGATGTGACCGGCAACACGCCCTTGCAACTGGCGCAGAGCAAGACATTCGCCGGGCGGATACCCGCCTGGCGCTTCTGGCAATTGATGAGCATCCGCTACATCGTTGACGAACGCGATCTTGATGAGCGGGGATTGCGCCGCGTTTTCGAGGGAAAGGGGCTGAAGGTGTACGAGGTGACGGACCCGTTCCCTTTCGCCCGCCTGGTCCGGGCAGCGGAAGTCGTGCCCGAGGCGGAGGCCGCTATGGCCAGGTTGGGCGCGGATGCCTTCGACCTGGCGGAAACGGCTGTGCTGGGCGCGCCCCTGGCCGGTATCGAACTCCGGCAGCCCGGAGCCGCCCGCCCCGCCGCGGCGGCAAGGGTGACCCATTTCCGGCCCTCCGCGTTCAGCATCAACGTTGAAACAGACTCCGGCGGCTTGCTGGTTCTCAGCCAGATAAACTACCCCGGCTGGCAGGCGACGGTGGATGACCAGGCGGTGGAAATCGTCCCGGCCAACGTCATCTTCCAGGGCATGCCGCTCACCGCCGGGTCGCACACGGTGCGGCTGGTTTTTAGCCCCGCCTCATTCAAAGTGGGGGCGCTGGTTTCGGGGCTGGGGCTGCTGGTCGCAGGCGGGTTGGTCGCGGCAGGCTTGCGCCTGGAGTTTCGAACCGCTACCGAATCCGCTGCGAGGAACCGGATAGGATGCCCTGGAAATCGGTGAATGGCTCCCCAATGTGCAGGCCACCCGGACCGATCTCGAAGCGGCGGATTTCTTTTTGATGCTGGCTGCCGCGCATTTTGAGCACGGCAATGGCCCGCTGCATGGTGCTGTCGACCTCGACGTAGCGCAGCAATAAGACCGAATCGACCAGAAAGGGTAACCCCGACAGCTTGCTCTTGCGCGGATTGATCAGGCTGGCGGCCTCATCCAGGATGAGGGTCGTCATCCTTTCGCGCTTCAGGCCATTGACCAGGGCATTAAAAGTTTCGCGGAGTTGGGTCGGTTCGCTGGTGAGGCGTTGAAAATGGGCGGCGCTGTCCAGAACCGCGCGGCGCGGGGCCATTGTGCGAATTGTTTCGGCCAGGGGGCTATCGGGCGCTTGCAGGCTGCTCAAGAAGACCTGGGGAGAGGTGAACAACAAGCGCAACAAGCCGTCATTTTGAAGTTGCTGCAAATCCCACCCCAATTGCTTGGCATCTCGAATCAGTGAAGCCGGGAATTCCTCAAAGGTGACCATCAACCCGGCTTCTCCCTGGGCCGCACCGGCGCACAGATATTGCAAACCGAGGGTGGTTTTACCCAGGCCGGGCGCGCCGCTTACCAGAGTTGCCGTCCCTTCGACGAACCCGCCGCCGAGCATCTCATCGAGGCCGGGGGTGCCTGAAGATAACCGTCGTCGTTCCAATTTTTGGGCCATACCTGAAAACCTTGTCCTTCACTGGAGTTGCGTGGGCGGAGTTCTCCGGCACGACTTGAGGTTCGGCCCCACGCTCACCAAAATTGTAGCACGATCAGCCTGGGGCTGTCAACCATTCTAAGGTACGGGGGGGCGATGCACCCAATCGACGATTTTGATCTGGATGGCGTCGGAGTTATTGCACAGGCCGCCGCCTTCGTCATCGTCGTCGTCGGAGTCAAGGTTGGGGTCGGACACCCACTGGAACTGGTCTGCGCCGGGTTGTCCGTTTTCTAAAGGCACCACGAACCAGGTATGGTTCCGGTCGGTCGTGCCCAGGAAGTTGTGGGCGTAGCGACCGTTGGCGTCGGTGGAGATGGTGAACAGGCTGCCGGCCACCCCCACTTCGCCGACCTGCAATTGCACCCCACCCATAGGTAGCCCCTGGTGATCGAAAACCATACCCTTGACCCCGATGATCGAACAGTTTGGCTCGCCGCTGTGTGAAGAAATAGAGAAGGGGGGCGGCAGCGGGGTGTTGGTTGGCGGAGGTGGGGTATTGGTCGGCGCGGGGGTGGGGGTACGTGTGGGCAGGGGCGTGGGCGTCGATGTGGGCGGCTTCGTCGGCGTGGGCGTCCGGGTCTCGGTTGGCGTGCCGGTGGGCAAGGGCGTGGCTGTCGGTTGGGGCGTCCAGGTCGGCGGGTAAGATTGATCGGCTGTGGGCGTGGCTGTGGGGGGGGGCTGGACGGCAATCTGCCGCGTCTGCGTGGCCCGGCCGGGTGGGAAGGGGTTGATGGGCAAGTTTGGCTGAATAAAGATGGCTAAGTAGCAAACGGCCACCAGTGCGGTCAGGCCCAGCACCAGCGCCAGCAAAATTGTTGCGGCTCGCTCACTCATCGCTCAAGCTCCTTCCAGGTTCTCAGCCCTATGCATTATCCTGCAAAAATAACAAGTTGTTTCTGGACAACCGCTAATTCCCGGTGATTGATTCGTCTTTCGGTATGATGGTGTACATCTCAACGCTACCGGCGACGATAGAACTCAATTGCAGGTTGCTGTCCGGCCGGGACCTGGCCAACTGTTCGGATGCTTCCAATAATTGCCGGCGACGTTGTTCTTCGGGGTAGTTGGGATAGAGGCCCAACTGCCCGCTCAGAATCTCGCGTCGCAACGCCTCCTCGGTGGCCTTGTCAATTTGCGAGGCGTCGGGCAAAGCCACGATCAGGTCGGCGTAGAGCGCGAATAAAGTTTCATAACTCTTAGTCAGTTCGCTGCGAATTTGCTCTACCTGCGCTTCCCAGGCCGGTACCAGGCTGATACCATAGTTCTTGCGGGCCACCCGGTATTTGATGCTCAGCCACTCGATCTGGGCTTGCATCACCCCTATCTGAGCCGATAATTGTGGGGCCGTGGTTAAGGCTTCTTGAAACAAGGCCGCCTTTGATTCATCCTCGGCCAGCAGGGCTTCCTGCAACGCTTGCAGGCTCTCCGGGGTTGTTCGCCCGCCCCGTTCAACCAGCTCCCGGGCCACAATCTGAGCCGCGCCCCAGCGTTGGGCTTCTCTGGCCTGAACGTCGCTGCTCGTTGCCAGGGCGATGCCCTCCGGCAAAACCAGCGGCTCTTCGGGCAGCGATTCCATTTGCCCTATCTGGGCCAGCATATCCAGGCTGGCCCGCGCCTTGTCAGGGTTACCGTTGCTCTGGTACATTGAATGCAGTTGTTCAAAGACCCTGCGCCGGTAGGCTGCCTGCAAAAAGGGGCTATATGCGGCCAGCACGTAAGCCTGATCCAGGTAAGCCAGGCTGACGGTTGTTTTGCCCAGGTTCGCCAGCCCTCTGCCCGCCTGCAAAAAAGTATCCACGCGAATGGTGTCAGACAGCTCCGGGCTTAGGGTGGCAATCGTGCCCGCCAGTTGGTAGCTCAGTTGGGCGCGGGTAACATCTCCATTATCTGCAAACCGCTCGGCCAGCAATAACAGGTCGCCGGCCCGCTGTCTGTCGGTTAAACGAGGGCTGTGCACCAGGCTGGCCAGGGCCGTATTCGCCCGATCTTTGTTGATCGCTTCCCGGACCACCTGGGCATCGGCCACGCCGCCCAGCGCGCCCACGGCCAGGGCCGGGTCGATCTCATCAGCGTTGATCGCCGCCGCCGGGTCCGTGAAAAGCTCTTCCGGGGGCAGGTTCTGCGGGCCAAGAACATAGAAGCCCAGGGCGGCCACGATGATGAGCAGTAGCGTCACAGCCGCCCCCAGAATGGCAAGCAGGCCAAAACGCGAACGTGCGGGTTTTTCTTGTTGCATCTGTGCTCCCTTATTTCCCAGGTGCACCTCAACCGGGAAATCTTAGAGAGCAAGTATAGCACACTTGCAAAAGTGGGCGCAAAAGCCCAAAGATTAAAATTCCAGGTAGCGCTCGATGGTGGCGGCAGCCTTTTGTTGGGCCAACCAATCACTGAACAGGTTTAACTTGATCGCCTGCAACATTTCAGGCGTCAGCGGTCGCGCCGCCTCACGATTTTCGACCTTGATCAGGTGGTAGCCGAATTGGCTACGAATGATGCCGCTGGTCTGGCCGGGCTGTAACTGAAAGGCCGCTTCCTCGATCTCCGGGGCAATGAATTGCAGGCCCCGTGGAAACCAGCCCAGGTCCCCGCCGTTGGGCCGCGTGCTCTCATCCTGGGAGTATGTTTGGGCCAGGTCGGCGAAACTGGCCCCGGCGTTGAGTTGGGCCAGGACCTCTTGCGCCGTGCTCTCGTCGCCGACAAGGATGTGGCGGGCGTGGACCTGCTCGGCCGTCGTCGGCGCGCCGGCGGTAATCTGCTCGCGCAGGCGCGAGGTGAGGAGTTCATCGCGCAGGCTTTCGGTGAATTCTTCGAACGTCAGGTTGCTGGCCGCCAGCCACTCCTCAAACTGCTGTTGGCCTTGCCCCAGGGCAATCGTTTCCTGTACCTTTTGCGCCAATTCCTCATCCGAAATGGCAATGCCCTGGACCGTCGCCGCCTGGGCGATAAGGGCCTGGTCGATCAACACCTCCAGGACTTGAGCGCGTATCTGGTTTAGCGTCTCCTGGCCGTCAGCCGAGTTCAGGTCGTAGCCCTGTGAAATGAGGGCCTGCTCAAACTGGATGACCTGTTTCTCATAGGTCCGGGTGAAGATCGGTTGGCCGTTGACGCGCGCTACCAACGGTTCATCGCCTTCCATCGGGCCGCCGGCCGGCGGGGCCGCCGTGGGCTCGGCCTGGCTCTCGGCCGGCGCGGTCCCTTGAGCGGGAGCCTCCTCAGGTGTCGCCGGCTGGATCGCCGCCGGCGATGGTTGTGGCGCTACCGTCGGGCCGGCGCCAACATTGCAGGCGACGGAAGCGATGACGAGCAGGCTCACCACGCCAACGACCTGCCAGCGTTTGAAACGAAGCGTATCAAGGTTCAAGAAACTTGCTCCTCTGGCCATAGGTCAACGCAAAAGAATGTTTGCGCTCCCTAATTATACTCCAGACGGGAATAGCTGGCAAGCGATGTTATGTCATGTTATCAGGCGAGGGGACAAAAAAACAAGGCTCCAGGGTTGTGAATGGAGCCTTGTCTGGGAAGTACAGCGGAAAAATAAGAAAATTTCTGGGGCTTAAAGACTGGCGACCACGTTGCTAAAGGCATTGCCGATAATAGGGCCCATCAACAATAATATGGCAATGACAACAACGGCAACCAGAACCAGGATCAGAGCGTATTCAACCAATCCCTGGCCCTCCTCTTGGAGTAAATACAACATCTTCGAACACTTCCTTTCATAAGATTTGTGCTATCATCAGTAGATCCAAATTTGAGCCTGTGGGTGTAGACCCGCCCTACAAATTGGGTCTGCCGATCATCGAAAATAGGCTAAATAAGCCAATTTTAACATTGTGGCTTCGACAAAACAATCACGCCTTAGTACCATCCGGTTGAGGCGCGCCGCCGCCGGTGGGTCTGCCCCAAATGTTAGGTGCGACGCACTTCCAAACAAACATTCGCCTGAAAAGCGCGCCGGGAACCCCAAATTCGTGCCTTGAAATGAGCGATAGAAGTGCGTCGCACCTGATCCGCCTGAAACTTGGGGCGCGCCGCCGGTTTTGCCCCTATAGATGATCGTGCTAAAATCGACGGTGACAACTCGCCTGCAAGCGCCTCTGCCGGAGTAGACATCGATGAAAATCGAACGCGTGGAACTGCATCACATTGAATTGCCCCTGGTTCACCCCTTTCAGACGAGTTTTGGCGTGCAAACCATCCGGCCCTGCATCCTGGTCGCCGTCCACAGCGACGGCCTGACCGGTTGGGCCGAGTGCGCTGCCCACGATGGCCCCTGGTACTCTTACGAAACGGTTGAAACGGCCTGGCACGTCTTGCGAGATTTCCTGATCCCCCCGGCCTTGGGCCAGCATGTTGCCGGCCCGGCCAGCGTCGTCCAACGCTTCAGGCGCGTGCGCGGCCACCCGATGGCCAAGACCGCCCTGGAAAACGCCGTGTGGGACCTGCTGGCCAGAGCGGAGAATCAGCCGCTCTCGAAGTTGTTGGGGGGGGTGCGCCAGAGAGTCGAGGTCGGAGTGAGCATCGGCATCCAACCGACGTTGGCGAGATTGCTGGCCCGCGTTGACGACTTTGTGGGGCAGGGCTACCGGCGGATCAAGATCAAGATTCAACCCGGCTGGGAACTGGAGCCGCTGGCGGCCATCCGCGAGCGACATCCGGGCATCCGCCTGATGGCCGACGCCAACTCCGCTTTCACCCTCGACGATGCGCCCCTGTTCAAGAAGATGGACCGCTTCCAACTGCTGATGATCGAGCAGCCGTTGGGCTACGACGACATCGCGGACCACGCCAAATTGCAGGCCCAAATCGAGACGCCCTTATGCCTGGACGAGAGCATCCACAGCCCGGACCACGCCCGTTGGGCCCTGGAGATCGGCGCCTGCCGGATTATCAATATGAAGGTCAGTCGTGTGGGTGGATTGAGTAACGCCCTGGCTATCCACGAGATGTGCCAGGAGGCGGGGGTTCCGCTCTGGTGCGGGGGGATGCTGGAGACCGGCGTGGGACGGGCCGCAAATCTGCACCTGGCCAGCCTGCCCAACTTCACCCTGCCGGCCGATATTTCAGCCACGGACCGCTACTACGCCCAAGACATCGCCGAGCCGGCTTTCAGCCTCAACCGCGAGGACAGCACCATCACCGTGCCCACCGGTCCGGGCATCGGGGTCGAGGTGCAAATGGAGCGGCTGGAAAAAGTTCGTTTACGGCATCTGACCTTGCCCGCCTGAGCCGCAGCGCCTAATCTACGGCCTCGTACAGCACGCCGCCCAGGCGCACCTCCTGCCGAAACCGGGATACGACGATGTCGGCCAGGATGACGGCGGCGGCTACAAATCCCAGCGCCTCTATCAGAAAGACCGCGCCGTAAGCAACGCCGGCGTTGCCGGTCAGCGAGAGCAACAGCGATTGCAGCCCGCTGCTGATGACGGCTGCCGGCCCCCTGGCCACGGCCATCGCCAGCGTCCAGGCCCCGGCAAAGAGCCCCGCCTGCCCACGGAGGGTCATATCCATCATCAGGCTGACGCCGCCGACGGTGAACAGCCCCATGCCAAACCCCATCAACAAGATGCCGGGGATGACCCCGGCCTGAAAACGGCCTACGGAGGAGAAGGCCAGCAGGCTGAACACGCCGATTTGCAGCAGCGCCCCCCAGCGGGTGACCGCTTTCTTGCCCCAACGTTTGACCCACCACAAGCCGCCGCCCAAAATCCCGCTCAGCGTGCCGGCCATATAGTAGGCGTTGAAGCGGGTAGTCTGGCTGACGCTCATCCCAAACACCTCCGCCCCAAACGGTTCCAGGATCACGTCTTGCATAAAATGGGAGAAGAGCCCGATCACCAGGAAGATGAAGAAGATGCGCGTCTGGCGGCTGGCCCACAGCAGGCGCAGCGATTGGCCCAGCGACATCGCCCTGCCGGAGACGGTGCGCTCCGGTTGTTCCTGCTTCCACAAAGCGACCGCTGCCAGCGCCAGCACGATGATCGCCGCGCTGGCGAAGGTGATGATCAGGCGCTGGAAGCTGTAGTTTGCCAGGATGGTCACGCCCAGGCCAACCCCGCCCAGGATGCCAAACATGAGCAGCGTCCAGATCAGGCCCACCGCCGGGCCGCGCTGCCCCTCATCGGTCAGGTCGGTGATCAGGGATAGGTAGACTGTTCCGGCCACGTAGGTGGAGATGCCCTGCATCACGAAAAAGGCAAAGCCGAACGCAACCCGCCCCAACCCCGGTTCGGCGGCCACCCACAGGCCGACGAAGGGGGCCAGAATCGTCGTCAGGGCGATGAGCAGCGTTCCGCTGAACAGAAACGGCAGGCGGTGATAGCCGCGCCAGTTGAGGTGATCGCTGAGATACCCGACCGGAATGGAGACCAGCGCGCCCAGGTAATGGCCGCCGCCGAGCATCACCCCCACGGCAAACAGGTCCATCCCCAATTCAACCCGCAGGACGCGGTTGAGAATCCCCAGCAGCAAGACCGAGACCATACCGGCCCCGAACTGAAACAGCCCTAATCGCAACAAACGCCGCGTGGATGTGGTTGATTGCATTGCCGGAAACCTACAAATTTCTATGCGTTTTCGCTAAGTTACCAGAGGTTTTGATTGAGGAGATTTTAGCACGCGAGGCCGGCTTTGTCTACGTAGAAATTGTAGGTTCTGCCCCGGCATTTCCGCCAGGCTTTTATTGGCGGAGGTGGATGTTAATTCTGGGCCACGGGGTAGGACACTTGCCCGGCCACAATTACCGTCGAGCCGCTGCGACCGGTTTTTCCCGGCCAACTGGCCGTCCAGGTGTATTGGCCCGGCGCGAGGGGCAGGATTTTGACCTCGAAAGGCGGGATGCGGTGTTCCTGGTCGGCGATGGTGAAGGTCATCTCGTCGTTGTTGGGCTGGTTGGATATGACCAGCACGCCCTGCCCGGCGGGTACGGGGATCCTCGATTTTGGAAGCTCTGGCTCAACCAGCAGGACGTCGGTGCTGACCGCCGGCCGGTCGGGCTGCCAATCGGGCCTTGAAGGGGTGCTGGCCAGCCGCCGCTGGCCGGAGCCGTCGGCGTTCATAATGTACAGGCCCCACTGCCCGCCCCGGAAGGAGCGGAAGAGCAGGCGATTGTCGGGCGTCCAGGCCGGGGCCGTATCGATCGCCGGGTCGTCGGTCAGGCGCACCGGCTCGCCCCCGTCGGGGGCGATGGTGTAAATGTCCTGGTTGCCGTCCTCCCGGCGCACAAAGGCGATGCGCTGCCCGTCCCAGGACCAGGCTGGCTGGCTGTCGTCGCCCAGGGTCAGGCGGCGGATACTGCGCGTATCCAGCACGTTGCCAACGACGTGAACGGTGCTGATGTGCCAGCCCTCCCGGTCACAGCCGCGAAAGGCCAGCCGCCGCCCCTCCGGAGACCAGGCCGGGTCTTCGCCGAGCGGGCCGGGGTAAGCCTTGCTTTCGAACAGGTCCCACAGCGCCAGCCTCGGCGTCGGCCCGTCGGCCAGCGAGGTGGCGACGTAGGTTCGGGCCGGCGACCAGGCGATGGCGCGGAAGAAGCTTTCTTCGTTAATCGGAAAGGGCCGGTTCAAATCCATATTCTGCACCCACAACCCCGCCGGCCCGGCGGCGAAGCCGTCTTCGGCCAGGAAGAGCAGCCCTTTCGCATCGGGCGACCAGGCCGGCCCGCGAGCAAACTTAAGCAAGGATTGGGGTTCTTCGCTCTCCAGGTCGAGCAAGTCTATCCGGTGGGCGGCTCCGTCCCAGGTGGTATAGGCCACCTGCACCGGGCGGCGGGTGGAGGCGTCCTCCTCCACGATGCGAAACTCACCCTGGCCGAGCAATTGACCGGCCACGTAAATCTCCAGCCGGTAGCGGCCCGGCTCGAAGCCCCCCTCTCCGGCCATAGCGTGAACCGTTAACTCGCCCTGCGGCCCGGCATCCCACACGCCCGACCCGCTCGATACGCGCTGCGGCGGATCGCCAAAATACCAGACCCGCTCCCAGGCCAGCCCATCGCGCAGCCCGTAGTATCCAAAAGAGGCCAGCACCCTGGTGGCAGCGGTTGTGAATTGCAGCGACGTATCCAGCGGCCAGCCGTCCGGCCCGCGTTGGGTGGCAAAGCTGATGGGGCTTAGCGTGGGGGAGGTGGCTGCCAGCCGGTCGTCAAGCCGGGTGTCCACGCAGAACGGGGCCGTGGTGGGTTCAACCTGGACGAGGGGTGTGGGCGGCAGGGTGGCCGCAGGTTGGAGGGAAGCGGGGGTTGGGGTTGACGTGGACCTTGAGGGGACGGAGGCCGGGGGTGGCGTAGACTGGATGGGCGCGGTGGGCATGGCCCCCGTCTCCGGCGAGGGGGTTGGGGCGCTGCTCACAGCGGCCCGGCCCTCATCGACCCGGCCGGCCCGAACCCGCCACAGAACCAGCCCGCCGCCGACCAGACAGAATGACAGGGCGCATACGCCCAGCAAAGGAACCAGCCAGAGCCACGGTCGCTTGCCGCCCCCGCCTGGACCAGACTCATTCACATCGTTATCTGTCATCGTTTCCACGAGGTCACCCCTACAGCCCGAACCTCAATCGATTCTAATCATCATCATCATCGCCACCGTGGCCGTGCCCGCTGTGATCGTCGTCGTCATCGTCATCATTGTGGCTGCCGTCGTGGCCGGAGTCGCTGGCCGGGTTGTCATCCGCCTGACCCCCGCCGTGGCCTGAGTTGCCGTGGTGGTCGCCATCGCCATGGTCATCGCTGCCGCCGTCATTATCATCCTCGCGATCATCATCACCCCGGTTGCCATCGGGGCGGGGCTGGCCCGGCACCAGGGCCGGGGGCAACGGTAAGTCCACCTCGACTTCAACCGTGATCGTCAGTTGAGGCAGAACGTCAACCACCGCCGTGGGGGTGGGCGTGGCCGGGGGAACGGCATCGCTTCCCGCGCCGGGGACCGTCACTCCGGTCGGCGCAGGCTCCGTGCTGGCCGCCGTCGGTTGGGGAGGCGGGGTGGGCGTGTTGGGCGATCCGGTGGCCTGGGCCGGAGGCGGCTGCGTTTGGAGCGGCAGCGGCGTGAGCAACGGCGCTTCGAGTTCGCTTGTTTGCGTGGCCCTGACGATGAGCGCGCCGGTCAGCAGCGTCAGCGCCGCCCCCAGGGCCAGCACGCCAACGATGATGGTGAAGAGGAACTTGCCGCCGAAAGCCGCCCCGGTGGACCCTCCCGGCCCGCCGCCGTTGGGAGACGAGCCCAGCAGGGAGGCCTTCAAAGCAGCTCCGAATTCGGGGCGAGGGGCGGGGGCCAGGGTTGCCAGGCCCTCGGCCACCTCCAGCAGCGGCAGGAGTTCGGGGGGCGTTGCCTGCGGGGCGGATTCCCCGGCCAGGAGCGCATCCAGATGGTCAGACAGAAGATTAGCTCGATGTTGTTCGTTCATAGGGCTTCCTGCTTTTCGATCTGGACCCTCAACTTCTGCAAGGCGCGCAGGATGATAACACTCACCGTTTTCTCTTTCAGGTCCATCACTTCAGCGATACTGCGATTGGTCAATCCCCCGAAAAATCTCAGTTGGATGATCTCCCGGTCACGTTCCGACAGGACCGAGATCGCTTCCAGCAACATCTGGCGCTGTTCCCGGCGCAACAGGTGTTGTTCGGGGGTGGGGTCTGTCGTCGAAATCTCGGCGGTTTCCCCCAGTTCGTAGTGGGCCGGCGTTCGGCTGGCGTCCGCGTGGTGATTGATGATCAGGTTGCGGGCGATGCGAAAAAGCCAGGCCGCGAAAGCGCCCCTGGCCGGGTCGTAGCTGTGACGGTAGTTAAGCGCGCGTTCAAAGGCAACGGCGGTGATGTCCTCCGCCGTCTGCCGGTCGGCTACCTGGCTGCGAACATAGGCGTAGAGCTTCGGATAGTGGGCATCAAAAAGGGAAGCAAAGTCTCCGGAGGAGATCATACGCCGCCTCCGGAGCCAGGCCAGGTCTGCGCCCGATGCTTCCCTTTAACCATTCGACTGTTGTTGCTCCCCCAGGCCAGTTGCTGCCGCCCCGGCAACGAGTCATAACGACCGCTGCCGGGGATAGATTCTCTACTGAGCGGTTGTCCAAAAATAACTTGTCATTTTTGCAGGATGTTTCTTGGAAAAAAGTGAAAAGTTATTTACGGACAGTTACTGAGAGTTTAATCGCAAAGGATGCAACCTGTCAAACGCGCTCTAATCGTCATCATCGTCATCATCGTCGTCACCGCCATGACCATGACCGTGGCCGTGGCCGTGGCCGTGGCCGTGATCGTCGTCATCGTTGCCGTTATCGTTATTGCCGCCGCCATCGTCGCCGCCGCCGTGGCGGTCATCGTCGTTGTCAT
>JBHHXL010000025.1:0-24567 GCA_046757065.1 Anaerolineae bacterium
GTTTGTCCCGCACAAGCTAACAGCTTGTGCTACAAAACCCCATAAAAGCTCAAAAAGCCAGTTTTTGGAAAGCACAGGGGGGACGCGAAGCGGGGGGACACATTCCCTGGTCCTCCTAAAATGTCGGACACACCCGAGATAGGAATGATCTGATGGCGACGAAACTAAGTGTCTTTGCCGCAAAAGTCATTGAAGCCGGTTGGCTGGCGGCGGTGGTCAGCGTGCCGCTCTTCTTCAACATCTACACCGCCCGCACCTTCGAGCCGGACAAAATCACCCTTATGCGTTCGATTGTGACAGTGATGGTCCTGGCCTGGCTGATCAAACTGCTGGAGGAGGGCGGTCGCCTGGGGGCCGGCGAAGGCCGGAGGCCACCCTGGCGGCAGAGGCTGGGGCAGTTCCTGCGCAGCCCGATGGCCTTGCCGGTAGCCTTCATCGTTCTGGCCTATATCATCAGCACCCTCTTTTCGATCTCGCCCCAGGTCAGCCTGTGGGGGTCGTATCAGCGTCTGCAAGGGACCTACACCTTTGTAAGTTACGTGATCATTTTTGCGCTGATGGCCTTGAATATGCGCCGCCGGGAACAGGTCGAGCGTTTTGTGAACATCGTCATCCTGGCCAGCGTGCCGGTTGGCCTGTACGGCATCGTCCAGCGGTATGGCCTGGACCCGTTGCCCTGGGCGGGCAACGTCACCAGCCGCGTCGCCTCCAATATGGGCAACTCGATCTTTGTCGCTTCCTACCTGATTATGATTGTGCCCCTGACCGTCAGCCGCCTGGTCGAGTCGATGACGGCCATCATCAACGAAGAGAAAGCCTCCTGGGGGCACACCATCCTGTCCGCCGTTTACATTTTTGTGCTGGCTGTGCAGGTGCTGACCATCCTCTTCAGCCAGAGCCGGGGCCCGCTGTTGGGCCTGTTGGGCGGCTTTGCCCTGATGGGCCTGTTGGTGCTGATGGTGTTGCGCCATCGCGACGCGGATCGCAGCCGGCTGTCCATCGTCGAGGGCGCGCGCGGGATCGTGTTGGCCGTGGGTCTCATCCTCTTCGGCGGGATCGGGGGCGGGCTGGGTTTCGCCGCCGGCTCCGGCCTGGAGCGGCTGTTTGCCGCCCTGCGTTACCAGGTTGACGCTTTGCCCTTGCTGGGCGCGGCGCTGGGGGCGATGATCGGTGCGGTGGGACTTTACACCTTCCTGGCCGCCTCGGGGCGCGGCTGGCGCTGGATGTGGTTTAGCTGGCCCGCACTTGCGCTCGGAGCGGTGGTCTTTGTGATCTTCTTCAATTTATTGAATTTCCCCGGCAGCCCTCTGGAACCGCTGTACCGGGTGCCGTATCTCAGCCGGTTGGGGGAGATTACCCAGACCGATTCGGGCACGGGGCGGGTGCGCGTCCTCATCTGGGAGTCGGCCCTCAGGCTGGTCGCGCCTCATAAACCGTTGGGGGTCTCACCGGATTTTGAGGATAAATTCAACGCCCTTCGCCCCTTGATCGGCTATGGCCCGGAGGGGATGTTCAATGCCTTCGCCTACGTCTACCCGCCCGACCTGGCCCACATCGAGGCCCGGGGTAGCTCCGCCGACCGCTCCCACAACGAAACGATGGACAGCCTGGTGATGACCGGCTTGCTCGGTTTTGCCGGTTTTTATTTCCTGATGGTCAGCCTGTTGTACTATTTTTTGAAGTGGTTGGGCTGGCTGCCGGATCGCGCCGCGCGCTGGCGCTTGTTCGTCCTGCTCGGCCTGGGCGGGCTGGCCGGGATTCTCATCCCCTATGGGCTGGATGGGGGGTTGACCTTCGCCTTGCTGGGGTTGCCGTTTGGGCTGATCGCCGCCGTTTTCCTCTATCTTTGCATCCAGGGCTTTGTCGGCCAGCAGGTTTCTACCACCGCAGCGACCCTGCCGGAACACCCGCTCTTGCTCATCGGTCTGTTTGGGGCGCTCATCGGCCACTTCATTGAGGTTCACTTCGTTTTCTCCATCGCCGCGACCTACACCTATTTTTGGGCCTACCTCGGTCTGGTGGTGGCCCTGGCCCGGATGCGGGCCTTGGAGGTGGCCGCTCAGGAAGAGCAGGCGGCTCTGGCGGGGGAGGCAGAGGGGGCCGAGGTCGTGAGCAGGCAAAAGACCCGGCGAGGCCGTCGCAAGCAGAAACGGCGCGGCGGGCCGGGCTGGCGCAAGCCACGCTTCGTGCCCGAAGAGTGGGATACCTGGCTCAGCGCCCAGGGCCTGGCGATGGCCATCATTATGATCATCCTCATCTTCGATTTTGTGCCGCCCAACTTCGATTGGGCCACCGGGCGCTATAGCTTGCTGTGGATGAGCACCATCACCTTGATGGTGGGGCTGGCCATCGCTTTGTCTGAGGTAGCCGTCCAGCGCAGCCGCTGGCGGCAGCCCATCAGTTGGCCCTGGGCCTTGATTCTGTACGGCGTAACCTCGTTGGGTTACATTATGATTTACGTGGTTTTCCACCGCTTGCAGTTATCGCCGCGCAATCTGGTGCTGCAAACCGCCGAGGACGTTTTAACCGCCGCCAATGTTCTGACCAATGGCCTGCTCTTGTTTTACAGTTTCCTCTTTATCCTGCTCTTTTTGCTGGCGCTACTGCTCACCTGGCGGCAGGTGCGCGGCTTATCGCTGTGGCGGGCGGCCAACTGGCTGGTCTACATCCCGCTGATTGCGGCGGCGGCCCTGGTTATCTGGTTCAAGAACATCGACGTCGTGCGGGCCGACATCTATTTGAAAGAGGGCGAACGCTATCGCAACGAGGGACAATATCCATTCGCCATCCGCCTGCACGAAGAGGGGACGCGCATCGACTCCGATGAGGATTTTCATTACCTGATGCTGGCCCTCGATTACCAGTTAATGGCCCAGGACCAGCGGGTGGACCCGGACGCGGCTCGCAACGCCTGGTTTCAGGGGGAGAAGATTGCCCTGAAAGCGCGTGACATCAACAAATTTAACCCCGATAACAGCGGAAACATGGGCCGTTACTATTTTACGATGGGCCAGGTGTTAGGAGATCCGCAGTGGTACGCCAAAGCCATTGAGTATTTTGAGAAGGTGACTCACTTAGCGCCCCAGAACGTGCAATATTATAATTTGTGGGCCCAGACATTGTACGTGGTTGGCACGCAGGGCGGTGCGGCGGACATTTGCCAGGACCCCGCCGCGTGCTATCAGGAAGCCCTGGCCCAGATAGAGCGCTCGTTGAGCTACGATGATCGCTTTGCGCCCACCTGGTTGTTGCAGGGGGACATTTACGCCGCGATGGGCGATGTGGACTCGGCGCTGGCGGCGCATAGCCAGGCCATCCGCCTCTCGCCGGGTGATTTCGCCGACCAGTTCTTCGACCAGCGCCTGGGGCTTTACATCTCTGCCGGGCGTACCGAGGCGCTGCTGGAGGCGTTCGCCGGGCGGGCCGCCGCCCGGCCTGAAGAGTCGTTCACCCGCTGGGCGATGTGCCGCATCTATTTGCGCGCCGGCGATCACCAAAACGCGGTCAACCAGTGCGAGCAGGCGTTGGCCCTGGGCGAAGAGCGGCTGGAAGCCTATCTCGACCTGGCCGATTCTTATCTGGCGCAGGGGCAGCTCGAGGGGGCAGCCCTCAATTACCAGCGGGCCCTGGCTCGCAACGACAACATCCCCCAGGCCCATAGCGCCCTGGCCTATGTCTACGCCCAGCAAGGGCTTCTGCCCGATGCCGTTCGGGAAAACCAGAGGGTGCTGGAGATGCTGCCCAACGATTACGATAGCCACAAGAACCTGGCTATTCTCTACCAGCAGTCCGGCGATTTGCAGCAGGCATTGGCCGAAGCGCAACAGGCCGCGCAGTTAGCGCCCGAATCCGAGAAGGCAAGCTGGGCGACGGTCATAGCCAATTTGGAAGCAGCCCTCGCCCAGTCGCCCGAATCGCCGGGGCAGTAGAGGTCTATATGACAACGATCATCCTGATTTTTGCCGGGGCTTTGGTTGTGGCTGCCGGAGCAATGCCAATGGTCCGGCAAATGGGGAACCGGCTGGGCCTTATCGACCGGCCGGATGCCCGCAAGATTCATCGCGTGCCCGTCCCCCGCATCGGCGGGCTGGCGATGTACGGCGCGGTGCTGCTGGCCCTGGTGATCCTGCGTAATCGCTATAACTTTGATGAAGCGGTCGGCATCCTGATCAGCGCCACCTGGATGTCTTTGGTGGGTGTCATCGACGACCGCACGCCGTTGCGGCCTTTGGTGAAATTGGCCGGTCAGGTCACCGGCGCAATTTTTTTGATTTGGGCCGGCATTCAGGTTAATCTCTTTCCAGCGTCGTATCTTTGGTTGAACTGGCTGGTGACCATCGGCTGGGTGGTTGGGATTACCAACGCTATGAACTTGCTGGATAACATGGACGGGCTGTCGGGCGGAATCGCAGCGGTGGCAGCCATCTTCTTCGCCTTGCTGGCAATGTTAAGCGGCCAATACCTGGTGGCGGTCCTGTCGGCTGCGGTGGCGGGGGCGGCCCTTGGGTTTTGGCTGTACAATTTCAACCCGGCCAGCGTCTTTATGGGGGATTCCGGCAGCCTGTTCCTGGGCTTGATGCTGGCTGCGGTCGGAATAAAACTGCGCTTCCCGGCGAACAGCCCGGTCATTACCTGGATGGTGCCTGTCCTGGTGCTGGGCGTGCCGATTTTCGATACGGCCTTTGTTGTCGTCTCTCGCCTCAAGCGGGGGCTTCATCCCTTTACCGCCGGCACCGATCACACTTCGCACCGGCTGGTGCGCCGGGGTTTTACCCGCCGCGAAGCGGTGATGGCTCTGTACCTGGTGAGCGGAATGTTGGGCATCATCGCTCAGTTTGTGACCCAGACCAGCCTGGTCGAAGCGTATCTGATCGCCGCCGCCATCCTGATGATGGCCGGCATAGCCTTCTGGCGCTTGGACAAAATCTCCCCCGATTCTCCCCTGTCTTGATCCTGCAAACTTCATCGCCTGCAACTACCCGACGAAGGACGAATTGCCAGCTAAAAACCCTTCGTCATTCGTCGCGCTTCGCGGTCATTCGTCAGGGTGTAGAAGTGTTAAACTAACTTGCTACTTGAACTATGCCGGAAAATCTATCGGGGTTTGCCCCCGAAGGCAGGTATGTTATAATTCCCGCCATAGCAAATTAAAAATCAGAGTTGTCCCCTTTTAAGCAATAGCAAGTGACCGGCACTTGAACATTCGTTAAAGAGGCTCTTTTTCTTCATAATGAGGCTGGAAACGTCCCCAAAAGTGCCGGTCACTTCAACGCCGTTTATTCGGGAACAACTCTACTGAACAAGGAGAGATTGATGTCTCGACAATACAGTAGTTATCCTGAGATGGTCATCGACCCGGCGAAGACGTACCGGGCGATCATTAAGACCAACAAAGGAGACATTGAGTTGGATCTGTTTGCCGCCGATGCTCCTAAGACGGTCAACAACTTTGTTTTTCTGGCCCGCGACAAATTCTACGACGGTCTGACCTTTCATCGGGTGATCAGCAATTTTATGGCCCAGGCCGGCTGCCCGCGCGGCGATGGCCGGGGAGGTCCCGGCTACCGGTTTGATGACGAGGTTCGCGGCAACCCGCATCGCCACGAAACGGGCAGCTTGAGCATGGCCAACGCCGGCCCCAATACCAATGGTTCGCAGTTTTTCATCTGTCACGCCCCCCAACCACATCTGAACGGTCGTCACACCGTGTTTGGTAAAGTTACGCAGGGGCAGGACGTGGTTGATTTGCTGGAGAACAATGACGTGATGCTTGAAGTCATCATCAACGAGACCTGACCGGATGAGGGATGCCTGAAACGACCAACCCGCCTACCTTGCCCTCCGCCTCCATAACCCCCCCCGCCCCCCTGACGCCGGGGCAGATTGCCCAGCGGGTGTTGGCGGTTGTGGTCACCCTCGTTATTTCCGTTACCATCATTTATTTCGCCCCCCAGATCGAGCGGTTTCAAGGGTATGGCTACCCCGGCGTCTTTCTGATCAGCCTGCTGGGAAACGCCACGGTCATCCTGCCCGCGCCGAGTCTGGCCATTATCGTCACGATGGGGGCCGTCCTCAACTGGACGCTGGTGGGGTTGGTGGGCGGTTTGGGCGAAGCCCTGGGCGAGTTGACCGGCTATCTGGCCGGCTTTGGCGGGCGGGTCGTGATTGAGAACCGGCGGCTGTACCGCCGGCTCGAAGGCTATATGCAGCGTTACGGGCTGTGGACCGTGTTTGCCCTGTCGGTCATCCCCAACCCCTTTTTCGATTTGGCCGGGATCATCGCCGGGATGTTGCGCTATCCGCTACCGAAATTCTTACTGGCCGTCTGGTTGGGCAAAACCATCAAGGCTCTGGCCTTTGCCTGGGCCGGAGCCCAGTCGATTTATTGGCTGTCCAGGTTTTTTTGAGTTCAGAAACATTTGACACATGCAGAGCAATTGGCTATACTGGGAGCCAATTAAACAAGCAACTCTATGCCTTAACAGCAGTGCCCGGGAGGAGTAGGCGGTTCCCGACCTCCCAGAGACGCAGGGCCGCCGGCTGCAAGCCCTGCGAGCGCCGGCCCGCCGAAGGTCGCCCGGAAGCTGGGCAGGTGAAATGAAGATTGGTTTCTGATTATTGGGTATTGGCTATCAGTATTGGATGGAAGCCAATACCCAGCCTCCAATTTCCAGATTAGCTTGCTCCGGGTAAGCCCGTTACAGCGTCTAAGCGCCGGTGTTCGGCCCCTGCCCGACGCCGGAAGCAAGGTGGTACCGCGGAAGAGAAAGCCTCTGTCGTCCTTGATGGCGATGGAGGTTTTTAGTTTTGGGGGAGCAACCCGCCGTGTTCCAGGAGGCAGCGCGATGACGACGAAGTTTCCAATTGAAATCGATGAGATGCCCAAAGCCTATGACCCGGCCAGATTCGAGCAACCGCTCTACCGCTGGTGGGAGGAAAATGGCTTCTTCAAGCCGGAGGTAGCCGGGCCGGAGGCGGAACCGTTCGTTATCTCGATCCCGCCGCCTAACGTGACCGGCGAGCTGCACAACGGTCACGCTATGTTTGTTTCCCTGGAAGACCTGATGATCCGCTACCAGCGTATGCGGGGCAGGGCGGCGTTGTGGGTTCCCGGCACCGACCACGCCGGTATCGCCACCCAGTTGCAGGTGGAAAAGATGCTGCTCAACGAAGGCGCCAGCCGCGTCGAGGTGGGCCGCGAGGAGTTCCTGCGCCGGACCTGGGCCTGGAAAGAGAAATACGGGGGCTATATCGCCCAACAGTTGCGCCGGCTGGGGGCCAGTTGCGATTGGGACCGCGAACGCTTCACCCTGGATGAGGGCCTGTCACGGGCGGTGATCGAAGCCTTCGTCCGCCTCTACGAAAAGGGCCTCATCTACCGCGCCGAGTACATCATCAATTGGAGCCCCGGTTTGCAAACCGCCGTCAGCGACCTGGAGGTGGAGTACAGCGAGGAAGAGGGCCAGCTTTACTACTTCAAGTACCCCGTTGCGGGCACGGATGAGTACATCCCGGTGGCGACCACCCGCCCGGAAACGATCTTGGGCGATACCGCCGTGGCCGTCCACCCCGATGACGAACGCTACCGGCATCTGATCGGCAAAACCTGCCTGGTGCCCATCCTCAACCGCACCATTCCGGTCATCCACGATACTTACGTGGACCGGGAATTCGGCAGCGGCGCGCTGAAAATCACCCCCGGCCACGATCCGAACGACTTCGAGATCGGCCAGCGGCACGGCCTGCCCATCCTGAGTGTGATGAACAAAGATGCCACGATGAACGAGGAGGCCGGGCCCTACGCCGGCCTGGACCGGTTTGAGTGCCGCCAAAAACTGTGGGCCGATATGGAAGCGGCGGGTCTGACCTTGAAGGTCGAGCCGTACACGCTCCAGGTGCCCCGCTCGCAACGCGGCGGCGAGGTCATCGAGCCGCTGGTCAGCACCCAGTGGTTCGTGAAAATGGAAACCCTGGCCGAGCGAGGCTTACAGGCCGTCGCCCAGGGCGACATTCGCATCGTCCCGGAGCGATTCACGAAAGTTTACAACAACTGGTTAGAAAACATCCGCGATTGGTGCATCAGCCGCCAACTGTGGTGGGGCCATCGCATCCCGGCCTGGTACGCCCCCGATGGCTCTATCATCGTCGCCCACAGCGAGGAGGAGGCTTACGCCAAAGCGCGCGGGCAATTTGGCGACGATGTCGAGCTGGAGCGCGACCCCGATGTGCTGGATACCTGGTTCAGCTCCGGCCTGTGGCCCTTCTCTACGCTGGGCTGGCCGGATGACACGCCGGACCTGGCCCGTTACTACCCGACCAGCGTGATGGAAACTGGCTACGACATTCTCTTTTTCTGGGTGGCTCGTATGATTATGCTCGGCCTGGAGTTTACCGGAGAAGCGCCCTTCCACACCGTTTACTTGCACGGGTTGGTGCGCGTCGGAGGCCGCAAAATGAGCAAAACCCTGGGCAATGTGGAGGACCCCTTGCAGGTCATGGACGAATACGGCACCGATGCCCTGCGCTTCACCCTGCTCACCGGCTCCACGCCCGGCAACGATATGAACCTGTCCCTGGATCGAGTGGCCAGCAACCGCAATTTCAGCAACAAAATCTGGAACGCGACCCGCTTTGTGGTCAGCAACTTAGGCACGGCCTTCGACAGCGGGATGGCTACCTGGAACCTGTCGGCGCTCAGCCTGGCCGACCGCTGGATACTCAGCCGCCACAACCGCCTGGTGGCGGAGGTGACGCGCTTGATGGACGAGTACCGGTTCGGCGAGGCCGGGCGGCAACTGTACGATTTCTTCTGGAGCGAATACGCCGACTGGTACATCGAGATCGCCAAGATTCGGCTCTACGGCACCAACGCCCGCGCCCAGGCCACCGCCCGCCGGGTGCTGGTCTACGTGTTGGAGCGCATGCTGCGGATGTTGCATCCCTTCATCCCCTTCGTGACCGAGGCGGTCTGGCAGCACCTGCCGCACGAAGGCCAGACGATCATGCTCGCGCCCTGGCCGGATTTGGGACAGACGGACGAGGAGGCCGAAGCGGATATGGCGTTGCTCATCGAGGCTATCCGGGCCATCCGCAATGCCCGGGCCGGGTACAACGTGGAACCGGCCCGGCGCATCCCGGCCCTGATTGCGGCCGGTGAAAAATACGAGCTGTTTGAGACCCAGCGAGGCATCCTCACCCAGTTGGCCCGTCTCGATGGCGAGGCGCTGCGCCTGGCGCACACCCTCTTTGAGAAAACGGAGGATGCCGTGGCCCTGGTGGTGGGCGGGGGCATTGAAATCTATCTGCCCCTGGCCGGCCTGGTCGATTTGGAGGCCGAGCGGGCGCGCCTGGAGAAGGAACTCGGCCAGGTTATTCAGGGCATCGCTCGCAGCGCAGGGATGCTTTCCAATCAAAACTTCGTCAACAAAGCCCCTGAAGAGGTGATCCAGAGGGAGCGTGATAAGCTGGCCGAGCTGGAAACGCAGGCAGAGAAGCTGCGAGAACGCCTGGCCGCTCTGCCTACCTAGTACACCGGGGCGCAAGTAACCCTATAGTTAAGGCGTATCCTTCGACAGGCTCAGGATACGCTCTGGCCCCGATGGGTCGCCTGATTTGCACCCTGAGCCTGCCGAAGGGTGTTTGGTAACTATAGGTTCATTTACGCCTTGATGTACTAGCAGGCCGGACCGGGTCATCTTCTTTCCAGCGAAGGATAAAAGATGAACAGATCGTCCTCGATGTGACCCGGAGTATGCTGCAAAACCTGGGGTATCGGGTCTTGACGACGATCAGGTCGATTGGCTGCACAAGCCCCTGAGCCTGGAGCAACTGGCCCATACGGTGAACCGGGTGCTACAGCCATAGCAGTTGAGGTGTTCGAATGTCACCTGAGTCGTTCATTCGGGCAATGCCCAAGGTGGAACTCCACGTCCATCTGGAAGGGTCGATCCGGCCGGAGACGTTGTTAACGCTGGCCCGGCGCAACGGGGTTTCTCTGCCCGCCGATACCGTCGAAGGCATTCAGGCCTGGTACGATTTTGTCGATTTTCCCCATTTTATCGAAGTCTACGTGGCCGTCTCGCGCTGCATTCGCACGCCGGATGACATTGAGTGGATCGCCCGCGAGTTCCTGGCCGGGCAGGCGGCCCAAAACATCCGCTATAGCGAGGTAACCTACACGGCTTACGCCCATTATCAGAACAAGGGCATCGCCTTTGCCGACCAGTTGGCCGCCATCAACCGCGCCCGAGATTGGGCCGAGGCCGAGCTTGGCGTTTCGATGGGACTGGTGATCGACATTGCCCGCAACGTAACGCCCGACGAAGGCTTGCTCACCGCCGATTGGGCCATCGGCGGCATGGGCGATGGGGTGGTGGCCCTGGGCCTGGGCGGGCCCGAAGTGGGCAATCCCCCCGAAAAGTTCAAAGCGGCCTTCGACCAGGCCCGCGCCGCTGGCTTGCCCAGCGTGCCCCACGCCGGGGAAACGGTCGGGCCGGAAAGCATCTGGGGCGCGTTGCGGGCCCTGGGCGCTGATCGCATCGGGCACGGCGTGCGTTGCCTGGAGGACCCGGCGCTGGTGGCTGAGTTGCGCTCGCGCCAGATACCGTTGGAGGTGTGCCCCACCAGCAACGTCTGCCTCAAAGTCGTGCCCGACCTGGCCCAACATCCCCTGCCGCGCCTGCTGGACGCGGGGCTGTACGTGACGGTCAACTCCGACGACCCGCCGATGTTCAATACGACGTTGACCAACGAGTACCTGGCCGTGGCCGATGCTTTCGGCTTCGGGGTGGAGGTGGTGGAGGAGTTGGTACTCAACGCCGTGCGGGCCTCGTTGTTGCCGGCTGAGGCCCGGACCGGGATGGTGGAGCGTTTCAGGGCCGAGTTCTCCCGCTTGTGGGCCGGGCATTTGCCATCCGGCTGACAGCTGACTTGCAATTTGCCCAGGGGATGTATATACTTATGGTATATACTTGAGAGGGTTCTCTAATGAAAACTGCCAGATTATTTCAAAATGGACAAAGCCAGGCCGTGCGCTTGCCCAAAGAATTTCGGTTTACAGGCGATAAGGTCTTTATCAAAAAGGTCGGCAATGCCGTCATCTTGATACCCTATCAAGACTCCTGGCAGTCCCTGTTCCAGAGTTTGGATCAGTTCTCGGATGACTTTATGGAAATCCGCGAGCAACCAGCCCGGCAAGAACGGGAATGCCTGTTCGAATGAAATTCTTATTGGACACCAATATTTGCATTTACCTGATCAAAAAGAAACCCCAGCAAGTACTACAGAAATTCAATGCTTATGTCGTCGGCGAGATCGGAATATCTTCGGTAACGGCGGCGGAACTATGGTTTGGGGTGCAAAAGAGCCGTTATCCTGGCAGAAACCAACGCGCCCTGGAGCAGTTTCTTATTCCGCTGACCGTGGTTGGATTTGATGGTCGAGCTGCGATGGCCTATGGCCGAATAAGGGCCTGGCTAGAAAATCAAGGAACGCCGATTGGTCCCTTGGATACACTGATTGCAGCGCAAGCCTTAAGCATACAGGTGACGTTAGTCACAAACAATATTCGAGAGTTTGCAAGAGTGCCGGAACTGAAGCTGGAGAATTGGGCTGAGGATTGAAGTCTGGATTGAGGGCAGCACATCCAGAAAGAAGGTGTTTTTCAATTTCGAAGCGCTACGGCCACCTTGAATCCCCCAAGGACGGCCAACCCCAGTATTGTTAGTCCGCTTACAACCAGGCCCGCCTGCCACAACCGGGGTCGAAATTCGAAACGGACAACGTGATCGCCGGCCGGGACCCGCACAGCGCGAAAGGCGTAGTTGGCCCGGTAGATCGCGGTCGGGCTGCCGTCGATGGTGGCCTGCCAGCCGGGATAGTAGGCGTCGGACAGAACCAGGTAGCCGGGTGCGTCTGCCCGGACCGAAACCTGCACCCGGTGCAGCCCGTACTCAAGGATGGCCAGCCGGGCCTTTGGCTGCGACTCGGGGCCGGGCGCGGCCAGCCCTTCCAGAACGACCGTCGTGGCCGGGTCAAAGTTTGGAGCGGTCACAGCCTGCCAGGCCGATTCGTGGTCGGGGCTGGCGATGGCCCGGCCGACGAAGAGGACTCGCGGCAGGGCGCTTTGGTTGAGATAGATATTGATGCCGGGATCGCGGTCAAAGACGGGCACGATAGCTCCCGGATTGCCGTCGGCGGGCGCGCCGGCCTTACCGGCGATGATGTATTTGATCCCCAGGAAGTTGTACCGCTCGCCCTTCCGCTCGCCAACGAATTGCCAGTACCGGGTCGTATCGGACAGGGTTAGCGGGTTGTACAGGCCCCAGGCGTCGTACAGGCCGTAGAAGAGGGCCGCGTCCGGCTGCCACAGGTGCCAGACATCGGTGGTGACCTCCAGGCGATGGTAGCCGGGGTCGCTTTGCAGGAAGGCCACGGCCTCCGGGTGGCGGTAGCTGGCTGCCGGATCGCGCTGGCCGACATCTACGTTGCTACCCAGGCTGAAGAGATCAATGGCGATCAGGGCAATCGCGCCGAGGCCCAGCCCCAGCCCCCGCAATCGACCGGCGTTCGCCAGATGCAAGATCAGCAGCGATGCCCCCGCCAGGAGCGCAAAAACGACAACTCCCTGCGCCGCCGCCGCTGCTCTCTGGAAGATCACCGGATTCCGGTCCTGGGTGATGAGAAGGGCGAAATAGCTCAGGGGCAGGCTGACCACGATCAGGCCGCCCACGATCCAGGTCAGGGGCCGGAGTATCGAGCCGGGCAACGAGCGGCCCGGTTCAGCCGGCGCCAGCAGCGCCTCGAGGCCGAAGGCGGCCAGCGCGGCCAGCGCAAAATCCAGAAGCAGGATAAACCGGGCCGGAGCGCGTAGTTGGTTAAAGCCGGGAACCAGAGCGTACAGCCAGCCGTGTAAAGCGGACTCGCCGCCCAGGGCCAGTAAGAAAGCTACCAGCCCCAACCCCAGGAAAAAACGCCCCAGCCGGTCCCGGCGAGTCAAAATCCCCACCAGGGCTAAAAACAGAGGGAAAATCCCAATGTAGCCGGTTTCGACGCGGTCCCACGGCCCCCAGTGCAGGGCGGGGTCGCGCCCGAAGAAGTTGGGTATCAACAGGCCGGCCAACTGCGCCGGATTAAGCGAATATTGGGCGGCCTCGACGTAAGAGAGGCCGGCGCGGGGCGTGTACAGGCTCATTTCGTAAGCGGGCAGGAGCAGCGGGGCGGACAGGCCAACCGTGACGGTCAGGCTGAGGAGGAAATAGAGGGCCGGCTGCGCTGCCGGCAGCAAAGCGCCTGCCCTTCGCGTAGTCATTGAAGCTACAACCTGCCAGACCACGTACAGGCCCAATACCAGCAACATAAACAGCGTGATCTGGATGTGCCCGGCCAGGGTGGAAACGGCCAGGAACACCCCGGCCAGCGCCGCCAGGCTCGTCGACCGCCGTTGAACGGCCTGGTGGAACGTGAGAAAAATCAGCGGCAGCCAGGCGGCCACGGCGATCATGTTCAGGTTACCGAAGTGAACGATGAACAAATCCGAGAACTCAAAGGCCAGCGCCCCGGCAAAGGCCGCCAGGGGATGCAGTTGACCGGCAATCCGCAGGCAGAGGTACATGCCGATACCGGCCAACCAAAAGTGGAAGATGGCCAGGAATTGCAGGCTCTCAAAGGTCACTTCCGGGCTGGCGAAGAACAGGATGAGGTTGATCGGGTAGAACAGGCCGTTTTGGATGTCGGCGGCGAAGGGCACGCCGCTATAGAGGTGGGGGTTCCAGAGGGGAATTACCCCTTGCTTGAGCTGGCTGGCGGCGAAATGATAGTTCGGATACAGGAAAGGGGCCAGGTCTCCGCCACCGGCGGGCATCCAGCTAGGGGTCAGGAGCACCCGCCAGAAGAAACCGGCGGTACCCACAGCCAGGAGTCCGCCGGCGGCCATTACTTCGGGCATAAGGGGGGGCAGGCGATCCCGTTGGGCGAGATTGCGGGCAGCCGCATACAGCAGGCCCCACGCTGCAAAGAAGATCAGCAGCGTTGGCAGGTTGGTCATTACCCATCGCCAAAGGGCCGGCCGGCGCGGATGCGATTGGCCAGCGTCGCTTCCAGGGCGAAGCCATCTCCGGCGAGTTGCTCAACTTCGCAACCAGCGCCCCGCAGCGAGGCTATGTCGGCGGCGCTGGCCGCCTCGCCGATGATGGTTACCTGCCGGGCTATTTTTGCCTCGTTCAGGCTGAAACCGGCGGTCAAAGAGAAAGCCAGCAGGTAATCCAGGGCGAGGATCAGGCTGGTGCGCCGGCCCGGTGAATTGGCCGCTCCGAAGAGAACGTAATGGTCCAGGCCTTTCGAGGAGGGGTCCTCGTCCGGCACGGTCAGGCTGACCTGGCGGGTGTTGCGGCCATCGACTTCGATGTTATCGACTCTGGCGGAGGTGTTCCAGACCTCAAGGCCATAAACCCCGGCGGGCAAATTCTCAAACCGGAAGGCCCCGTCCGGTGGCAGAATCGTGCGGGCGATGATGGCCGTGCTCTTGGTCAATAGCAGGGTATGGCCCAGACCGTTGGCAACGACCCCGTGAATCACGCTCTGGTCTGGGGCGGGCAGGGCCAGCACCACCTCAACCTGGTTGCTGCCGTCGAGTTGGATGCCGGTTCGTTCGACATCGGTGTCGACCACGGTGACCGTGTAGGTGCCGGGCGGCAGCTTCTCAAAGCGAAACGCGGTGTCGCTGCTTAAGGTAACGCGGGCCACCGTTTCGCTGCCGCGCAACAGGCTGACGGTATGCCCTTCGCCACCGGCCACGCTGCCGGAGATGGCGCTGTTGCTGGCGCTGGCCTTCCTGGTGGTGCGCTGGAAGACAACGTAAAAGGAATGGTGGCCCCAGGTATTGAGTAGCTCTCCGTTGGGCAAAGGCTCATCGGGGTGTGTGGTCCGGATGCCGGTCACCCGGTCGCTGAGGTCACTGGCGTCCGGGGTGAAGCCGTTGACCCAGACCGAAATGATCTGCGATCTGTGCACGGCGATGTTGCCGCCCGCCTCGAAGTCGGGCTTGTCGATGGGAACCGGCCGGGCCGGTTCGTCGGGACGGCGGTCCTTCCAGGTCCAACCTACCCAGGGCAGGGGCTGGCGGATGCGGTTACCCTGCTCATCCAGGACTTCCAGGTAGACGTGGTGGTTGCTGAAGTTCTCCTGCGGATCCAGGTGGTGCACCCCGATTACTTTCCAATACATCTGCCCCTCGGCCACCTGGGCCGGTTCGATGACTACGCCATAATTTTCGGCAGCGTCGTTGAGGGGCGCGCCGCCTGCCTGGACATTGTTGAGGTAGATTGCGTTATACCGCTGGTGATTGAAGGCCATCGTTACCTCCTATTGAAAATGTGCTGCCTTATCCGATTATCCCTGCGCTAACCGTTGCTTAAGACCTTGATTAATTGCCGGCGTTGCTGGGCGGTCAGCGAGGTGCCTTTGCCGGCCTTGCGCACGAACTCTTTCAGGGCGCTGCCTTTCATCGCCGGGACTGCCGGGTCTTCAATATCTAACTTGACGTCTGGATGGGTGAAAACGATAACCGGCTGGATGTCCGGGATCTCCAGGCCGTTGGCCTGTTTGTCCAGGAATTTGCGGAGACGCTCGGCCTGGCCCTGAGCCTCGTAAGCCGGATTGCCTAGCGCCTCTTCGCCCAGGAAAAATAAACGGCGAAGTTTGAACGGGCGCTTCCAACGGTTGGCCCGGCAGGTGATCAAGCCCTCGTGGTTTTTAGGGGAGATGACAAATAACTTGCCGGGCGCCAGCAAGACGTGGGGCGCTTTGGTGGTGTAATTGAACAGGTGGTGATTGTTGTCAAAGTTTCTCAGGACTTTGGCCAGCACCTGGTCGGCGCGGGGTTCTTTCACCCAGCGACTGACCAGATGCGAGCTGATCACGGCCGCCACAAAGCCGGTGAAAAGCAGGGTCAACAGCAAGTAGTAGGTGGTGGGGTTAACGGTCGGTTGGCGAAGGTTGGTGCAATTCGTCACCAATCCGCCGACCAACAGGATCATCGAGGCCGTTGCCACTCGCCCGGCCAGTTTTTTGCGTTTGGCGATCAATTCTTCGTTGGTGACAATCTTCATTCCGCCGTATCCCTGTCTTGCGCTATCTCCTCGCCGTTCTCGTAACGCCTCAGGACCAGGCAAGCGTTCTGGCCGCCCAATCCGAAAGAGTTTGAGAGGGCCACCCGCACCTGGTGCTTGCGGGCCTTATTGGGCACATAGTCCAGATCGCAGGTTGGGTCCGGGGTTTGGTAATTGATGGTCGGATGGATCACGCCCGTTTCAAGGGCTTTGACGCAGGCCAGGGCTTCGAGGGCCCCCGCGCCGCCGAAGCTATGGCCAATCATGCTCTTGGTCGCGCTGATGGGAATTTCGTAAGCCCGCTCTCCAAAAAGCGATTTGATGGCTTGTGTCTCGGCCGGATCGCCCAGAGGCGTGCCCGTGCCGTGGGCGTTGATGTAGTCAACGTCGTCCGGGCCTATACCGGCGTCCTCCAGAGCCCAGCGCATGGTACGGACAGCGCCCCGGCCTTCAGGATCGGGGGCGGCGATGTGGTAGGTGTCGGAAGAATTGGCTTCGCCCAACAACTCCGCCTGGATGCGGGCCCCGCGCGCTTTGGCGTGGCTCAAGCGTTCCAGAACAAATATGGCCCCGCCTTCGCCGATGACGAACCCGTCGCGCTCGGCGTCAAAAGGCCGGGAGGCCTTGGTCGGGTCGCCGTTGCGCGTGGACAGGGCGCGCATCGCGGCAAAGCCGGCGAAGGTTGTCTGGATGATCATGGCCTCCACCCCACCGGCGAGCATAACATCACATCGGCCTCGCCGGATGACGTTCAGGGCTTCCCCCAGGGCGTGTGTGCCGGCGGCGCAGGCGGTAACGGTGGTGTTAGTGTATCCCTGAGCATTAAACCGCAGGCAGTTGTGAAAGGTGACCATATTTGGCATCGCCGCCGGGAGAGCAAAGGGGGTCACTTTGCTGAGACCGCCGCTCCAAAGCGCGAACAGGCCCCGCTCCGCCGAGTCAAAGCCGCCGATGGCCGTTCCTAAAACGACGCCCGTGCGCTCGGCGAGGCCATCATCAAATGGATAGGACAGGCCCGCATCTTCCAGCGCCTGGCAGGCGATGGCTACGGAGAATTGTGAGGAGCGCCCCATCCGGCGCGCCTCTTTGCGCGTGATGTATTTGGTCGGGTCGAAATCTTTAACTTCGCCGGCAAAACGGGTAGGAAAATCGGTGGCATCAAAAAGGGTGATGCGACCGATGCCCGACTTGCCTGCTACCAGGTTTTCCCAGGTCTCTGAGACGGTGTGCCCCAGCGGACTGATCGCGCCGCTGCCGGTGATAACCACCCGTTCATCGTCCGTTCGTTCCATCAATGGCGTCTCGCTTCGTAACTGTCCGTAAAGAAATCTTCACTTTTTCTGTACTTGTTTACTGGATTCTGCGCTTGCCCCGTGAATGAATTGGGTGTGTTCAAATTCAGTAATCGGGTTTCTTCACCCTGGCTGAGTAGTTACGCATTTAAGCCGCTTTTGATGGCGCCGATGATATCCTGCTCCACCGATTGCTTGGCCAAGTGGAGGGCGTTGCGGATGGCATACGCATCCGAGCGGCCGTGCGCCACCACCACGACGCCATTGACCCCCAGCAACGCTCCGCCCCCGAATTCCCGGTAGTCTATCTTCTTCTCCAGGGCCTTAAAGGCTCCGCGCAGGAGCACGGCGCTGACAACGGCGGCGACGGGGCGCGCCCGAACCTCCTGTTTGAACGTCTCCATCAGGAAACGCCCAACCCCTTCTGAGGCTTTTAACAGAACATTGCCGGTAAAACCATCGGTGACGACCACATCAGCCAACCCCGCCGGGATGTCTTTTCCCTCCACGTTGCCGATGAAATTCAAATCGCTGGCTTTCATCAGCCGGGCCGTTTCCTGAACCAGTATGCTGCCCTTGCCATCCTCTTCGCCGTTGGAAACAAGACCGACGCGGGGCGTTGGAATACTGAGCACGCGTTCGGCGTAATGGCTCCCCATCAGGCCGAATTGGAGCAGGTATTCCGGCTTGACATCGGCGTTGGCCCCTACATCGAGCAGAAAGCAACGCCCGTATTCCGAGGCGGTTGGGTAGACTGTGCTGAGCGCAGGGCGTTTGATGCCAGGGATACGCTTCAGGGTAAACAGCGCTGACGCCAGCGCCCCGCCGGAGTTGCCGGCCGTCACGCACGCGTCGCAGCGCCCTTCCTTCAGACTGCGCAAGGCGACGGTCATGCTGGCATCTTTTTTGGCCTTGACGGCTGCTGCCGGTTGGTCTACCATTTCAATAACTTCGCTGGCAGGAATCACTTGTAAAGGCAGGCTGGAGGCGTCGTAACGAGCCAGCTCAGCCTGGATAACCTCCGGCTTACCGACCAGTTGGATCTCAATGTTAAAGTCGCGAGCGGCCCATACCGCTCCCTGAACGGTAACTACCGGCGCGTTGTCCCCACCCATAGCGTCGAGCGCAATTTTCATTAAGAATAGACTCCAAATAGGTATAGCAAGCCGGATTATAACACATTCGAGACGGGGCGGCAATATGTTTGAATATGGACGGTCCACGAACGATCTGTTGGCCGGCCCAACGCCGAGTTATCGATCGGTTCAATTGTTCTATTCTTCACTTGACAACCGGCCTGTATCCTGAGTATAATACCTTCAATGTGGCAACAGATGTTGCCACATTCGAAGTTTGGTCAAGATTATTTAGGATTCGGGACGGAGAGGGCTATGGCTATAGTCGGCGTACGAGAGCTAAATAGCCGGATCAGCGAGATCATGCGGCGTGTTCGCGAAGAGGGGGCCGAGTATGTGGTGACCTATCAGGGCCAGCCGGTGGCTGTCTTATTGCCCATTGACCACGAATTGATGCAGGAGAAGATGCAGGATGCGGCCAAGCAGGCCGCGGGCGTGACAGACAAGGCTGCCTTGCGCGAACGGGTCGGAAGAATTTTAGAGGGCTAGGATTAGATTGGTTCAATCTCCGAGATTGAACCAATCTAATTACCAGGTAGCTGCCCGCCAGGAGGGTCTGAAGGTTGAAAAATGTTCGGGATTTCGGTTTGCTCTTTTGGTTAATCCTGCTGCCGGCCTTCCTCGGCGGCTGCGCCCGGGCGACGGCCACGCCACCTCCCCCGCCACCCCCGGTGCAGGCGGCGGCCACCTTGCCGCCCCCGGGCCCCACAACGATAGCCGTGCCCCCGGTCGAAACGGCCACGCCCGGCCCCACCCCCAGCCCGACCTCGCCGCCGCCGCCAACGGTGACCC
Source organism: Anaerolineae bacterium (assembly GCA_046757065.1). GTDB lineage: Bacteria > Chloroflexota > Anaerolineae > 4572-78 > JBHHXL01 > JBHHXL01. Next base: position 19,327 of record JBHHXL010000025.1, read on the forward strand.
CGACCTCCGCCCCGCTCCGAACCTACCGTGTTGCCTTTGTGCCGGTTGGAGAAACGCTGCAGGTGCGCGACGAACCGGCGGATACTGCCGGGGTCGTGGGCAGCATCCCGCCCAACGTCAGCGGCGTTCAATCGACGATGGACTCCGAGGTGGACTGGCTCCAGATCACCTGGTCGGACCTGAGCGGTTGGGCCCGGCGTCACTCCCTGACCGAAGAGGTCGGCGCGACGGCCTTCTGCGCCGACCCGGCGACGCGCCAATTGGTGGATGCTGTGCGGGATGCGGTCCAGCGGCGGGATGGCAGCGCGTTGGCTCAATGGGTCCATCCCCGGCGGGGGTTGCTGGTGCGGGTCAACTGGTGGAATAACGAGGTTCGTTTCGAGCAGGGGGGCGTGCCCGCCATATTCGTCTCGGATGCGAGCTACGATTGGGGGTTTGAAGACGGCAGCGGGCTGCCCATCCAGGGCTCGTTCAAGGATGTCGTCTTGCCTCTGCTGGACCGGGACCTGGCCGGAACGCCGCAGATTCACTGCAATGAGCTGGTGACCGGCGGCTCGGCGGGCATCATCCAGCTTCCGTTTGAATATGCGCCGGTCAATTACTACGCCATCTACCGCCCGCCCCCGCAGGACAATGAATTTGATTGGGGGACCTGGGCGGTTGGCGTCGAATTTTGGGCCGGGAAGCCCTATCTGGCTTTCCTGGTGCATTACCAATGGGAGATTTAGGCGGTAGCTCATGGTCTTTCGGACGATATGGCGCCGCAAGGCGCGAAGCATTTTGACGATGCTGGGTATCGCCATCGGCGTGGCGGCGGTCATTGCTTTGAGCGCAATGGCCGAAGGCATCGCCCAGGGATACGCCGCTTTCGCCGGGGGCAGTGGCGCTGACCTGCTGGTCACCCAGGAGGACGCCGCCGATTTGACGCTGAGCAACGTTGACCAGCAAATCGGCGAGCGCATTGTCCAGTTAGGCAACGTGCGCAACGTTTCCGGCGTCATCTTCAACATCGTGCCGATGGAGGACATCCCCTATTTCATCATCGGCGGTTACGATCCGGATGAAATTGCCGTCCAGCATTTTAAGATCATCGACGGCCAGGCCCTGCGGCGCGAAAAACAACTCATTCTGGGCCGGCAGGCCGCCGAAAATCTGAGGCTGTTCGTTGGCGACACGATGCGCTTGCAGGAAATACCCTTTCGGATCGTCGGCATCTACGAAACCGGGCAGAGCTTCGAAGACGGCGGGGCGGTCATCCCCCTGGTCGACGCCCAGGCCATCTTCAAGAAGCCGCGCCAGGTAACCTTCTTCGAGGTCCAGGTGCGCGATCCTACGCAAATCGATACGGTCCAGGCCCGGATCGAAGGGCTTTTTGACGACGTCTCCGTCTCCAAAGCCAGCGATGTTGCCAGCGAGCAGGTCAACGTCCAGTCCTTGCGGGCGATGGCCTGGGGCATCAGCTTCATCGCCGTCCTTATCGGCGGGCTGGGGATGATGAACACGATGATTATGACCGTCTTTGAACAGACCCGCGAGATCGGCGTGCTGCGGGCCGTCGGCTGGCGGCGGGGGAAGGTCCTGCGCCTGATCCTGAGCCAATCCCTGATCTTGAGTTTCCTGGGCGGGCTGTTGGGCGTGGCCATCGGCCTGGGGTTGGTGGCCCTGATCAACCGCACCCCGTCGATCTCTAGCTTTGCGCCGGGCGTGGTGCAGCCGCTGTTGCTGGTTCAGGGCATGGCGGTGGCGCTGGTGTTGGGCACGGTCGGAGGCTCCTACCCGGCCTGGCGCGCCGCCAACCTGCGGCCCATCGAGGCCCTCCAGTACGACAGCGGGGCCGGCGACGGCAACGAGCCGTCGTGGGCGCGCTTGCTGGGCCCGACCTTCCGCAATCTGTTTCGGCGTCGGGCGCGCTCTTTGCTGACGATGGGCGGGATCGCCATCGGCGTTGGGTTGATTGTGTCCCTGGGGGCCATCACCGAGGGGATGATCCGCGAGATTACCGCCCTGGCCTCGCAAAGTGGGGCCGAGCTGGTGGCCTGGCAGGCCAACGTGGCCGATATGGGCTACTCCGTCATCGAGGAGCGCGTCGGGCGTTCCATCGCGGCCATGCCGGAGGTGGAGGATGTTTCCGGGCTTATCTTTGGGATCAGCAGCGGCCAGGATGTGCCGTTTTTAATCATTTACGGCGTGGAGCCGAACGGGCGGGCGATCCGGCATTACAACATCGTCGAGGGCGAACCCATCCGGGGGCGCGGCGAAATTATGCTGGGCCGGCCCGCTGCGGAGACGCTTAACAAGGAGGTTGGCGATCTGATGAACCTGCCCGGCGGCGTGTTCCGCGTCACCGGCATCTACGAAACCGGCATCGCCTATGAAGAGGGTGGGGGCGTGGTTGCTATGCCCGATGCGCAAGTGTCCTTTCAGAAACCGCGCCAGGTGAGCATGTATCAGATTAAGTTGCGGGACCCGGCCCAGGCCGAGGCCGTCCGGGCCTTGATCGAGGAACGGTTTGGCGACGATGTGGACGTATCGATGGCCGCCACCTTTTTGGAGGATAGGAACGACATCCAAACGATGCGGGCCATGTTGGGAGCCATCTTCACCCTGGCCGTCCTGGTTGGCGGCGTGGTGGTCACCAACACGATGGTCATGGCCGTCCTGGAACGAACCCGGGAGATCGGTACGCTGCGGGCCGTAGGCTGGCGGCAGGCGCGGGTGCTGTGGATGATCCTCAGCGAATCGTTGCTGCTGGGTCTGGTCGCCGCCGGACTGGGATTGCTGGTCGGTGTTGGCCTGGCCCGGGCGCTACAGGCCATCCCCGGCATTGGCATACTGCTGACCGCCGTTTACACCCCCCAGATTGTCGGGCAGGCCATTGTCGTCTCGCTGCTGCTGGGGACGATCGGCGGGCTGTACCCGGCCTGGTACGCCAGCCGCCTGCGCCCGGTAGAGGCGTTGCGCTACGAGTGATAGTTGGAAATAGATTTTCCGGTCTTTCAGAGAGAGACGTACTGGAGAAATTGCGATGCGACGTAGAAACATCATCATCGGCATTGTTGTCATACTGGCTGTAGTTGGTTATTTTGGATACAGTGAATTTTATACGCCCTCGGCTGCCCCGGCCCCGACCCCGGAGCTGGCGGAGGAAATTAACCGGGTCGTGTGGGCCTCCGGGGAGGTGGTTCCGGCGCAGTGGGCGGATTTGAGCTTTGGGTTAGGGGGGCAGGTGGTGGAAATCGCGGTCGAGGAAGGCTCGCGCGTGGAAAACGGGGCGATTTTGGTCCGGCTGGATGACGTCGATCTGCGCCACGAGCTGGCGGTGACCGAGGCCAGCCTGGCCATCGCCCAGGCGGAATTGGATCGCCTGCTGGCCGGGGCGCGGCCCGAAGAAGTTGCCACCGCCAGGGACAACGTGTCGATGGCCGAGGCCGGCCTGAAGGCCGCCGAAGCCAATCTGGCCACAGCCCAGGCGGGCGTGGCTGCTGCCCAGGCGTCGGTGGCCGGGGCGCAGGCGGAGCTGGACCGGCTGCTGGCCGGGGCCTCGGCTGAGGCGCTGGAAGCGGCGGCGGCCACGATGTTGAAGGCCGAGGCCGCCCTGCGCCAGGCGCAAGCGGAATATGACAAGATCGCCTGGGCCGGGGATGTGGGCACTACACCTCAAGCCCTGGCCCTGGAGTCGGCCACGCTCGATGCCGAGGTGGCCCGCGCCAACTACACGGCCCTGGTCAACGGGGCCACGCCGGAGGAGATCGCCGTGGCCCAGGCGGCCATCGACGCCGCCGAGGCCCAGGTTCAGCAGGCGCAGGCCGGGGTAGCCCAGGCCGGGGCCCAGGTCGAGCAGGCCCGGGCCAATCTTAGCACGGCCATCAACCGGCTGGCCGTCGTGCAGCAGGGCGCAACTGAGGCGGAGATCGCCGTGGCCCAGGCCAACGTCGATCAGGCCCGCGCTGCCGTTGCTGCTGCTCGCGAGGCGCTGAACAAAACAACTCTGAAGGCCCCCTTTGAGGGGACGGTAGGGGTGTTGCATGCCCGCCTGGGAGAGCAGGTCTTGCCCGGCCAACCCGTCCTGACCCTGGGAGATCTGTCGCACCTGCAGGTCGAAACCACGGATTTGCGCGAAACGGACGTGGCCTACGTCTCCATCGGGCAACCGGTGGACCTGACCTTCGATGCCTTGCCCGATGCTCTGCTGGCGGGCCACGTCGTCCAGATTGCGCCGATGGCCAGTTCCGGCCAGGGCGGCACGAATTACACCACCGTTGTGGCCTTCGATGAGCTTGACCCCGCTCTGCGCTGGGGGATGACGGCCTTCGTCAATATCGCCGTGGAACGGTAGGCGGTGTCCGAAATGGCTGAAAACGACATCGTGGTGCAAACCATTGGCCTGACCAAAGTCTACGGCGACGGGGCCGAAGTGCGGGCACTGGACAACGTCGATTTGACGATTGAGGCCGGGGAATATTTGACGGTGATGGGGCCCAGCGGCAGCGGCAAGAGCACCCTGCTCAATATGCTGGGCGCCTTGGACCAGCCGACCAGCGGCCAGGTCATCGTTCACGGCCAGGACCTGGCTAAAATCAGGGACGTGGACACGTTTCGGGCCAAAACGGTCGGTTTCATCTTCCAGCTTCACAACTTGCTACCCACCCTGACCGCCCGCGAAAACGTCGAAGTGCCGATGCAGGGCCAGGGCCTGGGGGAGCGCGAGGCCAGGGAGCGCGCGCTTCACCTGCTGGAGACGGTGGGGCTGGCGGATCGCGTCAATCACCTGCCCAGCCAGCTTTCCGGCGGGCAGCGGCAGCGGGTGGCCGTGGCCCGGGCCCTGGCCAACGATCCGGCCCTCATCCTGGCCGACGAGCCGACGGGCAGCCTGGACACCGAGAGCGGCGATGAGGTGATGGGCCTCCTGGAAGACATCAACCGCGAGCACCGGCGCACCATTCTGATCGTCACCCACGACCCAAAGATCGCCCGGCGCACGCGGCGGATTTTGACGATGGCCGACGGCAAAATCGTGGATGACCATCGCGTGGGCAGCGTCGTCACCGAGGATTTGCGGGAACTGGCCCGTTCGCGGTTGGGGGAGCTGCTGGTAGCCCAGGATGAAGCGGCCCTGGCTGCCCTGGAGGAAATAGGGCTGGTCGAAGACGGCCAGCTCACCTCCACGGCCAGGCACCTACAGAATTTACTGAAGCAAACACGCCGGATAGAACGTCAGATAGAAACCTTAAGATGATACAC
>JBHHXL010000026.1:0-24231 GCA_046757065.1 Anaerolineae bacterium
GTCCGCATCGATATTGATCACCGTGCCCGGCCTGGGGTCCCCTTGTAGCAGGAAATCGGCCAGCGGTTCGCGGATGTGCTTCTGGATGAGCCGCCGCAACGGGCGCGCGCCCCATTCGGGATGCTCGTTTTGGGCCAGCAGCCAGGTTTTGGCCGCGCCCGTCATCTGCAGCGACAGGTCGCGGGCCTGCAACAACTTCACCTCCTTGCCCAGCATCAGGTCCAAAATCTGGCGCAGATGCTCCTCGGTCAGCAGGTGGAAGAAGATGATGTCATCCAGCCGGTTGAGGAATTCGGGCCGGAAGTGGGCCTTCAAGGCATCCAGGGCCGCCTCGCGGGCGAAGGCTTCGCTCAGTTCGGGGTCGGCCAGTGCGCGGCTGCCGATGTTGCTGGTCATCAGGATCACGCACTCGCTGAAGCTGACGGTGTTGCCCTGGCCGTCGGTCAGGCGGCCCTCGTCCATGACCTGCAACAGGACGTCAAAAACCTTGACGCTGGCCTTTTCCACCTCATCGAACAGGACGACACTGTAGGGCCGGTCGCGGACGGCGTCGGTCAACTGCCCGCCGCCCTCGTAGCCGACGTAACCCGGCGGGGCGCCGATGAGCCGGTTGACGGCAGCATCCTCCATAAACTCGCTCATATCGAGCGTGATCAACGCCTCCTCCGTGTCGAACATAAACTCGGCCAGGGCTTTAGCCAACTCGGTCTTGCCGACGCCGGTCGGCCCCAGGAAGAGGAAGGAGCCGATGGGGCGTTTGGGGTCCTTCAGGCCGACGCGGGCCGTTTTGACCGCCCGGCTGAGGGCCATGACCGCCTCGTCCTGGCCGATGATGCGCCGGTGCAGATGCTCGACCATATGCACGTAGCGGTCCCGCTCGTCGGCCCCCAGCTTGGTGACGGGGATGCCGGTCATCAGGCTGGCGGCGACCATCACGTCGTCGGCGTCCAGACGTTTGTCGTCCCGCACCCCGTCCCCGGCCTGGCCCTCCGCCTGGCGGCTCATCTTGACCATCGCGCAGGCGCGGTGCAGCAGATGCACGGCGGCCCCCGGCAGCGGCTCCGAGGTCAGATAGCGCCCGGCCAGCCGGGCCGCCGCCGGCAGGCTGTCGTCGGCGATCTCCAGCTCGTAATCCGCCTGGAAGGTTGGCTCCAGGGCCTTCAGCATCTCGGTCGTCTCCTCGACCGAGGCCGGTTCTACTTTCAGGACCTGGCTGTTTTGGGCGACGGCGGCGTTGCTGGCCAGGCGGTCTTTGTAGCGCCCCTCGCTGGCCGTGCCGATGATGACCACCTCCTCGTCGAAGAAGGCTTTTTGCAGCTCGTTGCAAGCCTTTTCGGGGAAATCGGCCCGGAAGCCGCCGAAGAAGCGGGCGATGTTGGGTACGAAGAGCGCCCCGCCGCGGGCCAGCCGCAATCCGGCCCGGACCCCGCCCAGGGCGTTGTCCAGCAGGGCCTGCTCGTTGATTTCAACCACCGAGCGCACGCCGCCCGGCCCTTTGCCGCCGGCGATCTGCTGGGCCAGGGCGTAGACCAGGGACCGCTTGCCGACCCCCGTCGGCCCGATGAGGACCACGTGCCGGTTGCGGGCCACGGACAGCATACTGCTCAACTGGTGCAACAATTCCTCTCGAAAGTAGACCGGGGCCAGCCGGCCGGCCCGGGCCAGCGCCACGTGGTCCTGGGCCGTGGCCCCGCCCGACAGGGCCGGGTCGCCCAGGGCATCGCTGACGGCGCGGGGCGTAATCCCCAGCCGGTTGAGCAGGCGGGCCGTGCCGACCTGCGTCTCGGCCATCGCCGCCAGAATGTGCTCGGTGCCGCACCAGACCTCGTCGCGGGCTTTGGCCAGGGTCAGGCCCTCGTCGATGACGATCAGCGTCTCGTCGGCCAGGGGGATGCGCTCGTTGCTGTCGCTGACATAATCGAAGTCCACATCGCGGGCCAGGCGCTCCCTGGCGGCCTGGGCCACGTCCTTTTCAAAGGTGGCCCAGTTGAAGCCGCGTTGCCCGGCAAACTGGCGCAGAATGCGGTGGGCGGCCACGTCGGGCATTTTAACGAAGGTCAGCAGCAAGACCTCGGGGGTGAGCACCCGCTTGTTCAACCCCCGCATCAAGGCCACCGCCTGGTTGAGGGCCTGGTTCAACTCTTTGGAGGGGATTTTGGGAGACAGCGTGCCACGTTTCGCCACGGTTCGACTCCTTGCTCAAATCGGTCAGGATGTAAACATTATAACACAAGCGCGTGAAAATGCTCTGTGCCGCCTGGCGGGAAGCCGGGGGGTGTCCTGGATTTCAAACGACTTCAAGAGACTACCCGGACTGTTTTCGACGATTTCTCCTCCCTCCCGCACTTTCGCGGAGATTGACAATCGGACGGACGTGTGCTAAATTGTGGGGAAACGGTTGACTGCAAAACCACTCACCCCACTGCCACAAACTGACCTGAGAACTCACCGCTCACCGTCCCCTCTTCAAAGGCGAAAGGGCCAGGCCGGCAATGATGTACGGAGGCAAACCGATGATCCTGCGCCGTCTTCTACCCACCACGCTGAAAAAGCAACTTGTCGTCTACGGTGCGCTGGCTATTTTGCTCGCCGTCACCGTGACCACGCTGGTCAACTTCCGCATCGCCGAGGCGGAGGCCGCGCGCGAGATGCGCCAGTACGTTTTCCAGGTGGGCCTGGCCCTGCAAAGCGCCCTGGATCAAGCCGACCCCAGCGAAGCCCAGCGGATTCTGGAAGAGTTTCACCAGGCCTCCGGGGCCGGCCCGGTCCGCGAAGCCCTGCTGGCCGATCCGGAAGGGACGATCATCGCCTCATCTCGCCCGGAGAGCGTGGGCAAACCCGTGGCGGCGATCATGGGCCAGTTGGAGCACGAAGCGGCCGAGGGAGCGGTCGGGCAATTCAGCCAGGGGCTGGTAGAGATGACCCCTCGCGGTGTTCCCGTCCTGGGCTTCAGCCTGCCGGTTAAGGGGGATCCAGCCAACCCGGACCGGGTGACCGCCACCCTGCACTATGTTGAGCCGTATACTGCCTATCAGGCCCTGGTGCAGCGGGCCCTGGTGCAATACTTCCTGTCCGGCTTCCTCCTGACCCTGCTGCTCGTCGTCCCTTTGTGGTTCTACCTGGAACGGAGCCTGCTACGACCCCTGCGGGAACTGACCCGCGCCAACGAAGCCGTCGCCGCCGGCCAGACCGAAGGCCGCCTGGTCCCCCGCGAAGCGATGCCGGTCCACGAGTTGGGGGCAGCGATGCGCAGCCGGAACGAGATGCTGGTCCGGCTGGTGGTCACCCAGGACGAGTTGCGGCAGCACCTGCGCGAGCTGGCCGCCTTCAACCGGGTGGCCGAAACGGTCAATCGCTCGCTCAACCTGGAGGAAACCCTGCCCCGGGTCCTGGACCAGGTGCTGGCCCTGACCGGGGCCGCCGCCGCCGACATCAAGCTGGTTGAAAACGACGAGCTGCAGATGGGAGCCGGGCTGGGGCTATCCGCCGGCTTCCTGGAGGAGGAGAAGCGGGTGCCGCTCGGCCAGTGTCTATGCGGCCAGGCCGCCCTGCGCGGCCAGCCCAGGATGGCCGGAGATTTGCAAAGTGCGAATCCGGAACGTCTCCCCTGCCTGACCGAGGGCTTCCGCTCCTGCCTCAGCGTTCCAGTCAAAGTCGAGGGACAGATCGTGGGGGTGATCCATCTGGCCGACCCCCGGCCTAACCTGTTCAACACCTGGCACGAAACCATCCTGACGGCCGTCGGCCAGCACGTGGGGCTGGCGATTGAGAAGTCCCAATTATACGAAGGCGAGCGGTCCCAACGCCAACTGGCCGAAACGCTGCGCCAGGTATCGCAGACCCTGGGGGCCAGCCTTGACCTGGAGAAGGTCTTGCACACCGTGCTGGAGCAGTTAGGGCAGGTCTTGATCGTCGACGTGGGTCTCATCCTCTTGCATGAAGATGACTGCCTGCGCGTGGTTGCCGTGCGGGGCCGGCAAGAGCTGGAAATGGAGCAACTGCTGGGCTACCGGCTGCCCGTATCGGCCAACCCGGACTTCGAGCAGGTCATGCGCCAGAAGCGCCCGCTGACCTTCTGCCAGCCGGGCCGCCAGCCGCCCTTTGCCGACGGGCTGCACCCCATCGAGGAGGTGGATTGGTGCCTGGTCGTGCCGCTCCTGCGGGGGGACGAGGCCATCGGCCTGCTGGCTTTGGAGCAGGTGGATCACTGCTACGATGATGTGGAAGAGCCCCAGATCGCGCTGGCCTTTGCCAGCCACGCCGTGGTGGCCATCGAAAACGCCCGCCTCTATGCCGAGGTCAAAGCCCTCAACGAGGAGCTGGAAGCCCGGGTGGAGCAGAGAACGGCGGCCCTCAAGCAGGCCCGGGAAACGCTGGCCCGCCAGGCCGACCAACTGCGGCATCTGCTGAACCAGACCATCCGCATCCAGGAAGAGGAACGTGGACGAATCGCCCAGGACATCCACGACGGCGTTTCGCAGTTGATTATGGGCGCCCTGTACGAAGCCCAGGCGGCCAAGGTCTCTTTGGCAGAACAGCCCGACGTGGCCCGCGAGAAGCTGCACAGCGCGCAGGCCATCTTGAAAAAGGTCAAAACCGAGATGCGCCGCCTCATCTATGACCTGCACCCGGAGGAATTGAGCGCCTCGGGGCTGGTGGCGGCGCTGGAGACATATGTGGATGACTACCAGGAACATACCGGGATTCGCTGCGCGTTGACCACCGCCGGGCCGGTGCGGCGACTGACCTCCGAACGGGAGCGGGCCGTCTACCGCATCGTCCAAGAGGCGCTGCACAACGTGGCCCAGCACGCCCGCGCCGATCAGGCCCGGGTACAACTGGCCTTCAACCCGGGCCGGTTGAACATCACCATCGAGGACAACGGCTGCGGCTTCGATTGCCGGGTGATAGCCAACGGCTCGCCGGGCCACCTGGGGCTGGTCAGCATGCAAGAGCGCGCCCAGAGCGTCGGCGGCGAGCTGGCCTTGCACTCGGAACCCGGTCGCGGCACCCGGGTCAGCGCCCGCCTGCCCCTTGACGATTCCAGAGGAGTCGGACAGTCCCTGCGAGACGACAACGACGCGAAGCGTGAAGATTTCACCCCCGCTGGCGCGCAACCCCTCCCCGCTGGTGGGGAGGGGTATTTATAGGGGAGGTAACGGCTATGGAGCGCATCCGGGTCCTGATCGCTGACGACCACCCCATCGTGCGGCAGGGCATTCGCAGCCTGCTGACCCAGTACGAAGACCTGGACGTGATCGACGAGGCCAGCACCGGACCGGCGGTGCTGGAGAAGTGCGCCCTGTACGAGCCGGACGTGGTCCTGCTCGACGTGCGCATGGCGGGCGCCAACGGCATCGAGATCGCCCGGCAACTGCGCCAGGACCTGCCCCAACTGCGGATCATCATCCTGACCACCTATGACGACGAAGAATACCTCTTCGGGGCGCTCCAGGTTGGGGCCCAGGCCTATTTGCTAAAAGATGTTGCCCTGGAGATGCTGCCCTCGGCCATCCGGGCCGTCCACCAGGGCGAACGGCTCCTCAGCCCCTTGCTGGTCGACAAGGTGCTACGCGAATTCAAAGACCTGGCCACCGAGAAGTTGCGCCACGACGCCGGCCTGACCGGGGAAGAGCTGCGCATTTTGCAGGCGATGGCCACCGGGGCCACCAACAAGGTCATTGCCGAACAGTTCTACTGGAGCGAAGTGACGGTCAAGAAAAAGGTCCAGGAGCTCCTGATCAAACTCAACGCCGAGAACCGCACCCAGGCGGTGGCCAAAGCCATTCGCCAGGGGCTGATCTAGAAATCCCCCCCTTTCCCCCAAAAAAGTAACTACCTAGCCATACCTGTATCCAGTATTTCATCCCTGGATATTAGGTATTGGTTATTGGCAATTATCGCTAATAACCAGTACCCAGTACCCGATTACCCGGCTTGGGGCCTCTAACCTGAGTAGTTACCAAAGAAATAAGGCTGCCCCAACCGCCTATACCCGATTGAACCCCATACCGTATCCCTTTGGGTATTGCCGTGGGTCGGGTGGACCGCTATCATTAGGCCACGTGCCAATTCGGTTCCAGTGCGCGTTCAGCGTTCGGCCTCAGCCACCCACCTCGCGGTACAACAACGGACAACCTACCGGCGGCTATCGAAAGATCGATCCCCGGCTCTACTGCGCTATCGAACAGGCCTCACCTTTTAGAGCCAGGCCGGCGGTACACAATTGCGTTATGAGCGGGTTTTCAGATGGTGGAAAATGACGCAGGATAACAAAGATTTGGCCTACTCCGTTCTCCTGTTGGAACGACAGCTCGAGTCCTACCAGAAACTTCACGCCGAAGAGGTGGAGGCCCTGTGGAAGACGCTGGCCGAGTTGAAACAACGTATCCTGAGCCTGGGGTCTTCCCAAGGCCACGCTGGACCAACGCCGGTTGGCACGGCTGACACGCCGGAGCGCCGCCGCCGATCTTGACCGGTGGCACGCCCGGCCCTCTGAATTGTTTAGGTCCGGAAATAACTTTTCACTTTTCTCGAAGAAACAGCCTGGAATAATGCCAGCTTATTTCTGGACCCCCGCTTACCACCGAAAGGAGGAAGGGATTTTATGGAGGAATCTCATTTCTTGAGGATTCCTGAATGGGCGCCTGCGTTCACAAATGGTGAACCGGAAAGGAGGTATAGTCTATGACAAGCACCAAACTTACCCGCAGGAACTTTCTGAAAGCGGCCGGGGTGACCACCGCCGGCGCAGCCACGGTAACGATGGGCGCGGGCCGCAAGGCGCTGACCGCCCTTTCGCCGCAAACGGCCAGGCCGGCCGCCGCCAGGTCCGAGAAATATGTGGCCAGCACCTGCCTGCAATGCCCCGGCGGGTGCGGCATCCTGGTGCGCGTGGTCGATGGCCGCGCCGTCAAGATCGAGGGCAACCCGGCCAGCGAGAATAACAAGGGCAAAATCTGCCCCAAGGGCCAGGCCGGCCTGCAATTTCTGTACGACCCGGACCGGATCAAGGGGCCGATGAAGCGCGTCGGCCCGCGCGGCTCCGGCGAGTACGAGCAGATTTCGTGGGACCAGGCCATCCAGGAGGTGGCCGCCCGGCTGAAGGAGATCCGCGAGGGCGATGGCCCCCACACGCTGGTTATGCTGAGCGGGCGCAATCGCGGCTCGGCCCACCACATCCACGGCTACTGGCGGGCCGTCTACGGCTCGCCCAACGACGTCGGCCACGGCAGCATCTGCGAGGACGCCGGGCCGAACGCGCATATGCTGACCCAGGGCTACTGGCACTACGTCGGTTACGATTGGGACAACGTCAACTACGCCCTGGTCTTCGGCGGCAGCATGATCGAAGCCTGGCGACCGACGACGCGCATGATGCGCGCCTGGAGCCACGTCCGGCGGGGCGGGCCGACCCGGGGCAAGATCGTGGTCGTCGATCCGCGCCTGTCGGTGACGGCGGCCAAGGCCGACGAGTGGATCCCCATCAAGCGCGGCACCGACGCGGCCCTGGCCCTGGGTATGGCCCACGTCATCATCAAAGAGGAGCTCTACGACAAAGAGTTCGTGGCCGAACACACCTTCGGCTTCGAGGAGTGGACCGACGACGACGGCGTGACGCACATGGGCTGGAAGGACCTGGTGCTGCGCGATTACTCGCCGCAGAAGGCGGAAGCGATCACCGGCGTTCCGGCCGAGACGATCACCCGCCTGGCCCGCGAGTTCGGCACCACGCCGGGCGCGCTGGCTTCCGGCTGCCGGGGCAACTCGATGCAGACCAACGGCACCTACAACCGTATGGCTGCCCACTCGCTGACCGCGCTGGTGGGCGGCATTGACCGGCCCGGCGGTATCCTGTCGCAGCGCAACCCACCCTTGAAGAGCCTGCACGAGTTCGAAGTCATGGATGAAATCGCCGAGCGCGGTAACTCGATGCCGCGCATCGACCACGCCGGCACGCGGCGCTTCCCCATTGCCCCCGGCAAGGTCTTCCAGGAGATGCCCGACAGCATCCTCAACGAAGACCCATACAAGCTGAACGCCGTGTTGTTTTACTACACCGATCCGTTATCGTCGCTGCCCGAATCCGGGAAAGCCCGTGAAGCCTATATGAAGGTGCCCTTCCTCGTTTCCTTCTCACCCTACTGGAGCGAGTGCACGTCGATCTCCGATTATATCCTGCCCGACGACACCTACCTGGAGCGCTGGCACGACGACGTCATCTACCCCAGCCTGGGCTTCGAGCACTACACCGTCCGCCAGCCGGTGGTCGACCGGGTTTTCGACACCCGCAGCACCTTCGATGTTCTGATCCAACTGGCCAAAGCGATAGGCGGCTCGATGGCCGAGTCTTTCGCCAATTTTGAAACCGGCCACGACATCATCAAGTGGCGCACCGAGGGCATCTGGGAGATGGGGGAGGGCAACATCACCGCCGACACGCACGAGGAGTGGTGGCAGAAATTCCTGGAGGTCGGTGTCTGGCAGAACCCGCCTTATCGCTTCGGCGAGTGGGAGCGCGTGTTCAAAGGCAACTTTGGCACCCCGTCCGGCAGGTTTGAGTTCTATTCACAGAATATGAAGAACTTCCTGGAGGGCGTCACGGACGGCAGCGAAGAGGACTTCAATAAGCTGCTGGACGAACTGAAGATCAGCGCTCGCGGCGACGAAGTGTTCATGCCGCACCACGAATCCCCGCGCGAGAACGGCAACCCGACCGACTACCCGTTCCAGCTCATCCACTACAAATCCGTGTCTCACGCCGAAGGGCGCGGGGCCAACGTGCCCTGGCTGCAAGAAATCTTCGGGCCGCACGTCCACCAGCGCTGGACAACCTGGGTCGAAATCAACCCCGATACGGCCAGGTCCCTGGGCATTGCCGGCGGGGATATGGTCTGGGTCGAGTCGCCCATCGACCGCATACAACTGCCGGCCGTGCTCTATCCCGGCACCCAACCTGGCATGGTCCACATCCCCTTCGAACCGGGCAACAAAACCGCCGGGCGCTGGGCCGGGGTCCACACCAACGTCAACCTGATCGTGGCCCACGACAACGACATCATGTCCGGCACCGAGGCCTGGCACACCACCCGGGTCAAGGTTTACAAGGCATAAAGGAGGAAATTATGACACGTTGGGCAATGATCCGCGATTTGGATAAATGCGTGGCCTGTCAGGCCTGTATCGTCGCCTGCCGGGTCGAGAATAGCGTCCCCATCGCCGGGCCGGTGGAGGCCGAAAGAGGCCGGGCTATGTTTTGGAACGAGATGCTGGCCCACGTCGAAGGCGAATTTCCGAACGTCCACCTGCACCTGGTGCCTCGCAACTGTATGCAATGCGAAAACCCGCCCTGCGTCAAGGTCTGCCCCGTTGGGGCGACGTGGAAAAACGCCGAAGGCGTGGTCGAGATCGACCAGGACATCTGCATCGGTTGCCGCTACTGCGTGGTCGCCTGTCCCTACGGGGCGCGCTCGTTCAACTGGTACACTCCGGAGTTCGTGGAAACGCACGCTAACTACGTCAACCCGGATGCCCCCCCACGACCGCGCGGCACAGTTGAGAAATGCACCTACTGCTCGCACCGCATCCAACAAGCCCGGGCCGAGGGCAAACCCATCGGCAGCGACTACGAGAACGGCGTCGTGCCGGCCTGCGCCCAGACCTGTCCGGGCAGCGCCATCCTCTTCGGCGACCTGGACGACCCGAACAGCATAGTCGCCCGGCTGGCCCACAGCCATCGCGCCACCCGGCTGCTGGAGGAACTCGGCACCGAGCCTAAGACCATCTACTTACAGGAGGCTTGATAATGAGCAGCGAAACCATTGCAGAAGCCATCCCGATGCAGAAACCGGTCCGCTCTCATGAGCTGCTGGTACGCCCGCTGCTGGGCGCCGGGTCGGTGTCCTGGGCGCTGGGCGTGGTGTTGGCCGCGATCTTCGCCTGGGGCCTGTTCGCCTGGATCACGCAGGTCCGCACCGGCCTGGGCGTAACCGGCATGAACGGGCGCGTCGCCTGGGGCTTCTACATCACCAACTTTGTGTTTTTCATCGGCATCAGCCACGCCGGCACGTTGATCTCGGCTATGTTGCGGCTGACGCACGCCGGCTGGCGGCGACCCGTGACCCGCATGGCCGAAGCCATCACCGTCTTCTCCCTGTTCGTGGCGATGACCCAGATTCCGGTTGACATCGGCCGGCCGGAGCGAGTCTTCCACGTCTTCTTCCGGGGTCTGCTCCAGGGCCGCTTCAACTCGCCCCTCATCTGGGACGTAACCTGCGTTTCCATCTACTTCATCGCCAGCATCGTCTACCTCTACGTGCCGATGATCCCCGACCTGGCGCGACTACGGGACCGGCAGGCCGACCTGGCCGGCTGGCGGCGGAAGATATACGCCTTCCTGGCCCGTGGCTACCAGGGCACGCCGGAGGAACAGCGCCGGCTACAGCGATGGATCACCATCCTGGCCATCGCCATCGTCCCGATTGCCGTCTCGGTGCACACGGTCGTGTCGTGGGTGTTCGCTATGACCGTCGTCCCCGGCTGGCACAGTTCTATCTTCGGCCCGTACTTCGTCGTCGGCGCGATCTGGTCGGGCATCGCCGCCCTGCTGATCACTATGTGGGTTTTCCGGCTGGTCTTCCGCCTGCAGGATTACCTGAAATACAAGCAGTTTAACTACCTGGCTATGTTGCTGCTGACACTGAACCTGCTCTACATTTACTTTACTTTTGCCGAATACCTGACCGTCTTCTACGGCCAGGAGACGGCCGATATGCGCGTCTTCAACGAACTGTTCGGCGGCACGTACGGCGGCCTGATGGCCTGGGGCTTTGCCATCGGCGGGACGGTGCTGCCGGCGCTGATCCTGATCCTCAGCATCAACCGGCCCTGGGTGATGGGCGCCACGATGATCGCCTCGCTCTTGACGGCGGGCGGCATGTGGATCAAACGCTTCCTGATCATCGTGCCCTCGCTGACCCAGCCGATCCTGGAAGGGATGGAGACCGGCAGCTACCGGCCCAGTTGGGTCGAATGGTCTATCGTCGCCGCCGCCTTCGCCCTGTTCGGCCTGCTGTATCTTATCTTCATCCGTGTCTTCCCGATTGTATCCTTCTGGGAGATGGATGAACTGGAGGAAGAAGGCGCAGCGACCGCTGAGGCAATACCCGCGTCATGAACCCGGTTGCGCGCGCTACCGCCTACGCCGCCCTGGCGGCGATCTTTCGAGGGGTTCAGCCGGACGGATCGGTTCCGTCCGGCGAACTCCTGGCGGCGCTGGAAGCGCTGGACGAGGGGTTGGCCCATATCTGGCAGCAGGCGATGATGCTGGGCCAGGGAGCCAGGGGGCGGCCCGGCAACGGCTCGGCGGAGTCGGCCACGCCACTACGCCGCACGTTCAACCGGCTGTTCGTCGGGCCGCTGCCCCCGTTGGCCCACCCCTATGAGTCGGTCTATCGCACCCCCAACGGGCGGCTGATGGGCGAGGTGACCATGCAGGTCATCCAGGCCTACGCCGAAGCGGGGTTGGCGGTGACCGAGGACCGCCGCGATCCGCCCGATCACGTCGCCGTTGAACTGGAGTTTATGGCCCACCTGATCGAGGAAGAGGTTGAGGCCCGGGCTGAAGGAGACCAGGTCCGGGCTGCTGCCTACCTGACCCGCCAGATCAACTTCCTGCACGACCATCTGGCTCAATGGATCCCCCACTTTTGCAATCGCGTCGCCCAGGCCAACCCCGAGGGTTTCTACGGCCAGGCTGCCGTCACCCTGGCGGGGTTCATCGTGCGCGACCTGGAGTGGACTACGGCGGCCAAACAGGCTCCACCCGCCCCGGCGACCGGCCCTTCCCCTTCGGGCGAGGGGCGGCTGGGCGAGTGGGAGGTCGTCTTCCACCCCACCCGCAACATCCCCTGCACGCTGTGCGGCATCTGCGCCGAAGTTTGCCGGCCAGGCGCCCTGCAACTCGATCAACGGGAGTGGGAGGTTGAGCTGACCTTCGATCCGGCCGGTTGTGACGGCTGCGGCTACTGTAAGGAGTACTGCCCGGAGCGCATCCTGGTCATCGAGCATACCGGCGCGGACGCCGGTCCCAAACAAGCCCGGCAGATGGCGGTGTCGGCGATGGCGCCCTGCGCCAGGTGTGGCAGACCGCTGACGCCCCAGGCGATGCTGGACCGCATCTTGCAACGCTTCCGGCGGCGCAAAGGCGATCCCGCCGACGAAGCGGCGATGTACCTCTGTCACCGCTGCAAGCTCGGTGCGGTTACCGGGAACTGACAGCGCCGGTTTCCTCCCTCCTTAGTTGCCCCCGCTGGGAGCAGGCAATTCCCAGCGGGGGCTATACAACCGCAGAATCTTGCATAATCAGGAAAGACCCTATGCCTACCTTCGAGGAACTTTTAGACCGTACCGCTGTCTTGCACCAGCACCTCTGCCCTCGCCAGGTCCTGGGGGTGCGCATGGGCCTGGCCGGAGGTCGCTGGCTGGGGCTGGAAGTGCCCCAAACGGATAAGCGCATCCTGACCATCGTTGAAACCGACGGCTGCGCCATCGACGGCATCGCCGTGGCCACCGGCTGCTTTGTGGGCCGTCGCAGCCTGTACGTCTTCGATTTTGGCAAGGTGGCCGCCACTCTCGTGGACACGCTGACCGGGCGCGCGGTGCGCATCGTGCCCAGCGCCATCACCCGCCGGCGGGCCAAAGACTACGCCCCGGAGGCCGAAAGCCGCTGGGAGGCATATCTGCTGGGCTACCAGCGCATGCCGGAGGCGGAACTGCTGGACGTTCAGGAAGTGACGCTGGGCATTTCCGTCAAGGAATTGCAAAGCAGGGATGGTTACCGGGTCAACTGCGAGGTCTGCGGGGAGGAGATCATCAACGAGCGGGAGGTGGTGCGCGAGGGGTCAATCCTGTGCCGCCCCTGCGCCGGAGAGCGGTATTACCAGCCCCTGGCCGAGGCCGCCGAATTTTCGATGGAACCCGTGGCGGACCACGCCAGACAACCCCGGCGTCTAACGCCCTATCAAGCCCCGTAAATCACCCGGAAATTTATGCCAAAGGTTACCATTGCAACACGCGGCGAGGCGCGTATCAACGGGCGCTTTGACCATCTCGCCTAAGTACACAACCAAAAAAACAAGGAGGATCGGAACTCATCCGCTTTCGCCCCGATTCCCCTATCCAATCAGAAAACGATATAATACCCCCAAAAATGAGGGGGTAAGATAATGACCGAAAGAATCTTTAACTTCAGCGCGGGGCCGGCGGTGCTGCCTCTGCCCGTCCTGGAGCAGGTGCAACGCGAGCTGTTGAACTTCGAAGGCTGCGGGATGTCTGTGCTGGAGATGAGCCACCGTTCGGCCGATTTCGAGCGTATTCTGGACCGGGCCGAGGCTGGCCTGCGGCAGAACCTGGAGATTCCCGACGACTACGCCGTCCTGTTTTTGCAAGGGGGCGCCAGCCTCCAGTTTGCCATGCTGCCGATGAACCTTTACCTGCCGGGAAAAGCGGTCGATGTGATCCACACCGGAGTCTGGACCCGCAAGGCGATGGTCGAGATCGAAAAGGCGGGGGCCTACCGCCTGGCCGCCTCGACGGAGGGCGACAAGTTCCGGCGCTTGCCCGCCCTGGCGGAGTTGGACCTCAACCCGGACGCCTCGTACGTTCACCTGGCCTCGAACAACACCATCACCGGCACCCAGTGGCGCCGCTTCCCCGATACGGGCGAGGTACCGCTGGTGGCCGATATGTCCTCCGACATCCTCTCGCGTCCCCTCGATGTCTCGCAGTTCGGCCTGATCTTCGCCGGGGCGCAGAAGAACATCGGCCCCGCCGGGGTGACCATCGTCATCATCCGCCGCGACCTGGCCGAGCGAGCCCGCGAAGATTTGCCGACGATGCTGCAATATCGCACCCACATCAAGGGCCGCTCGCATTACAACACACCGCCCACGTTTGCTATTTACGTCGTCAGCCTGGTGATGGAATGGATCCGGGCCGAAGGCGGCCTGCAAGCCCTGGCCCGGCGCAATGAGGAGAAGGCCGCCCTCCTCTACAACGCCATCGAGGGCAGCCAATTCTACCACTGCCCGCTGGAGCCGGAGTCGCGCTCCCTGATGAACGTCGTTTTTCGCATCCGGGGTGGGGAGGAGGCTCTGGAAGGACGCTTCGTCGAAGAGGCCAAAGCGGCCGGCCTGGTCGGTCTGAAGGGGCATCGCTCCGTCGGCGGCCTGCGGGCCTCGATTTACAACGCCCAACCCCGGGCCGGGGTGCAGGCCCTGGTCGATTTTATGGGCGACTTCGAACGACGCCACAGCTGATCGATGGAGCTCTACATCATCCGCCACGCCCAATCGACCAACAACGCCCTGGCCGATCAAAAAGGCCGCGTCTGCGATCCGGCCCTGACCGACCTGGGGATGCGCCAGGCGAAGATTTTGGCCAATCACCTGGCCAACGGGAAGAAACGGGAACCTTTGTGGCGAAGAAGCGATGACGGCCACCAGCCCGGTTACGGCCTGACGCGCCTTTATTGCAGCGCTATGTGGCGCGCCTTGCAAACGGCCCAACCGATTGGCCGGGCTCTGGGCCTGAAGCCCGAAGTCTGGCTCGATATCCACGAGCAGGGCGGGATTTTCCTGAACCCCGAGGATGCGGACGGGCCGGTCGGCTACCCGGGTAAAACCCGGAGCGAGATTCTGGCCGAGTTCCCGGACACCATCCTGCCGGAGGCGGTCACCGAGGACGGTTGGTGGTCCGGCGGCTACGAAGACTGGCCCGCCTGCAAGGACCGGGCCATCCGGGTCGCGGGTGAATTGCGCCGGATGGCCGGCAGCGGCGGGCGAATCGCCCTCATCTCTCACGGCGGCTTCATCGACATCCTGCTGAAGGCGCTGTTCAACCAATTACCGAGCCTAAATTTCTTCTACTTTCACTACAACACGGCCATCACCCGCATCGATTTCCGCGACGGCGGCTATCTGGATGTCAACTACCTGAACCGGGTTGACCACCTCCCGCCGGACCTCATCTCCTGATTTTGCGCCCCTTCGAGTTTCCATAATCCGCTCAATTTTAATTGACAATAACGACCAGTTATGTTATAGTCAAGTTGCGAAAATAGAGATATGTCAAGTTCAGATCGGATTGAAGAACTCAATATATTGACCCGGGCCAAGTACCCGATCCTGTATATCGTGTCCTGGGAGGAACGGCGCATCGAAGACCTGTTGCGGCAGGTGGCGGTCGAGCGACGCAAGAAGCTCTACGGCTGGACGCTGACCGATGGCATCTTTCCGCTTGACCTGGTTCCGGCCCAGCCCATCGACCCGGCCACGCGCAGCCCCTTGCACGCCCTGGATTTCATCGCCCAATCGCAAGAGGCGGCCATCTTCGTCCTGAAAGATTTCCACCCTTTCCTGGACGAGCGCGGGCGGCACGTCGACCAGCCGGTCATTGTTCGCAAAATCCGGGACATTTTGAACCAACTCAAGGAGAGCCGCAAAACCCTGATCGTCCTGTCGCCGGTGCTCCGCTTCCCGGTCGAACTGGAAAAAGATGTCACGGTTTTGGATTACAGCCTGCCCACGCTGGACGAGTTGACCCAGTCGTTGGAGCGCGTCATCCGCTCCGCCCGGGAAATCTCGAACATCCGGCTCAAGCTGGACGACGAACAACGCGAGCGGGTCTTAAACGCCGCCCGCGGCCTGACCTGCACCGAGGCCGAAAACGTCTTCGCCAAGAGTCTGGTTATGCACCACGAGCTAGACGTTGAGATCATCGTCGCCGAGAAAGAGCAGATCATCCGCCGCTCGCAGATTCTGGAGTATTACGAATCGGTCGAGGATTTTTCCTACGTCGGGGGGATGGCCCTGCTGAAAGGCTGGCTGCGCAAGCGGGGGCTGGCTTTCAGCGAAAAGGCGCGGCGCTTTGGCCTGCCGGAGCCAAAGGGCTTGCTGCTGCTGGGCGTGCAGGGCGCGGGCAAGAGCCTGCTGGCCAAAGCCGTGGCCAGCCAGTGGCAGTTGCCCCTGCTGCGCCTGGACCTGGGCCGCATCTTCAGCGAGCTGGTCGGCTCTTCGGAGCAGAATATGCGCCACGCCCTGCGCCTGGCCGAGAGCGTCTCGCCCTGCGTGCTGTGGCTGGATGAAATCGAAAAGGGGCTGGGGGGTGCGGCCAGTTCGCACCTGTCGGACGGCGGGACCACGGCCCGCGTGTTCGGCAGTTTCCTGAGCTGGATGCAGGAAAAGACGTCGCCGGTGTTCGTCATCGGCACGGCCAACGACATTGCGCTGCTGCCGCCGGAGGCGCTGCGCAAGGGCCGCTTCGACGAAATCTTCTTTGTCGATTTGCCCAACCCTCAGGAGCGACGGGAGATTTTTGCCATCCACCTGGCCCGGCGCGGGCGCGATCCGCTGAACTACGATTTGAACCAACTGGCAGTGTTGACCGAGGGCTTCAGCGGCGCGGAAATCGAGCAGGTCATTATCTCTGGCCTGTACGATGCCTTTGAAGCAGAGCGTGACCTGGAAGACGGGGATATGATGCGAGACATCGAAGCCACGATACCACTCTCGCAAACGATGGAGCAGCGGATCACAGCCCTGCGCAATTGGGCCCGCCATCACGCCCGCCCGGCTTCCGAAAGCGCGCCGCCACTGGCGCGCAGGCAGCAAAACGGCGGTCTGCGGCAGATAGAGTTAGAGCCTCGCTAGCCAGGTGAGCCAAACTTCGAATCGCTTTTACCTTTGATACCGGCTTGCCCGAACCCGGGCAGGAGAGATCATAGCAATGCTGACGCCCCTCCATCGCTTTTTCCGCCGTAACCAATCATTTGTGGAAGGCGCGGTTGCGGCCGCAGGGTTGGCGGCCATCGTCGCCCTGGTGTTGCGCGCCCTGCCGGTCTATCCGGCCAATTGGGCCCCGGTGATCGTCATCCTGATCGGGCTTGTTGGCCTGCGCTGGCCGGCGATTGCCTACCTGCTGGCGGTGCTGGCCGTTATCTACCCGCTCTACACCATCTCGCTCTACCTGGCGGTGCTATTCATTGCTTTGAGCGTGTTGGGGCAACGCGCCTTTGCCCATTACCTGGGGGCCACCGTCCTCGTCCTGGCGACACCGTTGCTGGCCAACTACCATCTGCATTGGGCCGTGCCCCTGGTGGCGGGCCTGTGGTGGGGGACCAGCGGCGGGGCCTGGGCCGGCGGCCTGGCCGCGCTGTGGGGCAAAATGCTGGCCGGGATGGCCGGCCTGCATCCTGACTGGTTGACGCTGCCGGGCTTCCTGCCGCCGCTCGATGGCATCATCCAGCGCTACCACAGCCTCAACTCGTTGCAGACGTTGATCAAGCTCTTGCAGCCTTTTGCGCCCGACACCACGACCTTGCTCTACCATTTGCTCCAGATCGCCATCTGGGTGGCCGCCGGAGCGGTGGTGGGCACCCTGGCCGGTCGCCGCTGGGTGGAGCACCGGCAGCCGTGGTCGATCCTGCTGCTGGCAAGCCTGGGCGGGTTGATCCTGCTGGCCGGACATCTGGGCCTGCCGTTGTGGCTGGCCGACGTGGGGCCAGAACAGGTAGATGCATCGCTGATCGTCGGCGCAGCCGTTGTGGCCGTTCTGATCGCCGCGCCGCTGACGATGATCCGCAAATCGCTGGAACTGCCGGTAAAACCTTCCATGCCCAAAGTCCGGCGCAAGGTTTCCTGGCGCGCCCGCCTGGGCCTGGTCCCCAGCCCCCAAAAGGCGGCTGCCGGGCCGGTTGAGCCAAAACCGATGCCGGTTCCGGAGCTGCCGGAGTGGCAAGCGCCGGAAGATGACAACAGTTTGATAATGTTGGAACTCGACTGACCGACGCAAGTTTTACCCATCGCATCCCGACTTGCATCGAGCGGACCTGAAATGAGCACGCGACAGTTACAAAACACCCCAACCCGACTGGGCTCTCGCCGCCGCAGCCGCAGCAGCGGCCTGAGCTTCGGCGTGCTCGCTTCCGGCCTGAGCATCGGCGTCGTGCTCATTTTGGTCAGCGCCACCTTCATCGGCGATCTGCTGCGTACGCCGGACCTGACGTTGAGCGCCTCGCCCCTGCTCCTGTCGCCCAACGGCGATCAGACCAACGACGGAACCAGCATCGCCTACACCCTATCCGAAGAAGCCAACGTCACCGTTGAGGTCTTCAACGAAGGCGGAACGCTGGTGCGCACCCTGGCCAGCGACCAGCCCCAATCCGCCGGGCAGCACATTATTCTATGGGATGGCCTGGACGCGCAAAACCTGGCCGTCGCCGACGGGCGATACCGGGTGCAGGTCACCGCTCAGGGTACGGCCCGCGCCGCCCGGCAAAGCATCGCGGTGGAAGTCGATACCCAACCGCCGGGCCTGCGCATTGCCAATTTGGGGCCGGTCACCCGGGTGCGCGAGACCGGCTTAAGCGTTGAGGGCCTGACCGACCCGGAGGCGACCATCTGGCTGGCCGGCGATCCGCAGCCCATCGTCGTTGACGGCCAGGGCCGTTTTACGATCAGCAAGCAACTGATTGAAGGCTCCAACATCCTGGAAGTGCTGGCCACCGACCCGGCCGGCAACACCACCCGCCTGACCCGCGAGGTGGTGCTGGTCACCGATCCGCCCGACATCAACATCGCCACGCCCTTGAACGATGAATGGCTGAAAGAAGCGCTGATCACGATTGCCGGCGCGGTCCCACCCGGCACGACTCTGGCCATCGATGATCAACCCGTCAATGTTGGCCCCGATGGCGCCTTTGAGCACGATCTGATCCTGCAAGAAGGGGACAACATTATCAAGATTGAGGCCACCGACGATGTGGGTAACGTCACCACCCAGGAACGGATCGTCCACGTCAAGACGACCCCGCCCAGCCTCAGCCTTAACGTAGACGAGGGGACCGTTTTCCGGCAATCGAACATTCAGTTGACCGGGCATACCGACCCGGCCACCACCGTGCTGATCAACAACCAGCCGGTCGCGGTCAGCGCCCTGGGCGAGTTTCAAACCACCCTCAGCCTGCTGGCCGGGGAAAACACGGTGACCGTCGAGGCCAGGGATCGGGCCGGCAACACGGCCACCCTGTCCCGCCGCCTGCGGTTCAAGGCCGCCCCCCCCGAAAGCGACCTGGCCCGCGTCCTGCGGGGTTTTCCGCAACTCCCTCCATTGACCATCCCCATCCTGATTTCGCTGCCGCTGCTTATCCTGCTGGGTTATTATCTGACGCGCCCGGTTTCCCTGGTGCTTGCTTCGGATCAAAACTCATTTACGCCGGGGTTGCCCGAAGAGGGAAAAGTGCTTATACTATCCATAAGTTTATCCAAGGCATCCAGGGCAACCATCGAGGTTTTGGATGAATATAACCGCCCATTAGCCACTATCCTGCATCGCCGCCAGCGTGGGACTGGAGAGCACCGCTTCTACTGGAATGGCTACGATGACCACGGCCGCGTGTTGCGGCCGGGCAGCTATGTCGTTCAGGCCAAAGCCAGCACCCCGGCGGGAGATGTTACCAGCGCCGTGCCCATCACCATCGAGCAAGACCCGGTTGTACACGGCCGCTACAGCCATCGGGATTCGCTCTTCGACAGGCCAGGTAATGTGGCCAGGCGAGGTTCACGGGACAGGCGATCCTAACCCCGAACCGCACACGTTCTTAAGGCAAGCTCGCAGGCGCGTGAACCGGAGTAACTCACGCGTTTGTTTGGTTTATATGGTTATCCGAACATAACCTATCATTCTTTCAGGATGTTTCCTGGAAAACGGGCCAAGTAATTCGCGGCCAGTGACGATGAGACTACCGGATGCACGCTGAAATTATATTAACGGGAACCGAACTCTTGCTCGGCGAAATTGTTGATACGAACTCGACGATGCTGGCCAGAATGTTGCGCGAAATCGGACTGGACCTCTTTTACAAAACCACCGTTGGGGACAACGAGCGGCGCATCAAGGAGGTCGTCGATCTGGCCCTGAACCGCTCCGACGTGGTCATCGTTTCCGGCGGGCTGGGCCCGACGGTGGATGATGTTACCCGGCAGGGCGTCGCCCTGGCGACCGGTCGCAAATTGGTGTATAGTAAGGCTTTGGAGACGCAAATCGAGGCCCGCTTTCGAAGCTTTGGCCGCAAGATGGGCGAGAATAACAAACGCCAGGCCTGGATACCGGACGGGGCCACGCCGGTGGAAAATCCGGTCGGGACTGCGCCCTGCTTCATCGTTCACGACCCGCGCGGAGTGGTCATCTGCCTGCCCGGTGTGCCCCGCGAGCTGAAATACCAGATGAAGCACGCGGTCATTCCCTTTCTCAAGGAACATATCGGGGATGAGCAGATTATTGAAACCCGGGTGCTGCGCACCTGCGCCATTGGCGAGAGCGACCTGGACCGGCGCATCGGCGACTTGATGTACGATCAAAACCCCACGGTGGGCCTGGCCGCCCATCCCGGCCAGGTCGATATTCGCCTGGCCGCCAAGGGCAAAAACCGCGCCGAAACCGCCGCCCTGATTGCGCCCGTGGAAGCCGAACTGCGGCAACGGCTGGGCAGCGCCATCTACGGCGTGGGCCAGGTCAGCGTGGCCGAGGTGGTGGGGCATTTGCTGGCCGAAAACGACCTGACTCTGGCCGCGCTGGACACCTTGAGCCGGGGGCAGATCGCAGACAGCCTGGTTGAGGCAGGCTTTGCCAGCCACCTCAAAGGGGATCACCGGCCGCTTCAGGTTGAAGACGCGCCCCTGGCGGTGGGGCTGGCCGGCAACAGCCTGAGCCAAAACCCCGGCCAGGCCGCGCAGGACATCGCCAGAAAGCTGGCCCAGGAGGCCGACCTGGGGCTGGCCGTCGTCGGGCCGCTGGTCGAAAACGGACAAAACGGGATCAGCTACCTGGCTATATCTGACGGCGAAACGGTGGCTTTTCGCCGCTATCAATATGGAGACTCCGGTCTGATCAAAACCTGGCTCTCGATCCGCGCCCTCGACCTGGTGCGGCGCTGGGTGCTGGGCAAAATCGATCAGACATTTGGTTAAAAAGGCAGGCTCATAATGGTTGAATGCCCAAAATGTCACGCCCAACATCCTGACAACACCATTCTTTGCAGCGAGTGCGGCACCTATCTTCTGGGGGAGGATCCGCGCAGCACAGTGGGCCTGGATGAAGAAGAGATAACCAGCCTTGAGCCCCAACCCCGGGAAGCCCCCGCCAAACAGCCGTCGCTCACGCCGGCTAAGATTACGCTGCTTGTGCAAAACACAGACCGGGAGGTAACCTTTGCCCTGGGCAAAACAATCTTGCTTGGCCGGCTTGATCCGCTGGCCAACGTTCACCCCGATTTGGACCTGACCCCGGACGGCGGCCTGGAGGGCGGCGTGTCCCGGCGTCACGCCCAACTCTCGCAAAACAGCCGGGGTGATGTTATGGTCGAAGATTTAGGTAGCATCAACGGTTCTTACCTCAACAGTCGCCCGCTGGTTCCCAACTACAAAACCCGCGTTCAGAGCGGCGACATCCTCCAACTCGGCCGCATCTTCATCGAGATTATTTTTAACTTTGAATGACCGAACGGCGTGAAAAACGGAGCCAAGATGTTGTCTACCCTGGCTCCGTTTGACGGTTGCCGGCAAAACCTTGCCACAACCTACGGCTTGAACGCTTTCAGGGAAACGAGGTTCAATCGTGCCGGCGTCGTAGCCCTGGAGCCAGTAAACTTTGGACCCTTTCTTGGGCAGCTTGGCCCGGCTCAGACCGGTGAAGCCGTCGTTGGTGCAGATCAGCATTGTAGCCAGTGAGAACTTGTCCCCCCGGCGGGCTGTGATTTCAAAACTCACGGCGTCGCTGAAACCGCCGACGACCATTCCGTGGGGGGTCAACGGCACGCCGACATTCACGGCCTCGGTCACTTTTCTGGAACCATTAAAGCGGTCGAACATCGGGATTTGGTTGCCGTCTTCGGCGATGGCTTCCAGTCCAGGCGAGGCCCGTTTTCCCACCTTGAACATGCGAAGTCCCCCTCGGCGGAATTTCATTTGTTTTGTCTCCTTTCTGATTTTTGACAGTTTGCGGCGCCGACAGGTTCTCTCCGCAGCCCCCCGCCGGGCACCATCTCGATAAGCTGCATAGTTTGTCGCCAGGCACCACCTCCTTCCATCAATTTGATTGTATATTTGAGGGTAGAGTTACTGTGTGGTAGAATACACGAGCAGGCATAATAAACCGCCCTCCACAGGTCGTTTGTTGTGTTTGCGTCTCGTCCCTTGCCGTATGCCGACGGCGAGGGACTTTTTATGGTTCTACACACAAGAGTCAGTAGCAACATCCATTAGCATAAGAAGCAAAGATTACAAGAGTATTAGCCTGAGTTCGATAGTTCAGACGAAAAACCGGGTTTCTTTCACTGAGGTTATGACAGACTGCGAATCGCCAGCCCTTGATCGAGTGTTGGAAACGTCTTGACAACACCCTCTACCTGAACTATCATTGGCGCACAACATTCAGTGGAGAAGAAAGAGACTAGTTACGATGTCTCACATTCTCGAAAACATCCGCGTGATCGATATTACGCAAGCACTGGCCGGTCCGTATTGCACCATGATGCTGGGCGATATGGGCGCTGATGTCATCAAAATCGAGCGCCCTGGCGCGGGCGACCAGAGTCGTGGCTGGGGGCCTCCCTTTGTTGAGGGCGAAAGCACTTACTTCCTCAGCGTCAACCGCAATAAGCGCAGCCTGACCCTGAACATAAAATCGGAGGCCGGCCGGGAGATAATACACCGCCTGGCTCAAACCGCCGATGTATTTGTTTGCAACATCCCCCGCCGGGTCTCACGGCAGGGGGCGGGCCTGGATGAGGAAACCCTACGCCCCCTGAATCCGCGCCTCATCTATTGCCTCATCTCCGGCTACGGCCAGGATGGCCCCCAGGCCGAACGGCCCGGCTACGATCTGCTGGCCCAGGGCGAGGCCGGCCTGATGAGCCTGACCGGCGAGCCCGTCCCCGACGGCGAGCCTTACCGTTATCCCATCCCCATTGCCGACATTACAGCCGGTCTATACAGCGCCATCGGCATCATCGGCGCGCTCTACGCCCGCGAACGCACCGGCCAGGGTCAGGTGATCGACGTCAGCCTGCTCGAAAGCCAGACCGCCTGGTTGACTATGCTGGCCAGCGCCTACCTGAACGCCGGCGTCGAAGCGCCGCGCCTGGGGAATCTCCACCCGAACATCATGCCCTATCAGGTTATTCGCGCCCAGGACAAATATGTAATTATCACCGTCGGCACCGAAAAACTATGGCACAGCTTTTGCCAGGCGATGGGCCTCCTCCACTTGCGGGATGATCCCCGCTTCGCCACAAACCGGGATCGCATCGCCCATCGTGAGGAGTTGACCGCAATTCTGGAAGAAGTCTTCGCCACCCAAACAGCCAGCGATTGGCTGGAAAAACTACAGGCCGTGGGCATTCCATGCGGTCCGATCAATAGCCTGCCGGAAACGCTGAGCCATCCCCAACACCGGGCGCGAAACTTCATTGTGGAGCTGGAACACCCTCTGGCCGGCCTGGTGCGCTCGATGGGCAATCCTATTCGTTATTCTGAAGGCGGCATCGAGTATCGCCTGCCCCCGCCCCTGCTCGGCCAGCACAACGCCGACATTTTAGCCGAGTTGAACTATTCAGCCCCGGAGATCGACCGGCTGCGCCAGGATGGCACGATATAGCTCGCAAGGTAACTGTCCGTAAACAGCTTTTCACTTTTTTCCAAGAAACATCCCGCAAAAATGCCAGGTTATTTCTGGACAACCGCAAAGCATTCACCTGCACCACCGGAGGTTGTGTACATGACCAGGATCACCATCAAGCGCAAGGATAGAACTATGGTTTTTCCCGTCGCTGAGCGAGACAAGTTGCGGGAACTATTGAAAGATCGCATTTGGTGGGATCGGCGCAGCAATCGCTGGTCCGGACGGGGGGATGTTGAAGAGTTGAAGGAGATTTTAGAAAAGGCCGGCTACGAGGTCAGACTGGTCGGCCCGCCGGCGCGCTGATCAAGGCAACCAGCCCCTTATCGTTTTTTACGAACAAAATCGGTAATGATGGCTGCGAGCGGATACACCGCACCTGGGGCGAACTACATCTGGTGGAAATGTAGGGGCAGACCTGCGTGTCTGCCCGGCCCCAGTTACTCATGTCCAGAACAAGTGCAAAAGTGACCGGCACTTCTGGATAAAACGGAGAAG
>JBHHXL010000027.1:0-23738 GCA_046757065.1 Anaerolineae bacterium
CTATGGCTCGACGGAAAAAGCTCGAAGACCTGAGTGTTGAAGAACTGCAACGCCTGCTGCTGATCAAGCGGCGGCAGGCCCGGCAGGAGCGATTTATCCGCCTTTCGGCTGAGGGCAAGCCGGTCGATGCGGCCCTGCTCGGCGAGGATGAATCTCCCCTGCCGGAAGGCCCCAGCGCCCCGCTGCAGGCGGACCGGAACCGCATCCACGCCCCTCAGGTGCGGCCGCTGGGCAGAGGCGGGCGATCGGCGGCCCAGGCCGGGCCGGCCCCACAACCTGCCAGCCCGGACAAGAAGAGCCGGGGCCGGCAAATCCGCGATGCGCTGCTGTTGGGCCTGGAGGTCAGCGCCCTGGTGGGGCTGGTGGCTGTGCTGCTCGGCTCCTACCTGAACCTGCGCGAGTTGAACGACGAAGTGGTCGAGGCCCGCGAGAGCGCCGATTACGTCGCCCCGCCGACGCCGACCCCGTTGATCGCCCTGGCCCGCCTGCCGGGCGGCCACTCGTCTCCCACCTCTCCCGGCGGCGCCGTGCCCGATATCCCCCCCCATTTGCAGGAGTGGGTCCAGCCCGCGCCGGCCGTTGCCTTGCCGGAACAGGATTCCTCCCCGCCGACCCGGATCGTAATCCCGAAGATCAACGTCGATGCGACCATCGTTCCCGGCGTGACCTGGGAGGACCTGAAGAAAGGGGTCGGCCATCTGCCCGGCTCGGCTAACCCCGGCGAGCGCGGCAATCTCTACCTGGCGGCCCACAACGACATTTTCGGCGAAATCTTCCGCTATCTGGACGACCTCGAGCCGGGGGATGAGTATATCATCTACGCCGGCGAGGAGAAATTCCGCTACGTGGTCCGCGAGAAGCGGGTCATCGAGCCGACCGAGGTCAGCGTGATGTGGCCCACGACCGAGCCGGTAGCCACCTTGCAAACGTGCTACCCCTACCTGGTCGATACGCACCGTCTGGTTGTTGTTGGCGAATTAGCCGAATAAGTCGAAACGGGGTACAATGGCCGTTGTTGGAGGTTTTTGATAATCGATGGCTAAGAAATCCCGTCGCGCCCGGCGCCGTTCGGGCCAACAGCAACCCGTTCCGCCGGCCCCGTCCCGGGCTGCCGGGGACCGCCCGCCGGAGGCGCCCGCCTCCCCTCGCCGGGCGGTCGATTTCGCAGTTGAATACGCTTATGTTTACCAGGATTTACGGGCAATAGCGATCATTGCCCTCCTCTTGTTGGTGGTGTTATTCGGGCTATCTTTCATCGTCGTCTGATACGTTTCCTATCTTTCCAGAAACCATTTCCCGGCGTTCCAAAATGGTCCGGCCCAGAGACCCGGCGCCGGGCCGTTTAGATTCGGGCCAGCCAGCAGCGTCGCCTGGGGCAGCAGCAGGAAATCGTACGGGCGCAGTTCGGCCAGGCGTTGCTGGACCCGGCTGTAAAGCGCCGCGCGGCCCTCGGCTGCGCAGCCCGGCGTGGACAGACCTGCCTGCAACCAGCCATCAACCGCTTCGTCGGCGAAGGAGACGATGTTCAGGTCGGTTGAGCGCCAAAAGCGCGATTGATCGGGGTCCGGCTCCAGCGGCCAGCTAAAAACGACGGCATCGTAATCGCGGGTGAAGATGTCGTCCACCACGCTGGGCCAGCTCACCAGCTCGACGTTGGTTTTCAGCCCGACGGCCCGCCAATACTGGCCGGCTAAGATGGCTATCGAGCGGCGCAGGTCGTTGCCGGCGTTGGTGCGCAAGGCGATTTCCACGGTCTGGCCCTCCTGCTCCAGCCAGCCATCCCCATCCGTATCGACCAGACCGGCCCCGGCCAGCAACGCGCCGGCCAGGTCGGGGTCGTAATCCGGCCAGGCCAGGCTTGAATCGCCCGCCCAATGCCCGGGGCCGAGGCTGCCGGCCAACAAAACGCCCTCGCCCCCCAGGGCTTCGGCCAAGATTTGCTCGCGGTCGAGGGCGTGGCCCAGCGCCCGGCGAACCTTGTCCTCCCCCAACAGCGGGTGCTCCAGGTTAAAGGCGATGAAAAACATCTCCGCCTGGGGAACGGCATACGTTGAAAAGCCATCTTCATCCGCGCCCTGGCCCGGCGGCAAGAGGGCGGCATCGATGAGGCCGGCGGCCAGGGCCTGCTTCATCTCTAGCGTGTCGCTGAAGGGCCGGTAGGTCCAGCCTTCCAGGAACGGCGCAGCCTGCCAGGCAGATTCGTTGCGGGCCAGTTGTATCCCCTCCGTCTCCGACCAGTTTGCAAAGACGAAGGGCCCGCTGCCGACCGGCGCTCGCCCAAACCCCTCATCGAACAGCCCGGTCGCCTCCAGGATGTGGCGCGGTAAGATGGGCGCCTGCCCCAACTCGTACAGGAGCGAGCAGTCCGGCTGAGTCAGGCTGACGGTGATCGTCGCCGGGTCCGGCGCGGCCAGGCCGTCGATCCGCTCCGGCGGAATCCAGAAGCGATGGAACCGATCCGCGTCGATCATCGCCTGCCAGGTGAAGAGCACGTCCCGGGCCGTGAGCGGTTGGCCGTCGTGCCAGCGGACGCCCGCCGCCAGTTCAAACGTGATCGTGCGCGCGTCCTCGGAAACGTCAAAAGAGCGGGCCAGGCGCGGGGTCAATTGCCCGCTGTCCGGCTCGACGGCCAGCAGCGAATCGAACAGGAGGGGCGTCAGGGCCTGGGCGATGTCGCTGCCGTCAAGGTAGGGGTTTAGCGAGGCCGGAGCGCCGAGGCCGCCGACCGTGATTTGCCCCCCCTCCGGCGGCGTCGTGGGCGCCGGTGACAGGGGGATCGAGGTGGCCGTCGGTTTGGGGGTCGGGCGGGCGAGGGGCGTCGGCGTTGGGGGCCGGGAGGTTGGCCTGGCCGTCGGTCTGGTGGGAGCCGCCGGGGGGGGCGTGGCGCTGGCAGGCTGGCCGGGCGCGGGCCTGGCCGTCGCCGGTGGCGCGGGCGAGAAGGTGCAGGCCGCCAGCAGGAGGGGCAGAGTCAAAATCAGATAGCCGTAACGAGCGGGGTGTTTTTGCCGGGTCAAATAAGTTTACCTCAAGCAGAAAGTCAGTAGCGGACTTCGCGCCCCATAACCGTGGCCGCCAGGAAGACCGTCCGGCCCACCGCTTCGATCTTGGCCGGATCGAGGCGGTCCACGGTGTCCAGCGGGGTGTGGGCCAGGGCGTCGCTGTCCGCCCAACTGACGTTTGCCGTCAGCGCCGAGCGCCCGCCGCGAGCCGAAATCTGGTACAGGCCCGTGTGGGGATGGTTGCCCCGGATGGTAGTTCTGGCCCCCACCCGCCCGGCGGCGGCCTGGAAGAGCTGGGTCAGGCGATAGCTGGTCCCTTCAGCCAGCAGAATGGCCTTACCGTCCCCGCTGCCGACGCCGTTGAGCTCAATAACCGCCTCCACTTCCAGGGCGGTGGCGAAACCAACCCTGGCGTTGAGAACCTCGACCACGCTCAGCGTCTCCTGCCGCTCGCCGCCGGACCAGGCCACGAAAATAATGGTTTTATGGGGCTGGTACGGCGCGTCCTGCCAGGCGCGGGCTATCTCCAGCATTGTGGCCACGCCGCTGGCGTTATCGTTCGCGCCGGGGTAGAAGCTGCCGTCCGGGCCGAGGCCCAGGCCATCGTAGTGGGCGCTGATGATAATGGCCTGATCGTCCAGCCCTTCCGCCGCCCGCCCGCCGGGGATGAAGCCGATGACGTTGATGCGCTGCTCCACCGAGGCAAAACTGTCGAGCTGGCCGGGGATCGACAGCCAGACCCTCGCCGCTAGAGGTAGGGCTAAAGACCGGCCGGGGGCGAGACCGGCCTCCTGTTGGCGCAGTTGGGCCAGACTGTAGCCGCTCCCTGCCAGCAGCCGTTCGGCGGCCTGGGGCGTGATCGCCAGGACCGGGTTGCCGGCTTCGCTGGCGGCCAGCAGGTATTTGCGCTGGAACCAGCCGGGGTCGTCGACAACGACCAGTGCGCCCAGGCTGGGCACGTTTTGCGCTTTTTCCAGATTCTGGGGCGAGGTGACAAGCAGGATGCCGGCCGAGGTTTGCCGGGCGTTGAGCCCGTACGTTTCGCGGGCGCTGGCCCCGCCGGGAGGGCCGAACAGGGTCACCAGCAGTGGCCCCTGGGCCTGCCCCGCCGTGCCGTAAGGGGCCGCCACCTCTACGTAGTCCCGGCGGTAAGCGAACGTTTCCAGAGGCTGGCCCCCTTCATCGACCCGCGAAAGCTGCGGGATTTCCGCCAGGTGAAAGGTGGAGCGCTGGATGGGTTGGAAATAGGTCTCGGAGCGGCCGGCCGGCTGCAGGCCGGCCTCCTTCATTCTGGCGGCGATGTACTCTGCGGCGGCTTTCGCCCCGGCGGTGGCCGCCTTGCGCCCGCTGAACTCCGGCGAGCTCAGGCGCTCCGCATCGGCGATGACGTTCCGGGCGTCGAAGGCCCGGGTTTGGGAGGCGTACAGCCCCAGGGGCGCGACGCTGCGCAGCGTCCAGACCAGGGCCAGGATCAGCGCGCCGCTGAAAACAACGGTATAGCGATTGAACAGGCGATTCAGGCCAAAGCCAACCTGATCCAGCAGGCGGCGCAGGCCCTCGCTCCACAGGTTGAAGGCGAAGATGGCCGCAGCGAAAAAGAGCCCCGGATACCAGGCCAGCCAGGGATAGCTGCGCCACCAATCGCGGATGTTGCTCAGGAGCGCGCCCCATTCCGGTACGTCGGAATAGTGATAGTTGAGGTTAACCAGGACCTCGGTTTTGGCCCCGCCGCCCATAAAGATGTTCAAAAAGCCCAACTCGGCCAGCAGCAGCAGCACCCCGGCCATCTCCAGCGCGGCCAGGCTGATCAGGATGGGCAGCAGGTTGGGCAGCAGATGCCGCGCCAGGATGTGGGGCACGTTAGCCCCGACGGCGACCGCGTTCTCGATGAAGGGCTGCGCTTTGAGGTTGATGACGCGGCCCCGGACCAGTTGGGCCACCTCGCCCCAGCCGGCAACGGCCAGGGCCAGGATGAAGACGGGCATCCCCTGGCGGATGTCCAGGGCCAGGATGAGGACCATCGCCAGGAGCAGGGTCGGGAACGCCTGCAAAATCTCGACCAGACCGCTGATACCCCGGTCCAGGGAGCTGCCCCAGGACCAACCGGCCAGCAGGCCCAGGAGAGCGCCCAGCCCCAACCGGGCCAGCGTGGCGAACAGCCCCAGGGCCAGCGTCCGTTTGGCCCCGGCCAGCACCAGGCTCATCAGGTCGCGGCCCAGCACATCGGACCCCCAGGGGAACTCGAAAGCGGCCGCCCGGCTTAAGCTCTCAAGGTAGGCCCGCATCCCGGCCAGATCGAAGAGGTTCTTGGGCTGGGGGGCGGTCGGGGGGAAGGGCGGGGCGAAGATTTCCCCCTCGATGTAGCGCACGCCGGAGGTTTGGTAGGGGTTGGCCACGGCCAGGCTCTCGCCGAAGATGGCGATGAAGAAAAAGCCAAGCACCAGCCCCGTACCCACCACCAGGGGGGTGTTGGTTAACGTGGCTCGTATCCAGACCCGGCGCTGCCGCCGCCGGCGCGCTTTCTCGGCGGCAAACTCGGCGGGCGCCAGCGCCGCCGGTTTCGACTGCAAGGCCCTGGCGGAGTCTGGCGCTTCGACCTGACCGGCCTCCCGCGGCCGTCTGCGGGGGACGAGGCCGGTCAGGCCGGCCTGGATCGTTTCCAGCCAGCCCTGCCATCGCTCCCGCCAGGGGGTGGCGGCCTGACGCCGGGGGAGGTCCCGCCGGGCCTGCGTTTGGGCCAGGCGCGGATCGAGCAGGCGGTAGGCGATCTCCAGCAGCAGGCTCAGCGCCATAAAGATGATGCCCAGCGTCAGCACCAGGTCCGCCGCCAGGTGGCTGTTCCCGGCCTCAATCGCTTGCAGCAAGGTCAGCCCCAGCCCGGGCCAGAGGAAGAAAAACTCGACCACGGGCAGGCTGCTCAGCGAGAAGCGGAGGCTGGAGACCATCGTCGTCAGGACAGAGGCCAGCCCGTTTTTGAGAGCATGCCGCCACAAAATGCGCCCGGGAGACGCGCCCTTGGCCACGGCGGTGCGGATGTAGTCCTGGCGGAAGACATCGCCGAAGGTGACGTAGGTTACCCGCGTGATTTGGGCCAGGGGGCGGGCGGCCAGCACCAGGGCCGGCATGATCAGGTGGGCGTCCAGGCCATAGCCGGTGGGGGGCAGCACGGGGATTTGAAAGCGACGGTGCAGGCTGGCGTTGAGAATCCACAGGAACATCGCCAGCAGAAAACTGGGGGTGGAGATGACGACGACTGTGAGCAGCGGCAGCAGACCGCTAACGACGCGCCGCCGGGATCGGGCGGCCCGGATCCCCAGGAGGGCCCCCAGGCCGCCAGCCAGCCCCAGGGCGGCCAGCAGCAGGACGGCGCTCCTCGCCAGCAGCAAACGGGCGAAGGCCCCGGCGGAGATCTGCTCTCGCTGGAAAACGTAGGTTTCCGGCGGGCCGAACAGCCGCTGGCCGAAATAGCCTACAGTTTCGAGGAGGGCCCGGCCGGCCGAGCCGAATGCGTTCAGCGGGGCGCCGGCCTGGGCCTGCCGGGCCATCGCCAGCCCCCAGAAAACCAGGAACGCGATCAGCAGCAGCGTTGCAATCCAAAAGGCCAGTCGATGTAGCAGCGAGCGCAACATAGGCCGTTCTGGAGCGCCGTCAGGTTGAAGCGGAGGGCCGCCGGGCGCGGCGACCCAGCCAGCCTGCCAGCCCCAGGGCCAGGGCCAGGACGACAACGATGCTGACGCTTCCGGTCAGGGTGGAGAAGAAGGGGGCAGCCAGGGCCGGGCGAACAGCCGGATGCAAGGGCGCCGCCGACAGGTCTTGCGGCGCGGCCTCCAGAGGGATGCCGTTTTCCGAATAGTTGGCCTCAACCAGAAAAGTGACAATCGCCCGGTATTCCTGGTCCGAGAGCATATTTGGCGCCCAGTAAGGCATAGCCGACCGGGTGTAAGCGTAGAGCTGCCCGGCGGTGTCGAATTTGGTCAGGGTATCGGGGCCGATGACTGCCGGCACCTCTTTGGGGAAAGAGAAACCATCGGGGGGGTGATTGCTGGCGTGGCACTTCGACTGCCAGCAGTATTGCTCGCCCTCCGGCCAGGTCGCGCGCCATTCGTCGGTCAGGCCCTGGCCGCGGTCGCCGTGGCAGGTGGAACACCATTGCTGGTAAAGCTGCGCGCCGTCGGAGTTGCTGTCGGCCAGGGCCGCCCCGGCCGCAACCAGGATCAGGCTGAGAGGAATCAGGACGATCCACAGAGGTTTAGGAATGGAAGGTAGCCTAAGGTAAGAAGCCTCCCTGTCTAAACCTGGGGAGGCTTCGTCGTTGCTTATCACAAATACCTCTCAGTCGGCGCCTTTCAGGCGCGGGTCCAGCGCATCGCGCAGGCCATCGCCCAGGAAGTTAAAGGCGAACATAATGATGGCCAGGGCCAGCGCCGGGAAGATGGCCTGGTTGGGATAAGTGCGAATGGCCGCCGCCCCGTCGGCGATCATCGAGCCCCAACTGGGAGTTGGGCGCTGCACGCCCAGGCCGATGAAGCTGAGGAAGGCCTCCGTGCCGATGTAAGCCGGAATAGCCAACGTTTCGGCCACGATGATGGGGCCCATAATGTTGGGCAGGATATGTTTAACCATAATCCGAAAGTTCCCGCTGCCAATGGAGCGGGCGGCCTCGACAAATTCCTTCTCCTTAAGCGACAGAATCTGGCCTCGGGCCAGGCGGGCCATCGCCATCCAGGCCGTGACGCCGATGCCGATGAAGATGAAGAACATGCCCCCTAACGAGTTGTCTATCGAGGTCAGGTAAAAGCGAAGCGTCCCCGGCTCCGGGGCCTCCGTCGTCGAGCGGAAGAGGGCCATCAGCAGGATGATGAACAACAGGGTGGGAAAGGCGTACATAATATCTACAAAACGCATCATCAAATTGTCAACCCGCCCCCCGAAATAGCCGGCAATCGTGCCGAACGTCACCCCGATCAGCAGGCTGATGAGCGGCCCAATGATCGCCACCCCCAGCGAAACCCGCGTGCCGTAAATGATGCGGCTCAGCATATCGCGACCGTTGTAGTCGGCGCCAAGGATAAACTTATCGCTGATCCTGGCATAACCCCCTTCAACGCCGACCGGCTTCAGGCTGGGGAAAATCACCGTTGCCCAGGCGGGCACGACGTTGTTGTCGATCAAGCTTTGTTTTTCGAAACTTTGCGGCGCTACCAGCGGCGTTGGGTCTTGCCCGGTGAACAAAGTGAAGACGGCGGTATCGGCGAAGATGGCGATCAGGAAAGTTAAGATAATAATCCCCCCGCCAATGAGCGCCGCTCTGTTCTTGCGCAGCCGGATCCAGGCGTCGCCCCACAAACTGGACTCGCGGCGGCGGACCGGCACCGCTCCCGGAACCACCTGTTGTTTTACGGCCATGTGCTCTCTCCTCTTTTTTGATTAGATTGGTTCAATCTCCAAGATTGAACCAATCTGGCGCAACACGCAGCACGTTCTACGTGTACCGAATGCGTGGATCCAGCCAGGCGTAAATAATATCCACCAGTAAGTTGGCCAGCACCAGGACAACCGCGTACAGCAAAATCGTGCCGACGATGACGGGATAATCGCGGTTGGTGATGCTGGTCACGAAGAAGCGCCCCATACCGGGGATGCCAAAGATCGTTTCGGTGACAAAGGTGCCGGTTACCAACGCCGCAAAAAGCGGGCCGAGGATGGTTACCACCGGGATCATCGAGTTGCGCAGCGCGTGCCGGATGATAATGACGCGCTCCATCAGCCCCTTGGCCCGGGCGGTGCGGATGTAGTCCTCGCGAACCACTTGCAGCAGGCTGGCCCGGGTCAGGCGGGCGATGATGGCCGAGCTGCCGGTCCCCAGAGCGATGGACGGCAGCACGTTCTGCTGCCAGGTGCCCCAACCGGTCGGCAAGAACCAGCCCAACTCGACGGCAAAAATCCAGATCAAAAACGGCCCCAGGACGATGACCGGCACGGACACGCCGAAGATGGCGACGGCCATACCGCTGTAATCCCACAAGGTGTTCTGCTTCAAAGCGGCCAGGACCCCCAGGGGCAGCCCGATGACAATGGCTACCAGCAGTGAATAGACGCCCAGCTCAAACGAAATGGGCAGGTTATCGCGGAAAATGTCGTTCACGGTCCGGGCGCGGTTGACAAAGGAGGGGCCAAAATTCATCCATTGGAAGGTGAAGCTCTCTCCCAGGGGGATGTTGATCAGGTAATTGTCCAGGAGGGAGTCGCTGGGCTGGCCGCTGATGACGCGAGGAACGGTGATGTCGGCCACATAATCGACATATTGCTTCCAGATCGGCGCGTCGAGGTTGTACTTCGCCTCCAGGTTTTTCAGGATGGCAGCAGGCAGCTTCTTCTCGGCGTCGAACGGACCCCCCGGCACGGCGTGGGCCAGGCCGAAGGTGATCAACGAAACGAAAAAAACAACCACAATCAACCACAACAGCCGGCGTGTGATGTAACGGGCCATGCTTCCTCCTTTTGATGTTTGATCTTGCTAACGGACACGCTGGCTATTTGAGGCCGCGCAGGTGTAGATCATCACGAATGGCCCGAATGGACGAAGCCTGACCGGCATATTTGTGTCAAATCCAGGGCGTGTCCGTTAGCAAAATGCTTGATTTGAAAAACCAACGATGATTTCGATGAATCCAGACGAAGATGGAGCCTCCCCTGGGAGGCTCCATCCTGAAAAGCGGTGTTACTTACGGCAGCATTGAGGCGTTAATCGACCATTTCTCGAAGGCTTGCTGGCCGCCCTTGCCGTAGGTGCGGCTGATATAGGGCTTGGTGACTTCCACGGCGGTGTACCAGTAGATAGGGATGATGGCCGCATCTTCCTCAACCAGGATCCGCTCGGCCTCGACGTACAGGTCGTGGCGGGTTGCCAGGTCGGTCTCGAAGGCGGCCTGGTCTACCAACTCATCGAACGTCTCATTGATCCACTCGGTGTGGTTGTTGCCGGAGTCGGAGCGGAAGACGTCGCGGGCAAAGTTGCTGGCATCCGGGTAGTCATCGCACCAACCCAGGCGGAAGACCTGGGGCGGGTCCTCGGTCAGGGTTTGCAGGAAGACTTTCCACTCCTGCACGGAAAGGTTGACGTTCTCTACGCCCAGGTTTTCCTTCCACATCTGCTGGA
The DNA here is from genome assembly GCA_046757065.1 of Anaerolineae bacterium. Taxonomy (GTDB): domain Bacteria; phylum Chloroflexota; class Anaerolineae; order 4572-78; family JBHHXL01; genus JBHHXL01. The sequence goes on from JBHHXL010000027.1 coordinate 10,159, forward strand.
TGGCCTCGGCGATGCGGATGTGGCCTTCGACCTGGTTGACCATCAGGTTGATCTCGGGCAGGTTTTCGGGGCCGCCGTAGGAGGAAGCGGCCAGGAAGTCCTGGGCCATAGCCACGTCGGCCGTGACCGGCGGGCCGAAGTCGTCACCCTGGGCCGGGTCGGGCGCGGCGGTCAGGCCGGGGCGGGAGAACCAGCGGGCCGGTTCCTGGCCGCCCTTGGTCACGTTCTCGACCAGGGCCGTGCGGTCCAGCGCCCAGGAGAAGGCTTTGCGCACGTTTACATCGTCGAAGGGCGGCTTGGTGACGTTAAAGCCGTAGTAGTAGGTACAGCGGATACCGCCGATGCTCAGCTCCTGGGAGAGAGTCGGGTCGGCCTTGACCCGGTCCAACTCGGGCAACGGCACGCCGGCGCGGTCCAACAGACCGGCTTCGTAGTTGGCGAAGGCCGGGGAGCTGTCCAGCATATCGAAGTGGACGAACTGGATGGAGGGCTGGGGCACGGCGTCCGTGCCGGGCCAGAAGGGGTTGGCGATGATGACCATCTCAGAGTCGTGGACCCATTCCTTCAGGGCATAGGGGCCGTAGCTTTGCATGATCCCGGCCTCAATCCAGCGGTCGCCCTTTTCTTCGATCAGCCACTGCGGCTGGGGCCAGTTAATCCACATGCTGGCGATGGAGGGGAAGAAGCTGGCCGCCTGGTTCAGGGTGATCTGGAGGGTGAAATCGTCCACGGCTTCCACGGCAATCTCATCGACCTGCCCGAAGAGGGGATCGTCCTCGCCGTTTTCACCGTTGACCGGGCCGGCGTTCTCAATCAGCCAGTTGACGTAGGAGTAGCTGGAACCGGTGGCCGGATCCAGGGTGCGCTTGATGCCGTAGACGAAGTCGTTGGCGTTGACCATACGCGGTTCCCCGGCATCGTCGAGGACCTGCTCGACCTGGCCGGTGACGTTATTGTAGAAGACCCAGGGCACGTCGTCGCGCAGGTGGAAGGTGTAAACCAGGCCGTCATCGGACACTTCCCAATCGGTGGCCATACCGGGCGCTACCGCGCCGGTGACCTCATCCAGGCGGGTCAGGCCCACAAAGAGCTCGATGCCGACCTGGATGGAGCTGGTGTCGGTGGCCAGGGAGGGATCGAGGGTGGGCACGTCGCCCGCGCCGAAGTTCCAGTAGAGGGTGCTCTCGCGGGGCAGGGCGCCGGCCTCAACCTCAACCTCGACGATCTTCTCCACTTCCTTCTCGACGACCTTCTCGACCTCTTTTTCAACGACGACCGTCTCCACGACGGTCACGGTTTCGCCTTGAACCTCTTTTTCGACCACCACGGTTTCGACGACGGTGATCGTTTCCGGGGTCGGCTGAGCGCCGCATTGCGCGGCCAACAAGGTTAACAGCACGGTTACAGAGAACAGCAGCAACGCCGTTCGTTTAGAAAACATAATTGTTTTCTCCTCCTCTCATGGTAGAGAAATTAAAAATGTAGAGTTTTGGAAACAGGGGATGCCCTTCTTTACGGTCTTTAAGGGCAGAGGGTAAGAAGACAGGCAGCTCATCACCTCCTTTCAGGACAATTGACCACCAGGCAGCCAGGCACGCCAAATGCAGGCAAGCGTGCATCTTCCTGATGAAGGGAACCACCATTGGCGAGATGAACCCTGGCAAGCAAAAGGATTTATTGCTTACCTCGTTGACGAACAAAGGACGCCTTTCTAGGGCTTCTGCCACTGATGTTACGAGCAAAAAGGCGAGGGGCAATACCCGGAGGCGGTCAAAATCAAACTTCTGACGCAAGGCCCAGTATACCACGCCATATTATGCCAGTCAAGCGAAGTTGGTTAACTGGTTAACTGGTCAACTGGTCAACCGGTAACGAGTAACCAGTCAACCAGCTAATACAGATGGCAGGCCGCCCAATGTCCCGCCTCGTGCTCCACAAATTCGGGTTCGACCTCGTAGCAAACATCCATCACCCGGGGGCAGCGGGTGTTGAAGTTGCAGCCTTGCGGCGGGTTGACGGGGCTGGGCACATCCCCCTCCAGGATGATGCGTTGCCGTTTCTCCTCGATGATCGGGTCTGGAATCGGTACCGCCGACAGCAATGCCTGCGTGTAAGGGTGCATCGGATTGCGGTAAAGCACATCACGGTCGGTCAATTCCACGATTTTGCCCAGGTACATGACCGCAATGCGGTCGCTGATATGCCGGACCACGCTCAAATCGTGAGCGATAAACAGGTAGGTCAGGCCGAACTCCCCCTGCAAGTCTTCCAGCAGGTTAATGACCTGAGCCTGAATGGAAACGTCTAAGGCCGAAATCGGCTCATCGGCGACGATGAAGTCGGGGTTGACGGCCAGGGCGCGGGCCACGCCGATGCGCTGGCGCTGGCCGCCGGAGAACTCGTGCGGGTAACGGTTGACAAAATAGGGGTTAAGGCCCACAATCCTCAGCAAATCCTGCACTTTCTCGCGCCGCTCGCTGCTTTTCATCAGGCCGTGGACCTCAAGCGGCTCGCTGATGATGCTGCCGACGGTCATACGCGGGTTCAGCGAGGCGTAAGGGTCCTGGAAGATCATCTGCATTCGGCGGCGCATTTTGCGCAGGTTTTCGCCCTTCAGCCGGGTCAGGTCTTCCCCTTCAAAGAAGACCTGTCCCTCCGTGGGGCGATATAGCTGCAAAATGGCCCGGCCGGTGGTGCTCTTGCCGCACCCCGATTCGCCGACCAGTCCCAGCGTTTCCCCCTGGATAATGTCGAAGGTTAAACCGTCAACGGCCTTCACATCCCCGACGTGTCGCTGGAATACAATCCCCTGGGTGATCGGGAAATACATTTTCAGATCTTTTATACTGACCAGAGTTTTATTGTGTCCGTTGGATGTCATACGCTTTCCTCCTGTAGTGCCTGTCCGGCTCCCAAGAAACATCCTGCAAAAAGTGGAAAGTTACTTTGATCACTAAACTACTTCTTCGACCCAAGGATGGTCGGTCGTCGGCTCGGCGGTGGCGATGTCTACCCAGCAGGCGATTTCGTGATCGATGCCGACCGTCTCCAGCGATGGGTTTTCGGTTAAGCACTTGTCAATGCGGTAGCGGCAACGAGCGTAGAATGGGCAGCCTTGCGGCAAAGCGATCAAATCGGGAGGGAGCCCTTCAATGGATTCCAATTTCTCCGGGCGAGTTTCGTCCAGGCGAGGAAGCGAATTCAGCAGGGCCACTGTGTAAGGATGCCGGGGGTTGCCGTAAAGTTCTTTGACCGGGGCTTCTTCGACGATGTACCCGGCGTACATGACGATCATCCGGTCGGCCAGGCCGGCGGCTACGCCCAGGTCGTGGGTGATCCAGATGATGGCCATGCCGATCTCGTCGCGCAACTTCTTGACCAGATCGACGATCTGGGCCTGGATGGTGACGTCCAGGGCCGTCGTCGGCTCGTCAGCGATGAGCAGTTGCGGGTTACAGGACAGGCCCATCGCGATCATCACCCGCTGGCGCATGCCTCCGGAGAACTGGTGGGGGTAATCGTCAATGCGCTCGGCGGCGGAGGGGATGCCCACCATCTCCAGCAATTCGATGGTGCGCTGGCGGGCCTGCCCCCGGTCCATCCCCCGGTGCAATTCCAGCGCCTCGCTGATCTGGCGGTTGATGGTCAAGACCGGGTTGAGCGAGGTCATCGGGTCCTGGAAGATCATCGCAATCTTGTTGCCCCGGATGGAGCGAATTTCATTGTCATCCAGCTGCAGCAGGTCCCGACCTTCGAAGGATACCTCGCCGCCGACGATCTTGCCGGGCGGCGAAGGAATCAATTTTATCAGAGACATGACGCCCACGCTTTTGCCGCAGCCGCTTTCGCCGACAATCCCCAACGTCTCCCCTTCATTCAAAACGTAAGAAATCCCGTTAACGGCGTTGACGACACCGTCCTGAGTGAAAAATTGGGTGCGCAACCCTTTGACTTCCAGCAACTTTGCCATATAGACCTCCCTCGGTGTTTGGATTTGGGTGTTGGTTGACTGGTGAACTGGTTAATCGGTTGACTGGTGAACTGGTGAACTGGTTGACTGGTTAATTGGGTACTGGTTAACCAGTTAACCGATCAACTAATCAACCAGTCAACCAATCAATCATCAATCAAGTTGCGGATTCAGGGCGTCGTTCAGGCCGTCTCCCAGGAAATTGAAGGCCAGGATGATCGTCACCAGAATGACCCCCGGGATGAACAACAGCGGCCACAGCGATTGTCGCCAGTAGCCGCTATACTGGAAGAGCATACCTCCCCAGCTTGGGTTGGGCGGTTGTAGGCCAATGCCCAAGAAGCTGAGCGTCGATTCAGACATAATAATGCCGCCGATACCGGCTGAGACGGCGATCAGCACCGGGGGCATAGCGTTGGGTAGCAGGTGGCGCAGGGCGATGCGCCAGCTCGAGACGCCAATGGCCTCGGCGGCCAGCACGAAATCTCGCTGCTTGAGCGACAAGTATTGCCCGCGAATCAGGCGAGCCAGGCCCGGCCAGCCGACCAGGCCCAGGGCAATGATTACCACCAGATAATCGACGTAACCGGAACGGGCAAAATCGCTAAAGCCCAGGTCTTTGACCCATTGCAACAGCGTTGGCTTGATGGTGGCAGCAATGAAAAAGACGAACAACAAGCCGGGAAAAGCAAAAAGTATATCCCCCACGCGCATAATGAGGGTATCGACCCAGCCCCCGAAATAGCCGGCCAGCACCCCCATACTGACGCCCATAAATAACCCGAACAGCGTCACCGAAATCGAGACAAAAGCCGCCGACTGGGCTGCCCAAACGATGCGGCTGAAGACATCGCGCCCCAGTTCATCGGTGCCCAGCAAATGCTCGCGGCTGGGTCTGGCCCGCACATTGTCCAGATCGATCTCGTCGAAGCGGAAAGGCGCGATCCAGGGGGCGAAGATGGCCGTCAGGTACATGACGACGGCCACCGCCAGGCCAAACATCGCAAAGCGATTGCGGCGCAGTCGCCACCACACATCGCCCCACAGGGTGCGTGGTTTGTCTCGCTTTGGTTGTAAACTGGCGGGCGCTATCGTGGTTGTGGTCATATTCCTTTACGACGTTCGGATACGGGGATCAACCAGCCCGTACATCAAATCAACCCAGAGATTGGCCAGGGTAAAGGTGATGGCGACTAAAACCGTTACGGCCAGGATGATGGGATAATCCCGGGCGCTCAGGGCCTCGAAGAAAAGCTGGCCCATACCCGGAATGCCAAACAGCGTTTCGGTCAGAAGCGTGCCTTCAACCAGCCCGCCCAGCAAAAAGCCCAGGAAGGTCAACAACGGAATGAAGGCATTGCGCAGGGCGTGGAAGAGCAAGACGCTGGATTCGGCCAGCCCTTTGGCCCGCGCCGTGCGGATGTAGTCGGAGCGCAGCACTTCCAGCATCCCGGCCCGCGTTTGCCGCGCCCAACCCGCCAGCGAACCAATGGATAAAACCAGGATGGGTAAAATGGCGCTGGCGCTGAAGATGCCATCCCAGCCCGACACCGGCAACAGGTCCAACTTCAGCACAAAGATGAAGCGCAAGATTGGGATGGACACGAACACGGGAATCGCGCCAAACAGCACGGTCGAAAACACCACCGAACGATCCACCCACGAGCCTCGATAGACGGCGGCCACGACCCCCAGGCCGATGCCCAGGGGAACGCCAATCAGCGCGGCGGCGATGTTCAGTTGGATGGTCACCTGCAACCGCTGGGCGATGAGTCGCGCCACCGGCTGCCCCGGAAACTTGACCAGCGACTCGCCAAAGTTGAACGAGGCGTAGTTTCTGAGATAGCGCAGGTACTGCGCGCTAAAGGGGTCATCGAGGCCCCATTCGGCTCGAATGAGCGCCGCGATTTCCGGATCGTAGCGTTGCCCCAGGAAGACAACTTCCGGACCGCCTGGCCCGTAATATCCCAGAGTAAAGGTGATAAAAACCACCACAGCTAGCAGAAACGGAACCCAGAGCAAGCGGCGAACGGCGTAAGCCAGCATCGTGTTATGGCATCCTGGTGTTTATTGAATCCTGCTATTCGTCGGCGATGTAGGCATACTGGAACTTGGGAACGACGATGGGCGGTATACGCAGGTTTTTCACATGCGGGCGGATGAGCCAGTATTCTACGCTGTAATTCAGCGGAACCCACGGCGCGTCGTTAATGATGATCTGTTCTGCCTGCTGGTAAAGCATTTCACGCTTTTCCGGGTCCTGCTCTACCGCGGCCTGATCCAGGAGCGCGTCCACTTCCGGGTTGCTGTAGCCGGTGTGGTTTTGCTTACTCTCGCTATGGAACAGAATCTCCAGGAAATTTTGGGGATCGGGATAATCGGCGATCCAACCCAGGTTGTACATCTGGTATGGATTCTGGTCTTGATTCAAGTCACTCAAGAACGTGGGCCAATCGGTTTGCTGGATGGAAACCTCGACTCCCAGGGTTTCCTGGTAGGAGGCGGTGATCGCTTCGATGATGCGGCCCGTCGAGCCGCCGACGCCGCTGGTGTAAAGGGTGATGTCCGGAAATTCGCTGACATCCCCGTAGGAGGACTGTTCGATCAACTCCAGGGCCCGGTCGGGATCATACTCAAAGCCCTGCAAATTGGAGTTGTCGTAGTTGGGCATCCCTGGCGGCACAATGCCGTTGGCGACCGGCACGGTTTCCTTGTAGACGACGTTGATGATTTTTGCCCGATCCAAGGCCAGGTTAAATGCCTGGCGGACCAACGGATCGTCAAAGGGAGGTTGGTGCACGTTAAATCCGATGTAGAAGGTGCTCAAGGTGGGAACCAGCACCAGGTCTCGATTTAGCTCGTTGTTAGGGTCTGTCACGCGCTCAATATCGTTGATGCCGACCGGCGTCATATCCACGTCGCCGTTCTCGTAGCCGATCATTGCGCCGCCGGTCAGTATAAAATTGATGCGGTCAATTTGGGGTTGCGGATCGCGGTAATAGTCTTCGTTCTTAGTCAGAACAATCCCCTGGCCGAATTCGAACTCTTCCAGCTTGTAGGGGCCGGTGCCGTTGGGCTGGTCCGTCCAGGTCCGGCCGCCGCGCTCGATGTTCTCCTGATCCAGCACGTAAGCCGTGGGGTAAGTCATTTTTGCCAGGAAGTAGGGCCTGGGAGCATCGATGGTAATTTGCAGGGTGTAGTCGTCAACCACCTGCACGCCTTCCACTTCATCGGCGCGGCCTCGCAGCTTTTCCCGGCAGCCGATAATATCGCCCAGATAGGTATCGGCTGTCGAGGAGCCGGTTCGAAAATCACAAGCCCGCTCAAGAGACCACTTGAAATCCTGCGCTCGCACCGGCTTGGTGTTGTGGAATCTGGCGTTTTCACGGAGGTGGAAAGTGTAAACGGTGCCGTCATCGGAAACGTCCCAGCTTTCGGCCAGGTCGGGCACCAGGTTCAAATCGGGGTCATAGGCCACCAGACCGCTATAAAGCTCCACCACATATTCCGCCGAGGTCGCGTCCCCGCTGAGGTGTGGGTCCAGGGTCGGCGGGTCGCCGCCGGGCAAAGACAGGATTTGCTCGCCCGCCCTGGCCGGCGGGGGGTTTAGCTCGGCGGATTCGGTTGTGTCTGTGTCTGAGGAAGAATCTTCGGTAGAGGATGACTGGCCGGTATCGGAGGAACTATCATCCGGCGCAGCCGTATCCGGCTGGTCATCATTGGCCTCGACCGCAATGTCCTCCTCCCCACCAAATCTCGTCAGAATGGCGTCACCGCCGAATATGCCGACTAAGCAGGTCCCTCCCAGGCAGACAAGCAAAATAACAATAACCAGTGGCGCCCAACGGTTTTGGTTTGACATAGTCTTCTCCCAGGAAATCAAATAACTTTATCTAATTTGAGTCGCGCTGTAATTACCCCGGCATCAGGCAAATGTGGAGGTTTAGGCAACAGTGAGGCGATGGAGATCATAGGGCTTTATAGTTACCGTAAAGTTCTCGATATTTTACGAGGATTGATATGAAAAGTCAAACGAATTTGGCCTGTATTCGCTGAGATTGCTTGTGGGGAAATGGCCTTCATGCTAAACTAGGCCAATATCTCTTTCCCGACCTATGCACTTGTGATTTGGAGGCGCTTTCTTAAATGGAAGATGACCCTGTTGCAGATAATCCTGCATCTACCGGTTTAACAACCGCCGATGGCATATCCCTTTTCTGTCGTTGGTGGACTTCTCCGCAGTCGCCACGGGCCGCCCTGGCCGTCGTCCACGGCCTTGGCGAGCATAGTGGTCGCTACGAGCGGCTGGGGCAGCACTTCTCCCGGCGGCTGTTTAGCGTGTTTGCCGTGGACCTGCGGGGGCACGGGCGCAGCGCCGGCAAGCGAGGCCACATCAATCAGTTCAGCGATTATCACCACGACGTCCAGGTTCTGATCGATTTTGCCCATCAAGAAACACCCGACGTGCCGATTTTTTTGTTGGGGCACAGCCTGGGGGGGCTGATTACGCTCCATTACGCCTTGCACCACCCCGATGGCCTGGCCAGCGTCATCACCTCTGGGGCCGCCCTGCGCGAAACCATTCATCCGCCATTTTGGAAGGTGATGCTCGGTAAGATGATGTCCGCCCTTTACCCTGACTTCTCGCTGCAAACCGGCCTGAAGGTCAGCGCCCTCTGCCACGATCAGGCCGTGATCGACGCCTATGTGGCCGATCCCCTTGTCCACGACCGGGTCACGGCTCGTTTTTACCGTGAGTATCTCCTGGCGGCGGCCTGGACCCTGGAGGAGGCGGTCACTCTTTCCCTGCCGGCGCTGCTCCTCCACGGCGAGCGGGACGCCCTGACCGATCCGGCTGGTAGCCACGATTTCTACGAGCGAATCGGGCTGGAGGACAAACGCTATCTGGCATACCCGGGCCTCTACCACGAGATTTTCAACGAGCCCAGCTATGAGGAAATCTTCAACGACATCGAAGCCTGGCTGGTACCGCGCCTGTAATCGCCGGCGCACACACCGTTTTTCAGAAACGGGTACTATTGACCCTCAACCAAGACGGTGATAACATTAAGGAGGCGTCTGAAGAAGCGTCGTAGACATTTCGGCCAACCCCCGTCGTTATGGTAAACTTACAACCTGCAACTCCCGATAGCACTGGCGGTTATCCGCGGTCGCTGCGCTGGCTTTTTCTCGTTTTGGGCGGCGTGGTGCTTGGTTATGTTAGCTACCTGGCCGTCCTGATCCTGACCCAACCCCTGGATAATTACAACCCTTCGGTTCTGGGGCCGGTTCGCGTCCGGCCGGGGTCTCCCCCGGATGGCCCGCTTCGCCCCGGCGATCAGCTCGTGGCCGTCGATGGTCGTTCGGTTGAAGCCTGGATAAACGCTTCCTTCCCGATAGGCGATCTGAACTTCAACGCCGAAACAACCCCCTCGATGCGGACCTATACCGTCCAACGTGGCCCAATAACTCTGGATGTGCCGGTCACGCTGGAACGCGTGCCGTTGTGGCGCATAGTGTTGCGTAGCTGGAACATCTTGCTGCCGGCGGCGGCCTTCGCCGGGGTGGCCGCGCTGATGTTTTTCAGCCGTCGCGCGGATTTTATCGCTGTGCTGACCGCCCTGTGTTTTCTGGCGGAAACGGCCAATTTGCTGAACAATGCCGTGCCGCCGTTGGGGCTGAACGCGTCAATCGGCCTTTTCTGGCTGTGGAGCTTCATCGATGTTGTTTCCTTCTGGTTCTTCTTTAGCCTGGTGGTTCACGTTTTCTTCATCTTTCCGGAGCGCAGCGCCTGGCTGGATCGATTTCCGCGTTTGCCCTGGCTTATCCATCTTTTCAGCCCCTTGGTTGGCCTCAGTACGCTGCTGCTCACGCCGGGTTCGCCACTGGATAAGCTGGCAAACGTGCAACGCGCTTACTATGTAGTGGGGATTGCCTATTTGCTCATTGGTATTGGCCGCCTGATACGGACCTATCGCCGGGCGACCTCCGGCGCTGAGATGCGAGGCCAGATTCGATGGATCATTTGGGGCGGAACGGTCAGCGCCGTGCCCTGGCTGATCTTTACCGCCCTGCCTTCGACCTTTGGCCAACCGCCCTTGCTGCCCCTCGAATGGTCGATCTCGGCCGTGGTTTTGGTTCCCATTGCCTTTACCTTCGCCATAACTCGCTATCGCCTGTTCGATATCGATGTGGTCATTCACCGCTCGCTGGTTTACACCTTGCTCAGCGCCTTGTTGATCTCCACCTACCTCGGTCTGGTTGGATTGCTTAGTTTTGCGTTTCGGGTGTTAACGGGCGATGCCAACCGGGACAAAGCAACGATCATCTTTTTCTCGACGATGGGCGCGGCGGCCCTCTTCAATCCGGCCCGCCAGCGCATTCAACGCCTGGTTAATCGCCTCTTCTACCAGGACAGGTTGAGCATCCGGCAATTCACGCACCGGCTTAATCAGAAGCTGGGCGCCATCGTGGCATATGAAGACCTGGCCAGATTCTTGATCTACGAGGTCCCCGAACAGCTTTCCATTTCCGGGGCATATCTGTTTATGCTTGATGGCGAAACGAACCGGTTTGTGGCTTATAACTCCGAGGGCGATGACTCCTGGTCACTGCCGGCGAATGGGCCGCTGGTGGAGCGATTGCTGGCAACCGACGGCGCGTTCGCCTTGCGGAAGGTTGATCCGGTGACGGAACCGCTGCGCGCGCGGAATATTGAAATAGCCCTGCCCCTGGTGGCGGGCGAGAGGTTGGTCGGTATCTATGCCTTCGGGCCGAAAAAGTCGAAAGATTTCTACAACAGCGATGACGTCGCCGTCTTCCGTGACCTGGGCTATCGGGTGACGGTTGCCGTGGAGAACAGCCGTTTGCATCGCGCCCTGGCCGAGCAAACGCGCTGGCAACAAGAGATCGAGCTGGCCCGGGCCACCCAGAAGGCTATGCTTCCGAAGCAAGCGCCCGAATTCTTCGGCTGGGACCTGTCCGGTTTTTCCATCCCGGCTCAGGAAGTCGGCGGAGATTTTTTCAGCTTTCATCCGTTGGGCTTTGAGCGGTTGGCCGTGGCCGTGGGGGATGTTACCGGCAAAGGGATGGCCGCCGCGTTGCTGATGAGCGGTTCGGTGATTGCCCTGGCCGGGGCCGTGGCGACGGCTCCGCGCCCCTCGCCATTGCTTTCGCTGGTGAACCGGGTCATTTTACCCTATACCGGCAAGAACCAAAACACGGCGCTTTGCTACGCCGTGCTCCAGCAAGATGGTCACCTCCTGGTGGCTAACGCCGGCGGGATCGAACCGTTGCTGCGCCGGGCCGACGGGCGGCTGGAGTGGATCGAAGTTGGGGGGCTCCCCCTGGGCACGGTTGCGAACGACGACCCCTACGCTGAGGTTTCCCGCCAGCTTGCCCCCGGAGACACCGTGGTGTTCATCTCAGACGGCCTGGTCGAGGCCCGGAATCGCGCGGGCGATATGTTCGGGTTTGAACGCCTGGAAGTGGCCTTGCGCTCGGCTTCCGCCAAACGCGGCGCTCAATCCGTGGCCAACCACCTCGTCCGCGAGATGCGCCGTTTCACCGGCCCGGTCCCCCACCACGATGATGTGACCCTGGTGGTGGCCCAAATGATTCAGGGGGCGGCTGAAGTTTAGGACAATGCCTCGTCGCACACCGCTTTGAACCCACAACGCCTGCACCTGGCCTCGCTGCGATGGCTACGGGCGACCACTTCGAGCTCGCGGTCGGCGCGGATGGCGGCCATCGTTTCCAGCAATTCCTGACGAAGTTCCCGGCTGAAATCTACCTCGAAGAGCCTGTCCTGGTATTGAAGCAGGCCGTGGGCCGGCGTGCGCCCGCTCGTTTCTTCAACCAGCAGACAATAGGCCGCCAATTGCAGCAGGTGGCCCAGATGCGGCACCGCCGGGCCGGCGGCCGATTTGACCTCGACAGGGATGAGGCCGGCCCCGGTTTCCAGCACGTAATCGGGTTTGCCGGTCAGGTTGTAGCGGGGCGAAAACAAGGGGCGACGGACAGGACGCCAGGAGCCGGTATCGGCGTAAATCAGGCGTCCCTGTGGTAGACCGCTTTCCCGCCGCTCGCTTCGACTTTGCCGCCACAGTCGCCAGCCCAGGCCCATCAACACTAACGCCGCCGCCCACAAACAGGAGACGATCATCCTGCTCCTGCCAATCCAGGCCGGCGACCGGCCCTGGCGGCGGTCACAGCAGCCCTCCAATCCAGGTGCCAAGCAGGGCCATTAGCAGCAGGCAGCCACCGGCGATCATCAAAATCAGGCCGGCCCTTCGCTTTTGCCAGGCCCGCGCCACCTTCGCCCCGTGTTGCCGGTGGTAACGTTGGCCGCGTTCAAGCGGTTCGAGAGTTTGGGCCGGAATCGCCTGAACCGTGCCCAACCACCAGGCTTTGCGGCAAAAGGCGTATTGGCTCAACTCGCTGGCGCGGATGAGCGGGAGGGGCTTTGACGGGGGTGAATTTGACGGCGAATTTAAGATTGAAGTCCTCGCTCGAACTCGCTCAACATGGCTTTCATCGCTTCCTGGCGGGTGGCGGTCGTCACATCGCCACGGGTGCGTTCCAATACGCCGCGAACCATATCGGTGTTGCGCCGCAGGCCGCCGGTGATAGCGCCGGGAAAATCCACGGTGATCAGCCAGCTATAGACATCGTCCATCTTCTGCAACAGGTGCTCGCTGGTCGCCACGTCGCCCCGTCTGAGGGCATCCAGCGAAAAGCGGCGAAGCTCGCCCATCGCTTCCGCCAAACCGTTGAGATAGGCCGGGTATTCAACCGCCAGCGATTCAGGGGCAGGCAGGGCCTGGTCCGTGACCAAAGCCAGGGTGAGGTGAGCCTCGGCCAGTTCTTTCAAGGCATCCTGGGTGTATCCGGCGAAGTACAGGTCCGGGTAGGCGCTGACCTCTTCGATCATTTCGGTGGCAGCTTCGCGCGCGGTGGCCAGCAATGTGTCTGCATCTTCCCAATGGCCCCGGTGAATGGCCCGGATGGCGTTGGCGCAATGGCGCACCAGTTGCCGCGAGCGGCTGAGGGTTTTGTCCCGGATGGTATTCTTGGCTTCAAACGCATCGTTAATGGTCTCGATGATTGCTTGCAGGTTTTCCACATCGCGCTCCTTCCCCCAAAAGGTGATTCTAGCCTTGCTTGAAGCCCATCGGTTTCGATGATTCAAAACTGGTGTCGGCCACCTTGATTTCGCCATACTTGGCTTCAAACTTTTCGATATTGTCAGATAGCGCCCTGTGCAAAAGCTTGACGTTCATAGGCGTCATCACGATGCGGGCATAGATTTTGGCCTTGGGTACATTGGGCATAAGACGGGCAAAATCAATGATCACCTCGGAGGGCGAATGGGAAATAAGGGCAAAGTTGGCATAAACAGCTTCCAGATCGGCCGGCAGTTCGATGTTCACCTGGACCGGGCGGGGCATATCCTGGCTTGTCACGGTGCGCCTCCCACAACGTTTCATAAAGCCGTCAAATGAAAAACATCACGTTCCGTCATCGGAACGTGATGTTCATGTTGCCCCAGACCAGATCGATTGTCAAACAAATGGGGCTCTTTGAGCTTTTATGGGGTTTTGTAGCACAC